>UQWS01000008.1 GCA_900544875.1 uncultured Collinsella sp. | reverse complement strand
ATCGTTCGCTCGTCGATCGAAGCGTAAGCCCCGGCGTTGGTGGAAATGGTGAAAATGCGTTGGCGCAAATGGCGGGACTGCGTTGGCATGATTGGTTGTTGAGCGTTGGTCAAAATGGTTGTTTTTACAGTAGCGCTAACACCCGTGACCAGGAGGAAGGCCGTGGCGCGCATGCTGAAGGCGATTCACGCGCAGGAATCGCGCGAGGCGTGCTCGAGGAAGGCGGCGGAGGTGGCGGACGAGCTGGACGGGATGAGGCTCGGCGCGGCCGCGAGGACGGTGCGCGACGGCTTCTCCGAGACTCTCGCCTACACGGACTTCCCGCCGGAGCACTGGCGCAGAATCCGGACCAATAACGGTATCGAGCGCATCAACCGCGAGATCAGGCGGAGGACGAGAGTCGTAGGGACCTTCCCGGACGGCAACTCGGCCCTGATGCTGGTGACGGCGAGGCTGAAGTACATCGTGGAGCACGAATGGGGCAAGAGGAGGTGCCTGGACATGTCGAAGCTGGAGGAGATGGACGAGCTGAGCAAGAAGGCGGAGGGCTAGAGCAAGGCGGGGCCGAGGCCGCCTCGATCAATTTGCGAAAGAATCTTGACGGTACCGCGCAAGCAGAAGAAGAGCAAGAAGAAGCGGTAGGCCGGCCGACACCGAAGGCGCCTCGTCCCGCGCCCGATTCCGGGCCGGGGCGCCTGGAATCGGGCGCGCGTACCGCCAATGGACCCGTTTTGCCTTGCTCTCGAGCTATTTCACTTCAAACCTTAAGAGCCTCCGCTCCGGCAGATCGGTCATCTTCATCGTGTAAGTCCCGGGAAATGCTTTCTCAAAACGGACGGTCTCGTAACCTTCGAAATAGTCGTTGGTGTTCTGCATCATAAATGGGACGAGCAACTCGTTTTCTGCCCCAACCTCCACGGCAAACGCAGCAGAGCCGCCAAGGACCGGCATGGCTTGCGTTATCAGATCGGTATTGACTACAAAATCATAGTTTGGCGCAGACTCCGGAACCAGATGCCAAACATACGCTTTGATTCCACCGTCGATATTATCCCTATTTCTGACACGCATCTTTACGGCGATAACGCACGTGATGTCGGCATCCTTCAGTCTCGTTTTCGTATCCACGGTGCCATATTTTGAATAATCGTCATGTGCTCGTTTGAGATACTCGCGCGGCGTGAGCAACTCTGCCCCGTCTATGCAAAACGAATACCCATCAGTCACCACATCCTTCGACCCCAGAAACGCTCCATCCATCGAGAGCCATTCGCCCTCCGCGTAATATTTCTCAGGAATGACCGTCCGGTTCCCGTTAACGACGCTCACCCTCATGCCCGCAAGGCCGGCAGCAGCACAGCAAAAAAGCGCGAGCGCCGATCTTCTCGTCCACAGGGTCTTCTTCATCGCGCTCACGACCTTTCCCGAACTTTCACAACGGCACCGTCGCGCATGCAGTAAACCCGATCGGCCAGTTCCTCGAGCACCTCTCCGTCATGGCTGGACAGAAGGACCTCACGACCCGTTGATGCCGCCATCGCCACAACGCGCTTGAGCATTTCAACGCCCGCTTCGTCGAGGGCGTTCGTTGGCTCATCGAGAACAAGCAGCTTCGGCTTCTCCATAATTGCCGCAGCTATCCCCAGACGCTGCTTCATCCCAAGCGAGTATGCTCGGAACTTCTTTTTTTCGTCTGCATCGAGCCCCACGAGCCGCAGGGCAGAGCGAATGTCCTCGGGGGTGGCAACGCCCTTGATCTGAGCGATGAGCTTCAGATTGTCGTAGCCAGACAGATATCCCAAAAAGGAAGGCGCCTCGATCAACATCCCCAGACTCGGCGGGAACGAGATGTCCGCCCCAAGCCTTTGGCCATCGATAGAGATTTCGCCTTCGGTAGGCTTGATCAACCCGCAAACCGCTCGCATGAGCATGGTCTTACCCGAACCGTTTATCCCCTGAAGCCCGACCACAGTCCCAGGGTCAACCTCGATGGACACGTTGCGCAGGACATCGTTTTTACCCATGCGCTTCGATACGCCCCTTACGATCACACTCATATCTTGTCCCCCTTTTCTATAAGGTCGGCCCTTCGAAACCACAGTCCACCCAACGATAGGCATAACGACATAAGCCCAATTGATGACAAGACACTCGAGCCCGCCGCGATTCCCTCTTTGACAATTCCACCCCAGCGCAACAGCATCAAGGCGTTACCCAATAGCGCCCAATGTCGTGCATATGCCGAGCAGATCAGGTAGCTCATTAAAACCACAAACGAGACTGACGACCCAAGCACAAACCCAACCGCTGCCTGCGCAAACGCAAGCGCCTCAAAAGCAAATAAGAGACCTATGAAAAACGGCAGCGCATCTGCCTCGGCAGCTTTGAGAAACCACGGCGCCAAATTAGCCAGTTGAAGCGACTCACCATGAATGACCGCGCTGAACGAGGAGCTCACCACCAAGCTCCAAATCACAACAGAGCAAACCACCACGAGCAGTGAAAATGCCGTTACTGCCGCCACCAAGATAAAACGCGAGACCCACCAAAGGGTTCTTGCCCGGCATCGAACAAGCGCTTGCAAACCAAACCCGTGCAACGATTCGGTCGGATAGTCGAGTGTTGTATAGAGAATAAGCAGAATGAGAAATAGCCATCCTAGCGGAGGCACAAACATGACCCCGGGCCTAGGCTCAAACGGAGCAGATCCGGCAAACACGAGCGCAAGATTATCCGCAAACCCCAAGGTATCCGTTCTAACCCCATACACAGAAGACAATCCGTAGGCGTACACCAAGTTCGCAACGGTCACTGCCGCAATTGCAATAAAAGTGATGATGTTCTTCTTCAAAACGGTCCTCAGGTCCGCGGCGACCAGCCTAAACAGCATCAGACCACCTCGCGTCTTTTCCACGCCCCAGAAAAAGCCAACGAAGCAAGGGTCAATAATATGATTTCCGCAAAACCGGCTCGAATGTCTGGCCAGTTATTCAGCGATTCCGACCTGATGCTGTTGAGGATATTGCAGTTAAACCCCACACAAGCCATTACGCCGAAGATCCAGCCATTTGCAAAATGCCACGCAACCATTAGCAGATACGGGACAATTATCGCTTTGATTCTGCTACGAAACAAAATTGAGAAGCCAGTTACAGCCATGGATAAAGTCCCGAGCGTGACAGCATCGAACAGCGTGTATGCGAGCACATATGACAAAGGATGCGAATAAAATAGACCGGAGAAGTAGCTATGCAGGTAAAGTCCTACGTAAGTCGACTCATCGACCCGAGGAAGATACGCAGGAAAAAGCATCGAGACGATCAGGAAATTGACGAGCAGAGGAATGGCAGTCACTGTAAACGCGGAGAGGAAAGCAGACAGCATCTTTACGTTCACGTACGCCTTTCTGGAAACGCGCGTGCATATCTGCATGTCATAACCACTCAAACGCTCAAAGAGACACGACCAAGATCCAGCCAACATTGCAAGCAGGGGCAGTGCATAGAAAAACACCGACGCAGACAGTGGCGCGTTCGCGCTCACAACAATCCAGTTACCGAAGCTGCTTTCACGTGTTTGACCGAGATAATTTTCGGCTTGCACGCCAACGCCGTAACCAAAAGAAAGAAGGTTGTGGCGCTCTTTTTCCAAATTTGCCCACGGCTCCAGCGCGGCAGCTATTGCAACTGCGACCGCAATCAAGAGAGCAAGGATAAAAGCTGGACGTCTAATCGTTTTCGACAGTTCGTATCTTGCGAGCTTTTGGTTCATACGTCCTCCTTCCCCTTCCGACCCAGAAAGCCGGAAGGGAGCCATTTCAAACAACTATGCGGGAAGCTTGTGGAAATGCCCGACGCAGTCGGGGCTCCATACGCCAATAACAGTGCCGTAGCCAGACTCCGCCCATGCAGTCAGTCGCGCCGCAGATCGCCCGTTCTCACGGACGAGGTTATACATTTCCCACTGTCCCTTGTGATTCGAACGATACGTTCCCTGAGTACAATTCATGCTGCCGCTACCGCTTGTGTTATACGCACCGTCTGTATATAACCGAAGCGGATTTCCCGTATGGCCCTGGATATCCAGATAGAGCGATGAGGAATCATCCTTTTGACGGTAGCCAGTTGCACTCGTCCCGGCACATTGAAAACTAAATGCCTTATCGGCATTGTTCGTACAGGTCGTAATTCCCGTATCGGCGTTTTGGGTAATGCTGGAAACCTGAGAGGTGTCAAACTCCTCTTGTGCAAACGATGCAGCGGGAACCCCTAGGGACAGACCAGCTGCAATCACCAAGCCGACTCCGATTCGAGCAATAGCGCTCCTTGGCTTAATCATGGCCTTCTCCAATCAAAAGCGGTTAACAATGCGTCGACGCACGGCAACCTTCGCATGAATAGAGAAAGATGTCTGTAAACACCCGCTATTGAGTTGATTGCTCAGGCGTTTACACGTTATTTACCTGCGATAACAATAAAATTAGCTCCGCCTTATTCTTGATCTTCAACTGGCGGTAAGATGCAGACCGCAGCGCTTGCACCGTAGATGCAGCGTAACCGACATCCTCCGCAATGGCCTTTGTCGTTGCCCCCTCTGCCGTCATCAGCAAAATTTGCGACTGAACATCAGAAAGGGAGCGCGACGTAAGCAGGGCCAGCTGGCGCACGCGGGCCGTTTCGGTGGACCCGTTCGCCCGGTACTCCAAGACGGCCTTCTCGTCCTCAACCGAGCGGGCGAGCGCGATGTGCGTAACGAACATGGGCACAGACCAGCAAACAATCACCGTTGCCACGACGACATTGACAGCCGAACTTTGCCCCAACAACGACGCGAGGAACAACGGCTCGAAAACCGTCAGATCCTGCACCATATTGAGCAAGACAGCCCAAACAGGAGCCGTCGCCCCGAAGCAAAGCATCCATATCCCAAGCATTTTGCGCTGCGGACAGCTTCGCATCACTATATATGTGAGCAGCACCCCCGTCAGCACCGCAAGTCCATGGATTTGCCCCCTAGCGACCGCATAGATTAAGGCAACCATGCCCATTGACACCAACGGCACGATAGCCCGAGCATGGGCATGCACCTTAAACGGACGCAGCCCAACAGCGAGCGAAGCCGTAGACGCCACGCCGCAAAACAGGACCGGCACAGCCATCAACGGAACGCGTATGCACATCAATGCCGCGATATAGATAAAAGACCATTCCACAGCAGATAGCACCGCCCATACGTACGGGCTTCCGAGCCAAATCGCTTCACCCGCTCTATCCAGCGCAGCGCCACGATTCGCTTTTCCACCCGCGTAGCGTAGCGACAGAAGCAGTCCGAGACCCAATGCGTAGCTTAAGAGGGAAAAGGCGACAGCCCGCGAAACACCGGACCCCCAATCGCTATCCGCCATTACCAAGGGCCCCGCCGCAAGGAGGATAAAGAATAATGTGAGCAGGTATCGAAACAGCCGGCGCGTTCGAGCTGATGCCACTATATCGTCAGCATGCCGCTGCGGTAGCTCATGCCCTACAGTATCGCCCTCACCCGCAAACAGCGCCACGAGCTCGCGTGAGCCCGCAACCGACGCCTTCCCGTATGCTCGGTGAAGCGTTGTTCTCACCGTCGATGGCTTCGTATCCGTCTCCTTGGCAATTTCCGCCGGCGTTTTCCCTTTGAGCAGCAGTCGAACAAACTGCTCTTCTCTAGGCGACAGGGCAGGGGAAAACACCCCCGCATCGAATGTGTCGGACGCACAGGCGATATCCGAATTGTTGTCCCGTTTCCCCCTTAGCAACATGCATACGAAGGCAGCAGCGATAACGGACCCCATCGCCAGCAATGCAATGACCACGGCATCGCTTGCGAAGTATGCCGCCTCAACAGCCGGAATAAGACCAATAGGAACTGCTACGAGCACAGAACAGGCAAACACGTCGCGCCGCCCATGGCCAAAGGCACGAGGGCGGCAAAACGGCGGGGCCACAGTCAATGCGAGATAGACCAACGGAATTAAAAGCGCAAGGCCAATTGACGCGGCCGTTACAGGGGGCATCCCCCATGGCTCGGGAACGACTCTCCATGAAACTCGACAGCAAAACAGCAGGCAAGACATGACGGCTATTGTTTCTGTAAAAATCGCGTCCTGCGGGTGACGAGTTTCCCTTTCGTCAGTCCGTGTCGACCTCTGCGTCAAAGGAGAGTCCGCCGTGCCCCAAATAACATATGAGAGAAGCAGCGACCCAACAAAGCACGAGACACACGAAACGCCATGTAACAACCAAATCGGTGCAAACACGATTGGAATAGAGTCTCCGCGAGCATAGAAAGCCAGGTCGGCCCATTCGGGAACCGTTGCAATAACACCAAGGAAAACACCGATGGCACCGAGATGCCTCGGCCTTCTCATTCCCCCCTTGCATAGCGCAGCACCATGAACAAACGCCGCGAGGCATGCGCCCAGGATAACGAGCCAGGTCATTGCACCTGACGCTAGGCCGATTGAAGATGAAAACCGGTGATAAGGGGTGACCGCCATTACGACAAGCGCAATGGCGCAGGCAAATGTAGCAGAACGGCGGGAAAAGAGCATACGGCCTCCATAGCGTGTCATTATATCGCTCGAGCCGCTCGTTTATCTCTGTTCTCACACCAGCCAGCATCAATGATTCAGGCGAACTCCAATCCGCGCCAGATCACGGTCCGGCTTTTGTTCGCAGTCCCCACATCAAAGCGGGATGCGGTTTCCTTTTGGACGCCGGTTCGGAAAGCGCATCCCGTTCCAGGGCAATATTCTGGGATGCAGTTTCCGCAGCCCACCCCATTTGGAAAGCGCATCCCATAATTTGGCTGAAAACTGAGATGCGCTTTCCAAACGAGCCGAAACGGGCCGAATCGATCGGGCCACCTCGCATCCCGCTATCCTCGCCATCTGCCCGAGCGTGCTACACTAGCAGCATCTATGCCACCGCGAACGGCTCGGCCCCGCGCCCGCCGCTCGCAAACGAACTTTAAACGCACGAGGGTTGGCCATGCCGCTTTTCTCGCAACATACCGCCCGGTTCTCGCCGGACGTTCCTTTGGAGGGCGCCAGCTCTCGCGAGCTGCTCAAGCGGTACCAGCCGCTCGAGACACTTGCGACCGGCGGTTTTGGCTCCATCGAGATCTGCCGCGACACGCACCTGCGCCGCCGCGTCGCCATTAAACGCATCCCCCTTATCAACGGTGCCGGCATGCCCGCTAGCGACATCATGGATGTCCTGCGCGAGGCGCACACTGCCGCCATGCTTCAACATCCCAACATCGTGCAGGTCATCGACTTTACGCACGACACAGCCTATGCCTACCTGGTTATGGAATATGTCGATGGCATGTCGCTGGCCGAGTTTTTGCACCGCGCGGACGGCCACTCACTTACCTTTGACGAGGCCGCGGCCATTGCCGATGCCCTGGGCCAGGCGCTCACCTTCGCCCACAGTAATGGCGTACTCCACCTGGACATTAAGCCCGCCAACGTGCTCATCGACCACTCGGGCAATGTAAAGCTCACCGACTTTGGCATGGCGCGGCTGTCGTCCGCCGGTGGCTTTGGCGGCTCACGCGGCGGCACCATCGGCTACATGCCGCCCGAGCAGCTCGATATCGAGACCGGCACGGTCGACGAGCGCGCCGATGTCTTTGCCCTCGCCTGTGTGATCTACGAGGGCCTGTGCGGCAGCGCTCCTTTTATGGCGGCCACGCCCGCCGACTCGCTCGGCCGCATCATCGGCGGCGCCACCTATCCCAGCGAGCTGATACCACACTTTCCCCCGGGAGCCGAGGCCGCGCTCATGAGCGCGCTCTCCCCCATGCCGCAGGACCGCCCCAACAGCATCGAGGCATTTTGCGACCAGCTCCTTGCCGGTCTGGGCAGCGTGCGCGAAGGCCGTCGCAGCCTGGAGCAAATGGTTGGCGAACTTTCGGATGACGAGCAGGAGCTCGACGATATCGAGCCGTCGCACTACGAGGACGACACCATCGAAGTCGACCCCGCACTCGGCTGGGCAGGCACGCGCTGGAGCCATGCGCGCGACTACGCCATGCACGCTATCTCGGCGCTAACGTGCGGCGCCTTTAGCTTTTTGCTGATGCAGACGGCCGGCGTCGCGGCGCTTCCCGGCCTGGTCATTGCGGCTATCGCGATCGGAGCGGCGGCCGGCCTGGCCCCCCAGATTGGCTCGGCCATCTCGGCTGTGGGCTTTTTGGTGCTCATGGCAAACGCCACCATGCAGGCACAGGGCGTCCTGTCGATGTTGCCCGTCGCGGTGATCTTTGCCGCCGCCATGTCCGGTTGGTGGATCGCCTGGGGTCGCACCGAGGCTGCCGCGAGCGCCGCACTCACCTGTGCACTCGCGCTTGGCTGTCTGACCGGCAATACCTTCCTGGCAGCTGGGGTCACCGCCGGCGTCGCGTCATTTTGGCTCGGCCCGGCAAGCGCCGCCGCGGCAACGGGCATGGGCGCACTTTTTGCCCGTCTGGCCACGGTCGCGCTTTCAGCCGGAGGCGTGCTGGGGCTCGGTAACGTTGCCGCAGCGCTGGGAGACCCACTCCTTTGGGCTGCCTTTGTGCTGGTAGCGGCAACTGCCGCGGCGTCATCTGCGCTGCTCAACGCCCATGCCAAGCGTGCCGATCAGGGCTCAAACCTTGCCGTAATCGCCGCCATCGCTGTCGCCGGCATCGGCTGCGCAGCGGCGTCCTGTCTTGCACACCATATGGAAATTGCCAGCCTTGCAGCCGCGGTCGTCGCCAAGGCGGCGGTTGCGGGAACCCTATCCTCTATAATCGTTGGGATATGCCTATATTTGCTCGGATACCAAAGAACCTATACGGAGAGTGATCTTTCGTGAACTTCCTGAACATCTTCGAGGACCACGTGGCCGGCATCTTCGGTGCCACCCGTGCCCCGTTCTCCTTTAAGAAGCTTGCCAAGCAGGCCGCTCGCGACATGGAGGATCAGACTCTGGTGATCAACGGCGTCAACACGGCGCCGGCACTCTATACCATCCTGATCGCCGCCGACGACGATCCCATGCTCGCCCCGTTCTACCCCGAGCTTTCGCGCGAGGTCCGCGAGTTTGTGAAGGCGCAGGCCGAAAAGCGCCGCTATGTCTTTGTCGGCGAGCCCCTCGTGCGCTTTATGATCGATCCGCAGCTGCGCGCCGGCAAGTTCTCGGTCTTTGCCGAGAACGTCGATGCCCCCACGCTCGGCCGCCTGTACGAAGAAGAGCGCGCCTATCAAAACGGTCTGGGCCAAAACAACTCCGCGGCAAGCCGTGCCGCCAGCGCCCCGCGCGCCGGCCAGCAGCAGTTTGCTGCCCCGCAGCAGCAGCGCCCCGCCGCCATGCCCCAGCAGCAGCCGACGCCTCGCGCCGCCGCTCCCGACCCGCTTGCCGTGGCAGACCCCTTCGCGCCTAGCGTCCCCGACCCCGCCGCAGCACCCATCCCGGTGCCGCAGACCGTCTCGCGCGACGCGCTTGCCGGCATGGGCGGAGCCGCCGCGACCGGTGCCGCCGTGGGCCTAGGCGCCGCAGCCGGCATCGCCTCCAACATGGCGAGCACTCGCGCCCCGCAGCGCCCGCTCGCCCAGCTCGTCGACGTCGTGAGCGGCGAGAGCCATAGCATCACCTCCGCACAGGTGACTATCGGTCGCGAGCGCTCGGTTTCCGATATTGCCCTGCGCGACCCCAACGTGTCGCGCCGCCACGCCCAGCTCACCTTTACGGGCTCGGATTGGTCGATCGAGGACCTCAATTCCACCAACGGCACGCTCGTCAACAACCGCCGCATTACGCGCTGCCCGCTGCGCAACGGCGATCTGCTGACGTTTGGCCTGAGCACCTTTGAATTTAGGGGATAGTCGCTTATGAACATCGATATCGTCCTTTTTGCAGGCCGCATCGTCCTGGTCGCCCTGCTCTATATCTTCCTGTTCGCCGTCATGAAGACCGGCGTGGGACTTGTGCGCGGACAGCGCCGCGACTCGGCTATCTGGACGATCGATGTGGACAAGGGCCCGCGCGGCATCCGTGGCATCCACGTAGACATGCTCGGCCCCGTCATCGTCGGTCGCTCGCCATCTTCGGACATCTGCATCAACGAACCGTTCGTCTCGGCCTCGCATGCGCGCTTTTCGCTGCAGGGCCCGGCGCTCATCATCGAGGACCTCAACTCGCTTAACGGCACGCTCGTCAACGGCCGCCAGCTCGTGGAGCCCGCGACGCTGCGCGAGGGCGACGAAGTCCAGATTGGCGATGTGGTCATGAAGGTGAACCGTCGATGATCGACGAGGAGAACAAGTCCGCAACTATGACCGAGGCACCGGCCGCCGCCACAGCTGCGCCGGCCCACGCCGCTCCGGCGGGCTCCGCACCCGTGGAGCCCGAGGACACCGTGTTCTCCCTGCCTCTTTCGCATGTAACGCATGATATTTCGGATCTCGCCGATAACGAGGACGAAGAGGATGCCGTAGCGGCGCCCATCGGCGCACATGCTGCGGAACAGCCCACAGCGCCCGAAGCAGCCCCGGCGCCGGCTCACTTTGCAGAGCCCGTCGCCGCGGCAATTAACGAGAGCGCTGCGGTGTTTGCGGCACCCGAGCCCGCCGCGCCGGCGTTTCCCATAGCCCCGGCATCCGAGGTTGCGCCCGCGTCTACGCCGGCGCCCGAGCCTATAGACGTCAGCCCGCAAGACGACGAGTCGACCGCCCGCGTGTCCGAGGAGCCCGACTCCCCGGACACCGGCGATTCCGAATCAAACGCCGAGACCGACACCGTCTCTCCCGGTGACACAGCCGAAATCGACGTTGCCGCCGTTGAGGCCAAGCTCAAAGACCCCGGCTCGACCATGAGCTTTGAGCCCCTGACCGAGGAGCGCATCGAGACCGACTCGACCTATGATGCCGGCACCACCACGCAACTCATGTGGGGCGCCCGCTCCGACGTTGGCTGCGTACGCCCGCACAATGAGGATTCCTACCTGGTGCAGTCGCCGCTCTTTTGCGTATGCGACGGCATGGGTGGTCACGCTGCCGGCGAGGTGGCCTCTTCCATCGCCGTTGAGACTATTGCCAAGACGGCCCCGCAGTCCGCCGACGCAGCACGCCTGGCGGCAGCCGTCGAGGCAGCTAACGCCGCCGTAATCGAGGCGGCCCTGAACGGCCTAGGCAAGCCCGGCATGGGCTGCACAGCCACTTGCGCCTATATCGAAAACGACACGCTCGCCATCGCCCACGTGGGCGACTCTCGCGCCTACCTGCTCCACGAGGGCACGCTCATCCGCGTGACCCGCGACCACTCCTACGTGGAGGAGCTCGTGGACGCCGGCGAGATCACGGCAGACGAGGCTCGCGTCCACCCCAACCGTTCGGTCATCACCCGTGCGCTGGGCTCAGACCCCGCCATGTATGCCGACCACTTCACTCTGCATATCGAGGAAGGCGACCGCCTGATCCTGTGCTCTGACGGCCTTTCGAGCATGATTCCCGATAGCGATATCGAGAACATCGCCACGCAGTCCTCAACCGCGCAAATCTGCGTCGACAACCTAGTGGACGCGGCGCTTGCCGCCGGCGGCCACGACAACGTGACCGTAGTAGTCGTTGACCTGGTTGACGATGGCGTTATGCGCGAGGCGCAACGCGTGCGTCGCCGCAACATTACTATCGCCGCCATCCTGGCCCTCGTCTTTGTGCTGGCAGCTGGCATCTGGGCCTACACGGGTGTCACCGGCTCGTACTACCTGGGTACCCACCAGGGCAATGTCGCCGTCTGGCGCGGCCTGCCCGGCAAGCCGCTCGGACTCAAGCTTCACTGGCTCGAAAGCGAAACCAGTATTAAGCTGTCCGACCTGCCCGAAGACACGCAAAACCGCCTCAAGGCGGGCATTCCGCAAACAAGTGTCGACGATGCGCAGGACACGATATCCAAGTACCGCCACCAGATCGACGAGGAGCAGACCCGCCAGGTGATCGACGCGCAAACGATTCGCGACAACACCAATCAGGGATCGACCTCCGAATCAGATTCCGAGAAAACCGCCGAACAGTCCGCCGAGGCCGAAGCCTCCGAAAAGAACTAGAAAGGGAGTGCCGCTTATGAGTCGCCGCAACACCGAGCTGCTCTTGCTCATCGCCTCGGCGTTCCCCGTCATCCTACTGTATGCGATGTACGTCCTCACCGCGGGCGCTGCCATCTCCTTTGAGACGCTCGCCGTACCGATCGGCCTCTTTGCCGCCTTTGCCGCGGCCCACATTGCCGTGCGCATCTTGGCGCCCGGTGCCGACCCCGCTATCCTGCCCATTGTCTTTGTGCTTTCGGGCATCGGCATCACGTTCGTGACGCGTCTCGCCCCCGCTCTCGCCATCTCACAGCTCATCATCCTGTTTGTCTCGGTGGCGCTCATGGTGGGAACGCTCGCGTTGGTTAAGAACCTCGACGTAGTCATGCGCTACAAGTACACCTTTGGCATTATCGGCATCATTCTGCTGATGCTGCCTATCTTTATCGGCACCACGATCTCGGGCTCCAAGCTGTGGATTCGCATCGCGGGCTTTACCATCCAGCCCGGCGAGTTCGCCAAAGTCTTTATCGTGCTGTTCCTGGCCGGGTACCTGGCCGAGAACCGCGAGCTGCTCTCCATCTCCAACCGCAAGATCCTAGGCTTTAAGATCCCTCGCCTGCGACTGCTGCTGCCGCTGTTTGCCGTGTGGGGCGTGTGCCTACTCGTTGTCGTCTTCGAACGCGACCTGGGTTCGGCCGTGCTGTTCTACACCATCTTCTTGCTGATGCTCTACGTTGCCACGGGTCGATTCTCGTATGTCGTTATCGGCCTTGCGCTCTTGGCCGTCGGCGCCGTGGGCGCCTACAAGTTCCTGTCGCACGTTCAGGTGCGCTTCCAAGTTTGGGTCGATCCGTTTAAGGACGCCCAGGGCCAGGGCTACCAGATCGTCCAGTCGCTCTTCTCGCTTGCCGATGGCGGTCTGGTCGGTGTTGGCATCGGCAACGGCATGGCCAACAACATCCCTGTCGTCGAGTCCGACTTTATCTTCTCTGCCATCGGCGAGGAGATGGGCCTTTTGGGCGGCGGCGCCGTGCTCATCCTGTTTATGCTCTTTGCCGTGCGTGGCCTCACCACGGCTGCCCGCGCTAAATCCGACCTCGCCGCCTTTAGCGCCACGGGCCTTACGGCCGCCATCAGCTTCCAGGCCTTTTTGATCGTGGGCGGCGTTACCCGCCTGATCCCGCTGACCGGCGTCACCCTGCCCTTTATGAGCCAGGGCGGTTCCTCGCTGCTGGCGAGCTTTATCATCGTCGCGCTCCTGCTGCGCGCCGGTGACGAGGCGACCGGACGCGAGGCCGAGCTTACCGGCACCGGCACCATGGCTGCCATCACCGATGATCAGGTCGCATCTGCCGCCGCCCCGACGGGCACGCGCTTTGCCACCTCGTCTTCCTACGGCAGCGGCAGCCATTCCGTCGGCTCGCGCATGCGCCGTCGCCTGCTCGACACGCCTGAATCCGGTGTGCTCGGCCGCGTTGCGCTCGCCAACCGTCTAACCCGTGCGGTGCTCGCCTTTACGGCGCTGTTCGCCATCCTTATCGGCAACCTCACCTATGTCCAGGTCATCAAGGCCAAGGACTATCAGGATATGCCGACCAACAACCACACTATCGCCCGCTCCAAGTACATCCAGCGCGGTTCCATCATCACGTCCGACGGCGTGACGCTGGCCGAGTCGCTGCAGCAGGAGGACGGCACCTACGTACGCTCCTACCCCAACGGCAACCTGGCAGCGCACGTGGTTGGCTACGTGAGCCAGCAGTATGGCACCACCGCCATCGAGAGTGTCATGAACGACACGCTCACCGGTTCTAAGGACTACTCCAGCTGGAACAACGCCATCGCGTCGCTCGCGGGCCAGACCCAGCCGGGCAACACCGCCAAGCTCACCATCGACTCGCGCATCCAGACGGCGGCCGAGCAGGCACTCAAGGGCTTTAAGGGCGCTGTAGTGGTCATCGACCCGCGTACCGGCGCGGTGCTCGCATGTGCCAGCTCGCCCACCTACGACAACACCAACATCGACGCCCTACTGCAGACGGGCGGCGGCGAGGACGGCTCTATGTACAATCGCGCCATGGACGCGCTGTACACGCCGGGCTCCACGTTTAAGGTCGTTACGCTTTCCGCGGCACTCGAGACCGGCACCGCCAGCCTTACCAGCACCTACCAGGCGCCCGGCTCCATGGACATCGGCAACGCGCCGGTCACCAACTATGCCAACGAGAGCTACGGCACCATCAGCCTGCAGCAGGCCTTTGCCGTGTCCTCCAACGTCGTCTTTGGCCAGGTGGCAAACGAAGTTGGCGCAAACACGCTCGTGCAGTTTGCCAACGCCTTTGGCTACGGCCAAAAGCTCGGCCAGGACCTGACCTCCACAGCCTCCATCATGGCCGACCCGTCGCTCATGACCGAGTGGGAGACCGCCTGGGCCGGCGCCGGCCAGCCTGTCGGCATGGACCACACGCCCGGCCCGCAGACCACCGTCATGCAAAACGCCGTGATTGCCGCCGCCATCGCTAACAGTGGCGTGGTCATGGACCCGTACTTTGTAGCCCAGGTACTCGCCCCGGACGGAACTGTGGTCAAGACCACGCAGTCCCGCTCGCTGGGTCAGGCCGTCAGCTCCGCCACGGCCGACCAGGTCAAGCAGGCCATGCTCGCCGTCGTCCAGTCCGGTACCGGCACCGATGCCCAGGTCCCCGGCGTCAAGGTCGCCGGCAAGACCGGCTCGGCCGAGACCGGCGGCACCAACGTCAACTCGATGTTCGTTGGCTTTGCACCTTACGATTCACCCACGGTCGCCATCTCGGTGGCCTTGGAGGATTACGACAAACACGACGTCAAGGCGGCCAAGATTGCCGGCATCGTCCTGACCGCGGCGCTCGCCGCACAGGGAGCGTGATGCCCATGATCGAATCGGACACCCGAGGCGCGCCGCGGCCGAAGAGTTAGCGGCAACGCGCCACACGGCCCCAGCGGCCACATCGTAGGTACTACACACATCGTTGAGCGAATAGTTATGTTAGGAGCAGGAATGGAACAGAGGGTCCTCGGGGGAAGATACCTCCTCAAGGATAAGGTGGGGACAGGCGGCATGGCGACCGTCTACCGTGCACAGGACCAGGTCCTCGACCGCACGGTAGCCGTCAAGATCATGCTGCCGCAGTATGCTGGCGACGCAACCTTCGCCGCACGCTTTAAGCAGGAGGCCCAGGCAGCAGCCGGTCTCTCCTCCCCCTATATCGTGGGCGTCTACGATTGGGGCAAGGACGGCGACACCTATTACATCGTCATGGAGTACCTGCGCGGTACCGACCTTAAGAGCGGCATCAAGAGCCACGGCGCCCTCGACCCCAAGAAGGTCGCCCAGATCGGCTCGCAGATCAGCTCCGCGCTTTCGGTCGCTCACAAGCACGAGATCATCCACCGCGACATTAAGCCGCAGAACATCATGGTGCTGCCCGACGGCAACATCAAGGTGATGGACTTTGGCATCGCGCGCGCCAAGAACAGCCACCTCACGCAAGACAACAACGTGCTGGGAACCGCCCACTACGTCAGCCCCGAGCAGACCCGTGGTCAGGACCTCGGCCCCACCTCGGATATCTACTCGCTGGGCGTCGTGATGTATGAGTGCGCCACCGGCCGCGTTCCCTTTGACGGTGACGACGCTATCTCGGTCGCACTCAAGCAGGTCAACGAGCTGCCTATTCCGCCGAGCCAGATCAACTCCGGTGTCGACGCCGACCTTGAGCGCATCATCCTCAAGTGCATGGAGAAGGACCCGGCAAACCGCTTCCAGACCGTCGACGAGCTGCGTCAGGTGCTCAACAGCTACCTGTCGGGCCGTGCCGTCAACATCTCGGAGCCCACGCGCATCATCGGTGCCCCCGGTGAGCTGGGCGCCACCAAGACTCGCGAGCTTTCCGATCAGACGCGCGCCATGGTGCGTCCCGTCTCGGGCGTGAGCGGCCAGAATACCGCCCGTAGCTCGGTTTCGGGCTCCACCGGCTCCTACGAGGTCGAAAAGCCCAAATCCAACAAGAACAAGATCATCGCCGCCGTGGTGGCAGCCGTTGCCGTCATCGGTATCGTGGTGGCCTTTGCCACAGGACTCTTTGGCGGCGAGCAGGTCACCGTGCCCGATGTGCTAGGCAAGGACCAGCAGACTGCCGTCGAGCAGATCAAGGAAGCCGGCCTCGAGGTCGGCACCATCGACCAAAGCTACAACGACGATGTCGACGAGGGCAAGGTCGCCGAGCAGACGCCCAACGGCAACACCAAGAAGGCCAAGGGCACCAAGGTGAACCTGGTAATCTCCAAGGGCCCCAAGCCCTCCGAGAAGGTCGAGGTTCCCCGGCTGGTCGGCCTGACCAAGGACCAGGCAGAAGCCGCGCTGGCAAGCGTTGGCCTGAAGGGCAACGCCTCCGAGGAGGCCAACGAGGCCGATGAGGGCCAGGTCTTTGAGCAGGGCACCGAAGCCGGTAAGGAAGTCGAGAAGGGCACGACCATCTCGTACAAGGTCTCCAGCGGTCCTGACACCACCTCCGTCCCCGATCTGACCGACATGACCGAGGCCCAGGCGCGCAACGCCCTCGATATGGCAGGCTTTGGCGTCGACGTGAGCTACCAGGAGAACGATTCGGTTACCGAGGGCACCGTGATTAGCTGGAACCCCAGCGGCAAGCAGAAGCCTGGCGCCACGATTACCGTCGTCATTGCCAAGAAGTCCGGCAAGGCCAGCGTTCCGGGCAACCTGTACGGCAAGAGCATCTCCGCGGCCGTCACCGCGCTCAATAACGCCGGGTTCTACAACATCGCATTCTGCGATCAGAACGGCAACCCCGTGAGCGGCAATGAAAACGCCACCGTTACGGGCGTCTCCCCCACCGGCAAACAGTCCACCGACAGCACGATTACGCTGACGGTTGCACTTTCTGGCTCGGGTTCGGGTTCAGGCACGAGCACGGGCGACGATTCCGGTACGACCAACTAGTCGCAACCCAACCGCTCATTACGGCTCTCGCCGCAAACATATTCGCTCACAGGCGCCCGCTTGCTCCCCCAGCAAGCGGGCGCTTCGTTTTTGACACGGCATGAACCAGAAGAGCCCGGCACCGTGGCGGTGTACCGGGCTCGACAAATCTCTGGTGCCCCCGGGCGGATTCGAACCGTCGACACCCGCTTTAGGAGAGCGGTGCTCTATCCCCTGAGCTACGGAGGCATGCTGTACTAGTGTAGCAGATTTACGCCGCTGTAATGCAACGTATAGCCACTCTTCGAAGTTGCGGTGGAACAGCCCTCCGGAAAGTGCGTCCCACTATCCAGGCAAATTCTGGGTCAGACTTTCCCCATGAGACCTCGCTGGGAAACTGTGACCCAGAATTTCGGCTCGAAACGGGACACGGTTTCCCAAACGACCCCGTTCCGGAAACTACATCCCGGAATCGACGCTCGAACTGGGATGCACTTTCCCGATCGAGCCACATGGGAGACTGCGCCCCACTTTGAGGGGGCGCTCTTTAATGACTACTTGCCTTTGTGGAAAAGGTTTTTGATAACGGAGGGGATGCTCTTGGCGCCCTTGGCCGTCACATCGATAAAGTCGGGCGAACGAACGAGCTTGTCCTCGTCAATGTACTTACGCACCGCGCGAAGCGTTTCCTTGTCATTGCGCGTCGAAAACGTAAAGTGGCCATTCTCTTTGGTAAAGATGGCAAAACGCGTAATCTTCTTGGTGCCGCGCAAAACCTCGGCGGCAATATAGTCGACCTCGTCCCACGGGATTTGGATATAATCCTCGGGATTACGCTCGTTATAGTACTCAAACGCCTTATTGCCCACCATCACGTTACCGTGACTGGTAAGCCCCATCAGGCAGGTTGCCGGCGTTGCCAGATCGACCGTGCTGTTCTGAGATTGCGCCATACGCGCCTCGCCCTCCAATAAAAACAATCGGACCGCATCCAGTGTACCCACCGGGTGCGGTCCGTTTCAATGGCTCAAAAGCCCTTGCCTAGCAACTCTCGGTCTTAAGCCGAAGCGTGCTTACATGAAGCCGCAGACGCGACCGATGATGCCGACGGCGAAGAGAGCCAGGATGATGACGATCGGGCTGACCTTCTTCTTGAGGAGCTTGCAGACCAGAAGGGTCAGGCACACGGCGGCAAGGCCGGGGATGAGCTGATCGAGGTTGGCCTGAAGCGTGGTGACCTTCACCGGGTCGAGTGCGTTGGCACCGACAGAGCTGTACATCGTCAATGCCTGCTTGATGCCCTCAGAACCGGCGGGCAGGTTGGCCCAGTCGATATAGGCGCCAGCGGACTGCGTGACCTTGGAGACGACCGGGGTGAAGGAGATGGACACCCAGCGCTCGACCAGGGCGCCGATGATGAACATACCCAGGATGGAAGCACCCTCGGTGACCTTGCCCATCAGACCGCCGGAGAGGTCCTTGGCGATGGAGGAGCCGACCTTGTAGCCAAACTCCTGCGTGTACCACAGGAAGGCGTAACGGATGATGTTCCACGCGAAGAAGAACAGCAGCGGACCGGCGATGCTGCCGGACAGGGCCAGGGAAGCGCCCAGTGCACCCAGAATCGGGCGAAGGGTGAACCAGAAGGCGGGGTCGCCGACGCCGGCGAGCGGGCCCATCATACCGACCTTGACGCCCTGAATGGCGACGTCGTCAATCGGAGCACCGTTGGCGCGCTCCTCCTCGAGGGCGAGGGTAACGCCAATGACGGGGGCGGAAACATAGGGGTGGGTGTTATAGAACTCCAGGTGGCGCTTAAGAGCGGCAATCTGGTCATCCTTGCTGGTGTAGAGCTTCTTGATCGCAGGGATCATTGCGAAGCACCAGCCGCCGTTCTGCATACGCTCGTAGTTCCACGAGCCCTGAAGGAACTGATGACGGAAGCAAACCTTCTTACGGTCAGCCTTGGTGAGCTGAATCTTGTTCTCTGCCATATGTATCACTCCCCTCCTACTCGTAATCGTTCAGAATGTCGCCGAGCGGGTCACCGGAGCCACCGCCCATGCCGCCACCCTGCTTGGCCAGATCCTTAAGGCCAAGGTAGATGAGGGCAAGGGAGATGCCGATGAGGCCAAGGGCGATCAGCGTGAGCTGAGGGATGGCAGCAAGGACAAAGCCGAGGATGAAGAACGGCCAGGTCTCCTTGGTGGCCATCATGTTGATGACCATGGCGTAACCGACGGAAGCGACCATGCCGCCGCCGACAGCCATGCCGCCGGACAGCCAATCGGGCATAGCGTTAAGCGCGTTGGTAACGGCCTCGGCCGGGATGATGCACAGAAGTACTGCCGGGATGGCGATACGAACACCCTGCATGAGGATGCCGGCGTACTGCCAACGCTCGATGCCGGCGAAGTCGCCCTTCTCGGCGCAGGCGTCCATGCCGTGAACCATAGCGGTAGCCAGGGTACGGCAGATCATGGTCAGGAACAGACCAGCGACCGACAGCGGGACGGCGACGGCGATGGCGGCGGTAACGGCCTTGGCCGAATCGGTGGCGCCGCCGTTGAGGGCGAGCACCATGATGATCGAAGAAGCGACCGAGGCCAGAGCGGCGTCAGGCGCGACGGCGGCGCCGACGTTAGCCCAGCCAAGGGCCATCATCTGGAGCGAACCGCCCAGGAGGATGCCCTCCTGAAGGTGACCGGTTACGAGACCGATAAGCGTGCATGCCACGAGCGGCTGATGGAACTGGAACTCATCCAGAATGCCTTCCATACCGGCAAGCAACGCGACAATCGCAACAAGCAGAATAGTGATTGCAGACATGTATCGGACCCTCCTTTACTATGCTTGAGCGGCCAGTTCGGCCTTAGCTTTCTTCAACATGGCGTCGAGATCCTCGGAGGAATCCGAAGGAACCTTGCGGACCTCGAACTTGACGCCCTTGGCCTTGAGAGCCTCGATGGTCTTGACATCGTCATCGCCCATAGCGACAGCGTTAGTGACGACGACCTTGCCCTTGGAGTGGGCCATGGAACCGATGTTGGCTTCCTTGATGTCGACGCCGGCCTCGATGGCCCTGAGCAGATCCTGCGGGTTCTCGAACAGCAGCATCGCCTTGGTGTCGCCAAAGCGCGTGTCCTTGACGACCTCGGCCATCTTCTTGATAGGCACGACGTTGGCGTGGACTCCCGGAGGGGCAGCCTGCTCGATCATGGTCTTGCGGAGCTCGTCGTGAGCAACGCCGTCGGAGACCACGATGATGCGGTTGGGGTTGATCTGCTTGGTCCACGTGGTGGCCACCTGACCATGCAGCAGGCGCGTGTCGATACGGACGTGGGCGATCTTGATGTGCCCGTCGCCGATCACCGTTCCCGGAGGAATGGCACCCGCAGGAGCAGCGGCGGCCGCAGCCGGCTTCTTCTCCTCGGGCTCCAGAGACTCGGGCTTGACGCGCACGCCGGCCTTAGCCTCAGTCACGAGATGTTTTGCGATCGCATGTGCAGTGTTCTTTGCGTCAAAGCGCTGCGAATATGCCTCGATGAGCATAGGCAGGTTGACACCGGTGACGATAGCCCAGGAATCGTGGCCCTCGATGAGCCCGCTGATCTGGTTGAACGGCGTGCCGCCCCACAGATCAACGAGGAAGAGCACCTGCTCCTGGTCCTCGAAGGAAGCGATTGCCTCCTCGACCTTGGCACGGAAGTCGTCGGGGCCCATGCTCGGCTCGAGCGAGACCACGGCAACAGACGGCTGATCGCCAAAGACCATCGAGCCCGTCTGCTTGATTCCAGCCGCCAAGTCACCATGGCTAGCAAGAACAATACTTACCATCACATAACCTCCTTTTTGTCTACGTAATTCCTACACGACAGTTATGGAGTATAGCTGCAAATACAGCAGAATTGTTTGAAAAACTGCAAAAGGTAGCATTATTTATTTAAACGTCTTGTTTTGTTACAAGCTGATTACATTCCAGTATTTTGGCTGATTTGCTGCTGAGGATTGATAGCTGATCTATTTACATGACCGAATTGAGCACGCTGTTCATTATTGCCGGTTTTAAACAGACACAAATGTGCTCGGGTTGAGGCTATTTCGTTTAAACAGATGGTGCTTGACTAATGGTAAGGAATATGCTCTAGGAAAGTAGTCGTTGGGGACGTTCTTTAATGACTAGTCGTTTAAGAACGTCCCCAACGACTAAGTTAGGCGATGTGGAGGGGGTTGGCGGCGTCGACGGCATCGGGGGCATCGGATAGGCCGTCGGGGGCAGCGTCTGTCGGGTCCTCGTCGGGGGTCTCGATCTGCTTGATCATGACCTCCTGGCCCTGCAGCAGATAGGTCTCGCCGCTACCGCAATGGGGGCAGGTCTTGCCGTGCTCGACCGTCGCGTAGTCGCAGCCGCACGCCTCGCAATGCGTCACGGCCTCGACAGGCTCCACAATAAGCTCCGCGCCCTGCGTGATAGGCTTTTTATCTGCCGCCCAGCGCCAAGCATCAAGCAGCAGATCGGGAACGACGCCCGAGACCTCGCCCAGGAGCAGCGTCACGCTCGAAACGCGACTCACGCCATTGGCGCGCGCCACATTCTCGACATCGCGAATGATGTGATAGACGATTCCTAATTCATGCACTTTTTCTTCCGCCGTTCTAACGAACGGCGGTCGACTTGACGCTGCGCGAGCCCCAGACGGACGATCTGCCTTTCAATCGTCGGGCATGGGCAAAAGCCCTATGCCCTCCTCTTTCAAGGCACCTCGCCACGCCTGGGACTCGCTCACTGTCCAACCGTTCTCTACGCCGTTCTCTTGTTTGTTGCGTTTTTTATTTCTTCCCAAATTTGATTTTGATCGCACGCTTCAAAGCGTACTTGCCGAGGCTGGGGAGCTTTTGCTCGTATTTGACCATCGTGGAGCACTCGGGGCGGTCGCGATCCAGATGGATGGCGTCAAACGCGCACTTGGTGGTGCACAGGCCGCAGCCGATGCACTTGTTGGGGTCGACGATCGAGGCACCGCAGCCCAAGCAGCGAGCGGTCTCGGCGCGCACCTGCTCCTCGGTAAAGGTCTCGACGTACTCGCTAAAGGGCGCAGCCTTCTCGCGCTCGCGGTCGACACGTGCCACCTCGCGGCTTGCGTTGTCATAGCTCTCAATCACAACATCGTCGCGGTCAAGCGCGGTGTAGCGGCGCTGGTTGCGGCCGATGGTGAGCGTGGAGCCCGGCTGCACAAAGCGATGGATGGACACGGCGGCCTCGTGACCGGCGGCGATGGCGTCGATAGCAAAGCTGGGACCGGTGTAGACGTCGCCGCCCACAAAGATGTCGGGCTCGGCGGTCTGGTACGTCTGCGGATCGGCAAGGGCACCCTGGCTGCGGCCGAGCTCCACCTTGGAGCCAGCCAGCAGGTCGCCCCACACAATGGACTGGCCAATCGACATGACGACACGGTCGGCATCGACACGGCGCAAGTCGTTCTCGTCATACTCGGGCGCAAAACGCCCCTCGTCGTCAAAGACACGCGTGCAGCGCTTAAAGGTGATACCGCACACACGACCGGCCTCGTCCAGGTGAATCTCCTTGGGGCCCCAGCCGCAGCTAATGTGCGCGCCGTCCTCAATGGCCTCGCGACGCTCCTCCTCGCTGGCAGGCATCTTGACCTCGCTCTCCAGGCAGAACATCTCAACGTGCTCGGAACCCAGACGGCAGGCGTTGCGCGCGACATCGATGGCCACGTTGCCGCCGCCCACCACGATGGTGCGCCCGGGCAGCGCGTCGATCTTGCCGCTGTTGACCTCGCGCAAAAAGTCGACGGCCACGGTCACGTCCTCGGCATCCTCGCCCAGAATACCGGCAAGGCGGCCACCCTGGCAGCCAATGGCCACGTAAAAGGCTTTAAAGCCCTGCGCGCGAAGCTCGTCGAGCGTCACATCGCGACCGACCTCCACGCCATAGCGGAACTCGGCGCCCATCAGGCGAATGACCTCGACCTCGGCCTCGATAACGTCCTTCTGCAGCTTAAAGCTGGGAATGCCGTAGGTGAGCATGCCGCCCGGGCGCTCGTTTTTCTCGAACACGACGGGCTTGTAGCCCTTCTCGGCCAGATAGAAGGCGCAGGACAGACCGGCCGGACCGGCGCCGATGATGGCGATCTTCTGGTCGAAGCCGCCGGCACGCGTCGGGGTCACCACAGGTGGGACATAGCGAGTCGCGGCATCCAGATCGCGCTGGGCGATAAACTTCTTGACCTCGTCGATGGCCACGGCCTCGTCCACGCGACCGCGGGTGCAGGCATCCTCACAGCGGCGGTTGCACACACGGCCGCAGATAGCGGGCAACGGGTTCTCGCGCTTGATGAGCGCCAACGCCTCGTCATAGCGGCCCTGCGCCGCGAGCTTCAAATAGCCCTGAACGGCAACGTGCGCGGGGCAGGCCGTCTTGCAGGGAGCGGTGCCGGACTCATGCGTCTCGATACGGTTGTCGTTGCGGTAGTTGGGCGACCACTTGGTGTGGTCCCACTTGGTGGCATCGGGCAGCTCCTGGCGCGGATACTCGGGTACCTGTCCGCCAGCCTTTTTGCTACAGAGCTTCTGGCCCAGTTTGGCGGCGCCGGCCGGACACACCTCAACGCAGCGACCGCAGGCCACGCACTTGTCCTTCTCGACCTTGGCGACGTAGGCCGAGCGCGACAGGTTGGGCGTGTTGAACAGCTGCGAAGTGCGCAGGGCGTAGCACACGTTGACGTTGCAGTTGCAGATGGCGAAGATTTTGTTCTCACCGTCGATGTTGGTGATCTGGTGCACAAAGCCGTTGTCCTCGGCCTGGCGCAGGATGTCGTAGACCTCCTCGCGCGTCACATAATGGCCGCGGTCGGTCTCGACCACGTAGTCGGCCATATCGCCCACGGCGATGCACCAATCGGCCGGGTCGTCGGCGCAGCCCTCTCCCATCACGCGACGGCTCGCGCGGCAGCTGCAGGTGCTAGCGGCATACTTACCTTCGTATTTGTCGAGCCAATGCTCGATATGCTCGATCGGCACCGAGGTGCTCGCGGCATCGATGGCCTTCTCGACCGGAATGACATGCATGCCGATGCCGGCACCGCCGGGCGGCACCATCGGCGTGGCCTTGGACAGCGGTCCCTTGGACGCCTGCTCAAAGAACTTGGCATAGACCGGATGCTCCTCGAGCTGGCTCACGCGCATGTTGAGGAACTCGGCGGAACCCGGCACCAGCATGGGCAGCACCCACTGCTTGGCGCGCTCGGGGTTTTCCCAGTTGTACTCGAGCAGACCCGTGTAGCTCATGTCGTCGAGCATTTTTTCGATATCGGCCTCGGGCATGCCGGTGAGCTTGACCATCTCGGGCAGCGTATAGGGACGGCGCATCTTCATCTTGCAGAGCACTTCGGCCTGCTCGTCGGTTGCGGCCTCGGCAAACGACCAGTACTCGTAGCCCAGCAGCTCGTCGCGGTGCAGCAGGCGGTTGGTGCAGTGCTCACACAGTTTGACGATGGCCTCGCGCGGATGCTCCGGTATCGGCGGCACGAACTCCGCGCCGATATCGGGCTCGGTATAGCTAATCCCCGGTCCGTTGAGAATCATAGTCGTCCCTTCTCTTGCCACAGCCCGGCGAGACCGCGGCGCCCCTCTTTGTACGGGTTCGACATGCCCCCATGCCGTTCACCCGCTATTGTTGACATTGTGTCAAAAACAGTATTGACGAACCGTCAACAATATTCAAGACTGTTAGGCGAACGGTCAGGCAAAAGAGGATGAAAGGCGGCAAAACATGGGCAACAACGCAGCAGATATCTCTGTGGTCGATGCCGTCCCCGCATCCGATAGCGCGGCAAAACGCCTGACGGGCGACGAGCGCCGTCGCGAGATCCTCGCCGCTGTGCGCGCCGTGAGCGCCGAGCTTGGTGTGTCCCATCTTTCGGTATCGGCCGTGACCAAGCGGGCTGGCTGCACGCGTTCGCTGTTCTACCACTACTTTGCCGATATGGATGCCGCCGTCACCGCCGTTATGGACGAGGCAATCGACGGCTTTATCGCCGAGCTCGAGCAGTGGAACGCCAGCCGCACGGTTGGCGACATCGAAGGCGCACTCGACACCGTTGCTCCGCTCTTTAAGCGCCTGGTCGTGAGCGGCCACGAGTTGCCGAGCACGCTCACCTCGAGCAGCGGCGCGCTCTACGGCGGCTTTTTGCACAACGTGGTCCAGCGCGTGGCGCAGTATATCTGCGATACCACCGTGGTGGATTTTGTCGCCCATCACGAGCTACGCATCGACCATGTCTACGAGACGTTCTACACCCTCATCATGGGGCTGCTGATGTATATCCGCACGCACCCCGATGTGCCCGACGAGACAGTCAAGGAAATCATCGCCTCGACGCTCCATATCGAGGGCTATACCGCCAAGTATCAGGAGCGCAAGCCCCAGAACTGACGACATTTGGCCAAACTGCCCGCGATCAGAAGAGGGGCCGCGGGCTTGTGAAAGGAGAGCAGCATGCTGTTCGATGTTTGGGGTAGCAATACCCTTATCCACTGGGCCGGCTGGGCCATGGTCTTTATTGGCCTGATCGTGCTCAACGAGGTCGGCCGCCGCACCAAGCTGGGCGCGGCCATCATCTTTGGCGTGGCTCCGCTGGCCATGACCATCTACTGCGTCGCTATCGCCATCGGCGTCTCACAGGGTGCCGAGTGGGCGCTCACCAACCCCACCCATGTGTACCAGAACAGCTGGTTCCACTACGCCAAGGTATACGCGGCGCTGGCCGGTTGCTGGGGCTTCATTGCCATTAAGTACCAGTGGGGCAAGATCGGCAAGGCGCATTAGTTCCGCGCGTGGCCGTTTGCGATCGTCGCCATCAACATCATGATCGCCGTCGTGTCCGACTTTGAGAGCGCCTATCACTTCTTTGTCCTGGGCGAGTCCACCTGGGTCACCTCCGAGGGCGCCACGCAGCTCGCCGGCTGGAACAACGTGTTCAACGGCATCGCCGGTATCATCAACATCTTCTGCATGACCGGTTGGTGGAGTGTCTACGCCTCTGAGGACAAGACCGACATGCTGTGGCCCGACATGACCTGGGTCTACATCATCGCCTACGATATCTGGAACTTCTGCTACACCTACAACTGCTTGCCCACCCACTCCTGGTTCTGCGGCTTTGCACTGCTGCTGGCGCCCACCGTCGCCGCCTTTATCTGGAACAAGGGCGGCTGGATCCAGAACCGTGCCTTTACGCTGGCTATTTGGTGCATGTTTGCCCAGGTATTCCCGTACTTCCAGGAGGAGTCCATCTTTGTGACCCACTCCACGCTCGACCCCGGCGCCGCTACCGCGGTCTCGATCGCCGCGCTGGTCGCCAACGTCGCCGCGATCATCTACATCGTCTACCGTGCCAAGAAGCTCGGCCGCAATCCCTACAAGCAGGACGTCTTTGAGGGCACCAGCGATTGGGAGAAGGCTACCGCTCGCCGCGCCAAGGTTGATTACGCGCACGCCGAGTAACATGCCCGGCGCAAACGCCGCTTGAATGTGAAGCAGCATAGCCGGCTCCGCGCAACTCAACGCATTGCAGAGCCCCCGGAATGTGATTCGTCCGCGTTCCGGGGGCCTTTTGCTGCCGCGAGGATGCGGCCGAACGATGCGCTCAGGTTAAATCGGATCTTATATTTCGTATGCGCTTTATATGGCTCCATTTTTGGGTACAGTGTTGAGCCGATATTGCATTGGGGGATATATGAGCGATGAGACGTATGGCCGCGAGGATGCGGCCCAGGATGCGGAAGCATGTGCCGAAGCCCTGGAGAGCCTTGACCGGATCGCGCTAGACGAGCTCTCGTTTAGCGATTCGGTCGTCGACGCGCAAGACGAGGTGCACGAAGACACTGAGGACGAAGGCGGCGACGCCAAAGACGCTCCTGACGAAGCCGAAGAGGACGATAGCGAGGCCGACGACCAGCCCGAATCCGACACGGGCGAGGAAACCGTCTTGCTCGACAGCTTACCGGCCGAAGATTCGCTGACCCGCGAGCTTCCTGGCCTGGGTTCCGCACCAGCCGTGGATGAGACCATCGCCATGGGCGATATTCCCCTGCCGTCCGTTCCCTCGGCACACGAAGCCGAGGTCCGCCATCGCAAGATGTCGCCCAAGCGCCGCAATCTGATGGTCGCCGGTGTCGTGGCCGTCGCGCTCGTCGCCGGCGGTGCAGGCTATGCTGCCTGGAACGGATATCAGCAAGAGCAGGCTGCCGCTGTCGCCGCCAATGCCCACACGATGATGTCGGTGCAGATTGGCGTGCATGCCGCGGGCCTCGACTGTTCCGCCGGCTCCAAGATTCCCGTACAAGTGAGTGGCCAGGATTCTGACGGATCCTCCGTGAGCGAAACACTCTATGTTGACGAGCACGGCCGTGGCATCAAACTGCTACCCGGTGACTACACGCTCTCCATCGCTGCCTCCCCCATCGCGTCCGACGGCACCGTCTATACCGTGCCGACCACCAAGGCGCAGGCCACGATCAAGAGCGACGGACAGGACCTAAGCAGCCAGGCCGCCTTTAAGCTCAAGGTGCCTTCGGCCGACACGGTAACCGACGACCAGATCGATGCCGCCGCCAAATATGCCGAGGAGGGAGGCGCGAGCTCCGCCGCCACCGCCAAGGTGCTCCAGCAGGCGGCAACCGCGCGGCGCGACGCCGCCGTCAATGCCGTGAGCGCGCAAAAGGCACAGGCAGCCCGCGATGCTGACGCTCGCCACAAGGCAACCGACCTCTACCAGCTCGATATCCCCGTCGAGTGGTACGGCAAGGTCGAGACTTGGCAAAATGGCAGCACGCTATGCATCTATCTTGCCGGCGACAGCGATACGCCGATTGTGACGCTCGTCGCGGTGCGCGAGGGCGAGAGCTTTACGCCCGATGAGGGCGATACGGTTTTGGGTGCGGCCAATCTAGGCAACGGTTATACCGTCTACGCCAGCGGCCCCGTCTATCCGTACGTGGTGCCCCAGACCATCAACGGACGGACGCAGAATCCCGTGTCAACCTACCCCATGGACACGGCCATTGAGCTTGTCGAGCTCACGACCGGTAACCGCTACACCTATAGCCAGATCAAGAACGTACTGGTCGGCAAAGACGGCAAGGCAGACGCCGCGACCAAACTCGAGACCGACTACCTCGCCCAGATTCTCCTGCCGAGCATCAAGGCCCAGGACTAGCGGACCATGACACCTGAGTCCTGGCCTCGCAAATCCATAGACGATTAGGAAAGGAGCCACTTCCATGCGGGCACAGCATGTACCACGCCGTGTTTGCATGGAATATCGGCCTGCTCATCCATGGTAACGATTACCGACTCGCCAAGATCAAACTGGGCCATCGCGGCATCGAGCGCGGCAATTTCGCGCTCGCGCGTTTTCTCGCTTGTCATATCCACACTTACCTGAATCAGGCCGTAAGCCTGCATGAGCAGTGCATCCCCAGCCACAAAGTCCACCTCATGGCTTTTATTCTTATCTTTAATCAGCAGGCGGCAAACCGAACCGGGCCGCACGGCGGGGGTCCTTCTTCTGAGCGCATTGAACACCGCGGTCTCGAGCCTCTGACCATGATCCAATGCCGATGCGGGGGAGAACGCTCCGAACATCGCAGGATCGACGGCGTAGACCTTAGACGCAGACCGCGTATTATTTGCAAGCGAACGCGTGAACTCCGGCACCGAAAACAGCAGGTAGGCGTCCTCGTAATACTCAAGTAAGTCGCTGAGCGTATTTCGACTGACGGATATCTGTCTGCTCTTGAACTCGTTGTACACTTTGTTCACTGACAGCTCTCGTCCCGAAGATGCCATGCACCGCGCCAGAAACAGCGAGGCCAAACGGGGGTTCTTGACGTCGTAACGTTCAACGACGTCCATGGCGACCGTTCGCGACGCATATTCCTGTAGCAGCTGAATCGCGTCTGCGGGCGTCTGCTCAAGTGTCGCGATGAATCCCCCTCGCTCGAGATATCCGACCAGATGGTGTCGGAGCAACGCTGCAGCGCTTGAGGAGAAGGGCGCGTTCGACTCAGGAACGCCCCCCGTCTTATATCGGACGTATTCCGAAAAACTCAACGGAAAAAGCTCTCGCACAAGAGAACGGCCCCTGAACTCGCTCTTAAGTTCTGAGGACAGCATCTTAGAAGAAGATCCCGTCACGTAAACGGTCGCCTTCTCCGTATCGACCACGCGTCGCAGAAACGCACCCCATTCGGGTATTTCCTGGATCTCGTCAAAGAAAAGGTAGGCGCCCTCGCCTCGAGCAGCAGGATATAGTGCATAGAATGTATCGAGCACGTCCGCTAGTAGCGATGGCTCATACGGACGCAAGCGCTCATCCTCAAAATTGAAATATAGCATCCGGTCAAGCTCGACGCCTTGGCCCTGAAGCCGCCGTATCTCCTGATACAGGCGATACGTCTTTCCACAACGACGGGCGCCCACAATCACATATACGATGTTGTCGCGCTTTGGCTCCTGCGGGTTGCCCAGATCAAGGTCGCGCTCAAAGACCTGCGGAATCCCCTGTTGCTCAAAGTCCTTTATTTTTTGAGCCACCAAGTCGTTGAATGCCATAATTCTCCAATCTTGCTCTCCTGCTAATCAAGATTATAACGATTCTTGATTAGCAGGAGAGCAAGATTATGCGTATCTTGATTAATGGATAAGCAAGTTTTCTATTAGTGGCCCCTCCCGGAGGATATCGAGCGGCCGAGGGGGCAGGCATGAACGCCTCTAGCCGAAAACAAAGTAGCTAAAAAAGCCCCGTCCCAAATGAGCTACTTAACGCCAGGGGTCGGCTTCGAAGAGGGGCTCGCGCTCGGGGCGACGATCGCTATAAGGATCGTAGCCGTCGTCATCCTCGTTCTCGGCACGGATATAGGGGTCGCGCGGCTTGGGCGCCGGTTTAGGCGCAGGCTTAGGTGCGGCGGGTGCGGCATCGGTCGCCGGCGTGTTCGTCTTGTTCTTGTCTGTCATCTGCATAGCTCCTTGCCATGTACTCACGTTCAACACCATCGATTGTCGCACGAAAAAGGGCGGCGGACCCGATTGGATCCGCCGCCCTTGGCGTTTTGCGATGAGGGGCGGTTTTAAAGCCGGCCCAAAATCTACTCGGCGTCGGGGACTTCGTAGGTGGCCGCCGGCGTGTTGTCGCACACGACGGTAAAGCCGCCGTCCTTGTCGACATCGACCGTCACCTGATCGCCCTCGCGCACCGTGCCGTCGATGATAGCGGCGGCAATGGCATCCACGACCTCGCGCTGCACGAGACGCTTGAGCGGACGGGCACCAAAGACCGGGTCCAGGCCGCCCACGGCGAGCATCTGCTTGGCCGCCGGGGTGATGGCCAGCGTCATGCGCTCCTTGGCCAGACGCGCGCGGACGTCGGCGAGCTGGATGTCGACGATCTTCTCGATCTGCGCCATGCCGAGCGGATGGAACACCACGATATCGTCGATACGGTTGAGGAACTCGGGGCGGAAGGTTTGAGCCATGGCCCCGTCAACCTGATGGCGCATCTCCTCCTCGTCCTTGCCGGACAGATCGGCGATAGCCTTGGAGCCCACGTTGGACGTCATGATGATAATCGTGTTCTTGAAGGACACTTGGCGACCCTGACCGTCGGTCAAACGGCCGTCGTCGAGCACCTGCAGCAGCACGTTAAAGACATCCGGATGAGCCTTCTCCATCTCGTCGAGCAAGATCACGGAGTAGGGACGACGGCGCACGGCCTCGGTGAGCTGGCCGCCCTCGTCATAGCCCACGTATCCCGGGGGCGCACCGATCAGACGCTGGACGCTGAACTTCTCCATATACTCGGACATGTCGATACGCACGAGCGCGCGCTCGTCATCGAACAGGCACTCGGCCAGCGCCTTGGCGAGCTCGGTCTTGCCTACGCCGGTGGGGCCCAGGAAGAAGAAGCTGCCGATGGGCTTGTCTGGGTCGGAGAGACCCGCACGGCTGCGACGCACGGCCGCGGCTACAGCGGAGACGGCCTCGTCCTGACCGATAACGCGCTTATGCAGCTCGCCCTCCAAGCCCTTCAACTTGTCGAGCTCGCCCTGCATCATCTTGGACACGGGCACACCGGTCCAGGCGCTCACGACCTCGGCGATCTCGTCGGAGGTCACCTGTTCGTTGAGGCCCTCGCCGTCCTGCTGCTTTTGCGCCTCGAGCGCAGCCTCGGAATCCTGAATCTGCTGCTGCAGACCCGGGATCACAGAATAGCGAAGCTCGGACGCACGGCCCAGATCGCCGTTGCGCGTCGCGCGCTCCTCTTCGCTCTTGGCCGCGTCAAGCTGGCCCTTAAGCTCCTGCACGTGGTCGATGGCGTTCTTTTGGTTGAGCCAGCCGGCCTTTTGCACGTTGAGCTTTTCCTGGACTTCGGCAATCTCTTGGCGCAGAGCCTCCAAACGCTCCTTAGAGGCGTCGTCGGTCTCTTTCATGAGCGCCTGTTCCTCGATCTGCAGCTGGGTGAGCTGACGCGTGGTGGCGTCGATCTCGACCGGCATGCTGTCGAGTTCCATGCGCAGGCGGCTCGCGGCCTCATCGACCAGGTCGATAGCCTTGTCGGGCAGGAAGCGGTCGGCGATGTAGCGGTCGGAGAGGTCGGCGGCAGCCACGAGCGCGCTATCGGTGATGTGTACGCCGTGGAAGATCTCGTACTTCTCCTTCAGGCCACGCAGGATCGAGATGGTGTCCTCGACGGTAGGCTCGCTGACCATCACGGTCTGGAAACGACGGGCAAGCGCCGCGTCCTTCTCGATGTACTTGCGGTATTCGTCGAGCGTGGTCGCGCCGATCGCGTGTAGATCGCCGCGAGCAAGCGCCGGCTTGAGGATGTTGCCGGCGTCCATGGAGCCCTCGGTGGCACCCGCGCCCACGATGGTGTGGAGCTCATCGATGAACAGGATGACCTTGCCCTCGGACTTCTGTACCTCCTTGAGCACGGCCTTCAAGCGGTCCTCGAACTCACCGCGGTACTTGGCGCCGGCGACCAGCGCGCTCATGTCGAGCTCGATAAGGTCGCGGTCGCGCAGCGTGCTCGGCACGTCGCCGGCCACGATACGCTGGGCGATGCCCTCGACGATGGCCGTCTTGCCGACGCCCGGCTCGCCGATGAGCACCGGGTTGTTCTTGGTGCGACGGGACAGGACCTGGATGGTACGACGGATCTCGTCGGTACGGCCGATGACCGGGTCGAGTTTGCCGGCGCGGGCAAGGTCGCAGATATTGCGGCCGTACTGCTCCAGCGCCTCAAACTGGGTCTTGTCCTCGGCAGACGTCACGCGGTCATCGCCGCGCAGCTCCTCGTAGACTTGCTCGATGCGCTCCTTGGTCACGCCGGCGTCACGCAGCACGCGGCCGGCCTCGCCCTTGTCCTCGGCAAGCGCCATCAGCAGATGCTCGGTCACCACAAAGCTGTCGCCCATCTTGGTGGCCTTCTTCTCGGCCTTTTCGATGACGCGGACGAGCTCGTTGGAAAGACCCATCTGCTGGCCCTCGCCCGAAACCTTGGGCGCATGGTCGATGGCATCCTGCGTGGAGCGTGCGAGCTGGGCCGGGTCGGCACCGATGCGCTCGATGATCACGGAGATATTGCGCTCGCCGGCACCGAGCAGGGCGGACAGCAGGTGAATCGGCTCCACCGCGCCGGCCTGCGCATCGGCAGCCGTGCTCATGGCGGTCTGCAGCGCCTCGCGCGACGTCATTGCTAGCTTATCGATTCTCATGGAATCACCTCTCTTGGGGTGGCCGCCCTACGGGGCGGCTTCACGTTGTTCGAGAAGTATTGTTGCCAGCTTTGTACGATCTTATACACAAATCTAAGTCTCTATATATAAGATTTTCTGAGTGATTGATGGATAGGGAGCAGGTGCGCTCACCCGCTACGGCCTCGTCCCCTTACTATCTCAATCTGTAACATCTAGCGGCTGTTTATGGCTCTAGATGTTACAGATCGAGATGAAATGACCAGCGCACCCGTTTATCTAAATCTGTAACATCTAGTCAGCAAATAGAGCTCTATCTGTTACAAATCGAGACGAACAGAAAACACCCGGATCAAAAATCTAAATCTGTAACACCAGGCCCACTTTTAGCGGCCAAGATATTACAGATCGAGACAGACCGAAAACCACCACAAAGAGGACAGGCACCTTTGTGGTGGTCGCGGTTTCTACTCCTTCGCCGAACCCGTACTTCCCGATTCGACGGTCCAGGGCATCTCATCCTCGAACAGCCATGTACGGGCAGACCCACTATCGCGTGCAGTCTGCGGGTCAGGCAAGCAGGTCTGTTTATAGGCATCTTGGATACACTGACCCATAAAATCGTTGAGCTCGGTCTCGTCGCCCTCCATGACATAGGCGACATCGCCGTCCATGATGTAGATGCCCGGACCCTCATTGCCCTCGTAGCCCGGATCGTACGAGACATCACATAACTTTGCGCCGTTTGCAGTGTCCAGCTCGATGGACGAGTGGCATCCGCCAACCATGTCGTTCGCTTTTGCCCGATAGGACGCATATCCGTACCAACGCTTAAATGTTTTGCCCTTGAGTAGCTCGGACGCCCTATCGATCAGGCTTGTATCCGTGGTATAGCGCATGGCCCCAAGCTGAATACGCGGATAATTGCTAATACCCAGCACAGCCGGCTGCTCATCAAAATCAACGGTAATGGTCTCGGGCTTGTCGTCGCCGGTCAGAAGTTCGACAGATTGAGTCACAGGCTTGACCACCGGCTCCGTCACCGCAGCAGGTAGAAATGCCATACCGACAGCGCCCGCGCCAACCACAGCGATCGCAAGCGCCAAGACAATCAATCCAATACGGGCAGAACGGCTCACGGCAAAACACCCCACAATGCAAACCTTCGCCACCTGCACTAATGATACCGCCAGCTAACACTATTACCAAAAGAAGCCGCGCGCTCCTCACCACCACAAAGGGGACAGGCACCTTTGTGGTGGTTTTCGACGCTAACGGTCGACCATCTCGCGCAATGAGATTAAACTTGAATTGCTCTCTGAACATATCCATTTCTGCCTATCCTCAACAGATCTTTGTCTCGAGGAGCGCATATGAAGCCGCCTCATTCCACCGGTCGCAACGTCATCGCCATTCTCGCCATACCCATCGTGATGCTCTTCCTTATCGTCATCACGCCCTTTTCCCTTGGTATCACCTCGCCCTTCGATTTATGCGGAATGGTCGACGCCGGCTCGCGTGCCACCTCGCTCTCCTTTATCTGTCGCGGCGTGTTTTACGAAGATGGAATTCCCACCGGAAGTTGGCAGTCAAAGTTGCCACTGCTCGGTCAGATCGACGGATGCTCCCCCTATTTCTGCCTTGGACCTCAGACGCTAAACTATCTAATCGACGACCAGCCACTCGACTTCATCACCCTCGCCTACGACTACGCACCAAACACCGATGAGCGCCACATGAACCAAGTCCTCGACAAGATGCTTGGACAGTGCGGGCTCACCGAGGAGGCCGGTCGAACCATCTATAGCAACCAGAAATTAAAGCGAACAGAACTCCGCCGTGTCGGAAAAATCAAAGGGCGAAACGGGGCCGCCTACTGGGATGCCTGGGCAACACGCGACAAGGGCGAATTCGGACACAGCACCTATATGGTCACTGTCTACACCAAAGACGGAATTAAGGACAATGTTGACGATTTCGCGTCATCCAAACTCGGCATCCCCAAAACAACCAAACCCGCCAGCCCAGATGAAATTCTGTAGAGCCGCCCATTAACATGCCGCTCAACGATCACAACAGCATCGAGCTCGTCCCCACCACCACAAAGGTGCCTGCCCCCTTTGTGGTGGTTTTCAACAAAAAGAAGCCGCCCCGATAACAGAGGCGGCATCAAGCAAGTCTATTTATTAGCGTCCCTCAAGACCCAACGAGAACGCAGAAATGTAGCCCGGGGCTTACCCTTTCCCGAACGCGGCCCTCGCGAAGCGCGTGAGCGGGCGGGAAAGGGTAAGCCCCGGGCGGACAATTAAGTGCGCTACTCGGCAGCGGCCTTGAACTTGTTGTAGTTGATCAGGCAGCCGGCCTTGACGATGGCACGCTCCTCTGCCGTCATATCGGCAATGTAGAGCTCAATCTGCTCGACCGCACCATCGGCGCGCACCACGTAGGCGGCGATGTCCTTCAGGTCGCCATCGAGCGCGGCACGGATACCCGGCACAAAGACGTAATCGCCCACCTCAAAGTTGGGCTCGGCCTCCATCTGGAAGGGCACCATGCCCCAGTTCATCACGTTGGAGCGATAGCGCTTGGTGGCGTACTCGTGGACGATGTTGGCCAGGCCGCCAATTACGCGCTGGCAGCTCGCGGCCTGCTCGCGGGCGCTGCCGTCGCCAGGCTTCTTGGCGTAAATCATGGAACCGAACTCGGTCGCCTTGGCATCGGCCGCGACACCCGCGCCGGCCAGCGCCTCAAACACACCGGCAAGCTCGGCATCGAACGCCGCCAGGTCGCCCGCGGACTCGCCGGCAACGCGACGCTTCTCCACAGCGTCGACCTCCTTGGAGCGACCCACGTAGGCCGGGTCGCGGCGGCTCAGCGTAAACTCAGCCAGGCCCAGCGGGTTGGAGCGGAAGGAGCTCGTCTCGCCCGAGGGAATGAGCTCGTCGGTCGTGGTGACCGGGTCCATGATCTTGGAGCAAACCTTGAGCAGGATGTCGTCGCCGAGCGGCTCCATCGCGGGCCACGGCTTGATGTTGGGGCCTTCGACCAGCTCGTCGGCAGGCTCCGCCTTGCCAAAGCCCCAGTACACGCGCTTCTTGTACGGCGCGTCGTCAAAGGTGTACTCGCAGGCCTCGTCCCAAGTGTCCTCGGGCAGGTCGGTCGCCGGCGTCAGGACGCCGCCGTTGGCAGCCGTTGCCGCAATGGAGCGGGCGTCCATCAGGGCCACGGCGCTCAGCTGGCCATTACCCGGCTTGGAACCCTCGCGGTTGGGGAAGTTGCGCGTGGTGTGACGGATCGAAAGGCCGTTGTTGGCGGGCGTGTCGCCGGCGCCGAAGCACGGGCCGCAGAATGCCGTGCGCACGATTGCGCCGGCCTCCATGAGGTCGTAGATGTAGCCGCGGCGTGTAAGTTCGAGCGCCACGGGCTGGCTCGTGGGATAGACCGACAGCGAGAACTCGCCGCAGCCGGTATTGGCGCCCTTGAGCACGCGGGCAGCCTGGACCACGGAGTCATAGTTGCCGCCCGAGCAGCCGGCGATAACGCCCTGCTGCACGTGCAGCTTGCCGTCGACGATCTTGTCGAGCAGGCTAAAGTGCGTCTTGCCCTCGCCGATCTTGGCGGCCTCGAGCTCCACCTCGTGCAGGATGTCCTCGAGGTTCTCGTTGAGCTCGTCGATCTCAAAGCCGTTGGAAGGATGGAACGGCAGTGCGATCATGGGCTTGATGCTCGACAGGTCGACCTCGACGCAACCGTCGTAGTAGGCGACATCGGCGGGCTTGAGCTCGCGATAGTCGTCGCCGCGGCCGTGCATGGTCAAAAACGCGTGCGTGTCCTCGTCGGTGGCCCAGATGCTCGACAGGCAGGTGGTCTCGGTGGTCATGACGTCAACGCCGTTGCGGTAGTCGGTCGTCATGCTCGCGATGCCCGGGCCCACAAACTCCATGACATTGTTCTTGACGTAGCCCTTGGCAAAGACGGCGCGAATGATGGCGAGCGCCACGTCGTGCGGGCCGACGCCGGGGCGCGGGGCGCCCGTGAGGTAGATGGCCACGACGCCGGGATAGGCGACATCGTAGGTGTCGCGCAGCAGCTGCTTTGCCAACTCGCCGCCGCCCTCGCCCACGGCTATGGTACCCAGGGCACCATAGCGGGTGTGCGAGTCGGAACCCAGGATCATCTTGCCGCAACCGGCGAAGTTCTCGCGCATAAAGGAGTGGATGACGGCGATGTGCGGCGGAACGAAGATGCCGCCGTACTTCTTGGCTGCGGAAAGGCCAAAGACGTGGTCGTCCTCATTGATGGTGCCGCCCACGGCGCACAGCGAGTTATGGCAGTTGGTGAGCACGTAAGGCAGCGGGAACTGCTCCATGCCCGAAGCGCGCGCCGTCTGGATGATGCCGACAAAGGTGATGTCGTGGCTCGCCATGGCGTCGAAGCGAATCTTGAGCGCCTCGGGGTCGCCGGACGTATTGTGTGCCTGGAGGATCGAATACGCGATGGTTCCGCGTTTGGCATCCTCGGGCGCCTGCGTAATGCCGCGCTCGGCAGCCTCGGCCGCAGGCACGATCTCGCTGCCGCCGCGCAGGTAGATGCCGTCCTCGTACAGCTTGACCATACTGTCTCCCACTCTGCCCAAAAGATTTGGGCGCATAGCATACATTCGTTCAATATCGTGCCATAGAACGGTTGCGAGTTGGTTACGAATCTGCACGTTCACTTTATCTAGGTAAAGTAAAGGACGTGCCGGTCGAGGCCGGAAGATTTTGTGCAAGAGCGCCCCTTTCGACTAGTCATTTAAGAACGTCCCCAATGACTACCCTACCGCATCCGGAGCAAGGCAACGCCGCAGGCAGAGGACGGACAGCGAGCGCCGTCCAGAGCGAACAAGTTGGCATGGAAAAGGCAAGGCATAGACCTTCTGGTCATGCCTTGCCCTTTGAATGACAAATTGTCGCTCTGGACGGCGCGCAGCGTCAACTGGTCCGCCGTTCGTCAGAACGGCGGACCCTAGAGATCTCCGCCGGCGCCCAGTAGCTTGCGCATGACTTGCTCGGGGTTGACTGAGCCGTCGCGCGGGGCCAGGGCGGTGATCTTCTTCTGCATCTTATACTCGTGCAGCTCGTCCTCGAGCTGGCGCACGCGGGCGCGGAGCTTCTCGTTCTCGCGCTCACGCTCCTCGGCGCGTTCCTTCATATCGAGGATGCGCACCACGCCGGCAAGGTTGATGCCCTCGTCGGTCAGCTGGTTGATGAGCTCCAGGCGCTCGATATCGGCGCGCGAATACAGGCGCGTGTTGCCGCCCGAGCGCTGGGGGTTCACCAGGCCCTTGGACTCGTAGACGCGCAGAGTCTGCGGGTGCATGCCGGTCAGCTCGGCCGCCACGCTGATCATGTACAGCGGTTTGTTCCTATTGTCCTCGGCCATGCTACCTGACCCCTTTCCGTCTCGTTATCGTCCATCATAAGCCAGCGGGCGCGGGCGTGCGCCACGACCGCCCTAGTACGTCGCCTTGTAACGGTTGACCTTCTCGCGATAGTCGCGCGTGTCGGCCTCGCGCAGCTTGGTCATGGCATCGCGCTCGTCATCGGACAGATTCGTGGGAACCTGCACCTTGATCTCGACGAGCAGCGCACCCGTACGGCCGCGATGCTTAACGTCGGGCGCGCCCATCTCCTTAAAGCGGAACTTCTTGCCCGTCTGGGTGCCAGCGGGCACCTTCAGACGAACCGTCGCGCCGCCGGGCGTGGGCACATCCACCGTGCAGCCGAGCGCCGCCTCGTAGACCGAGACCGGCACCTCCATGGTCACATCGGCGCCCTTGCGCTTAAACAGCGGATGCTCCTCCACGTGCGTGGTCACGACCAGGTCGCCGCGCTCGCCACCGGCAACGCCGTACTCGCCGCGGCGCTTGTAACGCAATTTGCCGCCGTCGACCGCACCCGCAGGCACCGAGACCGTGATGGTCTGCTGCTCGCCCGTCGAGGGAATGCGGTAGGTGACCTTGTGCGTCACGCCGCGGAACGCGTCTTCGGCCGTTACGTCAACAGTCAGCGACAGGTCGCCGCCCTTGCGCGCGCGGTTGCGGCCCGCGCCCGCACCGGCATTACCTGCGGCCCCGGCAAAGCCCGAGCCCCAATCGCTGCCCCAGGCGCCGTTGCCGCTAAAGATGCTGTCGAAGATATCGCCCCAGCCGCTGGCGCCCGCGCCGGCACCGTAGCCGCCGCCATACGCGCCGCCCGCGCCCGGCATGCCGCCGAACATGAGCATCTGGTCGTACTCTTTGCGCTTCTTCTCGTCCGAAAGCGTTTCGTAGGCCTCGCTGATCTCCTTGAACTTGGACTCGTCTCCGCCGGCATCGGGGTGATATTTTTGCGCGAGCTTGCGAAACGCGCTCTTGATCTCTTTGTCGGAGGCGCTCTTGGATACGCCCAGGATGTCATAGAAGGTTTTGCCTGCAGCCATCGTAGCTCCTCTCCTGTTTCATCCGCCGTCCAGCGGACGGCGGCTCATGCTTTCATATGGCACTAGGCCAGAAAGGGCCCCGGGTGTTGCCCCGGGGCCCTTCTCAATTACTCCTCGGTGCTCTCGGCCGTATCGGCCGCAGCATCCTCGGGCGCCGCTTCGGGCTCCGGTGCGGGGCGCTTCTCGCCACCGTAGGTCACCGTCACCATCGCGGAGCGCAGAATGCGATCCGCCATGCGGTAGCCCTTCTGGTACACATCGTTGACGGTCTCGTCGTACTGCGATGCGTCCTCGACGCGGCCCACAGCCTGGTGCTCGAGCGGATCGAACGCCTCGCCCTTGGGGTCGATGGGCTCAACGCCCTCGTGAGCAAACACATCGAGCAGCTTGGCATGCACCGCGTCAACGCCGTCGACGAACTGCTTAAAGTCGTCGGCGAGCTCCTGGCTGCGGGCATGGTCGATCGCGCGCTCGATATCGTCGACCACCGGCAGCAGCGCGGTGACGAGCTTCTCGGTCGCGCGCTCGCGCTCGGCGATGCGCTCGTTGGCGGTGCGGCGACGGAAGTTCTCCCAGTCGGCCTGCAGACGGGCGGTACGCTCGGTGGCGTCCTTTGCCTTATCCTCGGCGGCCTTCTGGGCCTCTGCCGCAGCATCGAGCTCGCGGCGCACGTCGGCAAGCTCCTTTTGGGCCTGCTCGAACTTGAGCTTAAAGTCGTTGTCGGCGGCTTCCTCACCGGCGCGGATAGCAGCTTCCACCATCTCGTCCTCGGTCATCGTCGCCTCCTTGTTGGAATCCTCTACCTGGTTCTCGGCAGCCTCGGCGGCCTCGGCCTCGTTGGCCTCGGTATCGTCGACGGCCTCTACGGGAATCTTCACGTCCTTCTCCTCAGAGTCAACGGGGGCGGCGCTGGTGGCAGCCGCCTCCGTGCGAGCTTTACGGGCGGACATGATTACTTGTCCTCGTCGTCCACAACCTCGTAGTCGGCGTCGACCACGTCATCGTCGGCAGGCTGGGCGCCGGCGGCACCGTCGGTCTGCTGCTGAGCGTCGGCGTAGACAACCTGGGCCAGCTCGTAGGCCACGGACTGCAGGGACTCGCCAGCGGCCTTGATGGCCTCGACGTCAGAGCCCTCGAGCGCCTTCTTGGCGTCGGCGATAGCGGTCTCGGCCTTGGACTTCACATCGGCGGAAACCTTGTCGCCCAGCTCGTTGAGGGTCTGCTCGGTGGAGTAGCACAGGCTATCGGTCTGGTTGCGGACCTCGACCTCTTCCTTCTGCTTCTTGTCCTCCTCGGCATGAGCCTCGGCGTCCTTGACCATACGATCGACTTCGTCGTCGGACAGAGCGGTGGAGCCGGAAATGGTGATCTGCTGCTCCTTGCCGGTGCCCTTGTCCTTAGCGGAGACCTTGACGATGCCGTTGGCGTCGATGTCGAAGGTGACCTCGATCTGCGGCACACCGCGGCGGGCAGCCGGGATACCGGTCAGCTGGAACTTACCGAGCGACTTGTTGTCGCGAGCAAGCTCGCGCTCGCCCTGGAGCACGTTGATCTCGACGCTGGTCTGGTTGTCGGCAGCGGTGGAGTAGACCTCGGTCTTGGAGGTCGGGATCGTGGTGTTGCGGTCGATCATCTTGGTCATGATGCCGCCCATGGTCTCGACGCCCAGCGACAGCGGGGTAACGTCGAGCAGTAGGATGCCCTCGACGTCGCCGGTGAGCACGCCGCCCTGGACGGCAGCGCCGTCGGCAACGACCTCGTCGGGGTTCACGGACATGTTGGGCTGCTTGCCGGTCATGGTCTTGACGAGCTCCTGGACGGCGGGCATACGGGTGGAGCCGCCGACGAGGATGACCTCGGTCAAATCGGAGAGCTTAAGCTTGGCGTCACGCAGGGCGTTGGTGACAGGCTGCTTGCAGCGCTCGAGCAGGTCGCGGGTGATCTTCTCGAACTCGGCGCGGGTCAGCGTGTAGTTGAGGTGCAGCGGGCCGGACTGGTTCATGGTAATGAACGGCAGGTTGATGGTGGTCTGCTGGGCGGCGGAGAGCTCCTTCTTGGCGTTCTCGGCGGCCTCCTTCAGACGCTGCAGGGCCATGGGGTCCTGACGCAGGTCGACACCGTTCTCCTGCTGGAACTTATCGGCCATCCAATCGATGACGCGCTGATCCCAGTCGTCGCCGCCCAGGTGGTTGTCGCCCGAGGTGGACAGAACCTCAAACACGCCGTCGGCGAGGTCGAGGATGGAGACGTCGAAGGTGCCGCCGCCCAGGTCGAAGACCAGGATGCGCTGGTCGGTGCCCTGCTTGTCCAGGCCATAGGCAAGAGCAGCAGCAGTCGGCTCGTTGACGATACGCTTGACGTTGAGGCCGGCGATCTTACCGGCGTCCTTGGTGGCCTGACGCTGGGCGTCGTTGAAGTAGGCCGGGACGGTGATGACGGCGTCGGTGACGGTCTCGCCCAGATACTTCTCGGCATCGGCCTTCATCTTTGCGAGCGTCATGGCGCTCACCTGCTCAGCGGTGTAATCCTTGCCCTCGATGTCGACGACGGCACGGCCACCCTGGCCCTCCTTGACCTCATACGGCACGGTCTTGATCTCGGAGGTGCACTCGGAGTACTTGCGACCCATGAAGCGCTTGATGGAGAACACGGTGTTCTTGGGGTTGGTGACAGCCTGGTTCTTAGCGGCCTTGCCCACGACGCGGTCGCCGTCGGCACGGAAGCCCACGACGGACGGGGTGGTGCGGTCGCCCTCGGCGTTCACGATAATGGTCGGAGAACCGCCCTCGAGAACGGCCATTGCGGAGTTAGTAGTACCAAGGTCGATACCAAGAATCTTGCCCATTAGAAATTCCCTCTCTCTTGTGCGTTCGCGCCGCCTCGGCGGTCTGCCGCGCGGTGCTTCGGCTTGTCTTTCAGGATGTAGTGTATCCCCTTATGGGCCGGAATATACAAAATCTAAGTCAATTCATATAAGATTTCTTATCTCTGAGAGTTTAGGTTCTCAAATGCGCAGGTAAATGCACTGTTTGAGTTCTCGGCAGATCTATTGAGATCTATGTAGAGTTGACTGAGGTTTGCGTCCGGGGGCGCCTAGGGCTGCCTTGCGGAAAGCTCGTCCCGGTTTGAGAGCTGATACCGGGTCGCAGTTTCCGCTAGCGGGTCCAACCGGAAACTGCGACCCGGTTTTCGGCCAAATAACGGGATGTGCTTTCCGCAAGCACGCTCAATCGCCCTATATTTTAAGTCACCTAAAGCTAACATTTGCGCAGCTCAGCGGCCTCACCTGCATGTTTTTTAGTAAGCCGTGGCATACTCGGCGAACGGTATGAAGATGCCGGTCAGAGGGTATTGCAAACGGTCGCTCCCGTGGTATGTTTTTGCCCGAATCACACCGACGCACATCGCCTGTAGCGTCGGTCAACAGAGAGGAAACTACCATGGCTCATCCCGTAATTGATGCCGACGAGTGCATCGCTTGTGGCGTTTGCGTCGACTCCTGCCCCGCTGGCGTTCTGGAGCTCCAGGACGTCGCCACCGTCGCTGACGAGGACTCCTGCGTCGCCTGTGGCGCTTGCCAGGACGCTTGCCCCGCTGGCGCGATCACCGAGATCGTCGAGGAGTAACAACTCCCCCACTTGCACACTCACAAGTACACCGTGCACAAAAAGGAGGCCTCCGCATCGCCGCGGAGGCCTCCTTTTTTTCATTCGTGGGCAGCTAATTTGGGACGGTGTCGGGCTAGGACAAATCATCCTCGTAGGGCATTAAATCGGCAAGGTAGCCTTTCTCTTTGAGCATGGCCTCGATCTCGTCGAGGGTCTGCTCGTCCTCCGCCGCGATGCGATGGAAGTGGTAACCACTCGTCACCGTTAGTAGCGGAAAGCTCTTGCCGCTCTCGATATCGTGCAGGTAGCGCTCAACATCGCGACGATTGCGAATGTCCAGGTCGGCCGTGATCTTACCGTACACGCGGTGATTGACGATCACGTTGAGCACGGCGCCTCCGGCGTCGACGATACTCGTGAGCTCATCGCCTGCCTGCTCCACGCTGTGGCGAACCTTGACCAAGCGCGTGGGCACGGCGGGGCTGCTGGGGGCCTCCTGCAGCACGTAGCCGCGATTGGTCGCCACGATATCGTGCCCATCGGCGCGCAGCAGGGCAATGTCCTGAACCACGACCTGACGGCTCACGCCAACCTCGCGGGCAAGCGCGCTGCCCGAAACGGGCCCCGTGGCTTCCTCGAGCACGCCCATGATGGAACGGCGACGCTCGCGGGCGTCCATTATTTACCGTCCAACAGACGCAGGTGCTTAAGCGAGAGGTCGAGAATCGGCGCAGAGTGCGTCAGCGCTCCCGAGCTAATAAAGTCGACGCCCAGGTCGGCAAGCGCGCGAATATTGCTCGCGTCCACGTTGCCCGAGCACTCGGTCTTGGCGCGGCCGGCGATAAGCTCGATCGCGGCAGCCATGTCGCCGTGGGTCATGTTGTCGAGCATAATGATATCGGCACCGGCCTCCACGGCCTCGCGCACCATGTCCAGGTTCTCGCACTCAATCTCGACCGTCGTGGTAAACGACGCGTGGGCGCGAGCCATCTCGATCGCGCGTGCCACGCCACCGGCGGCGTCGATATGGTTGTCCTTGAGCATGACGGCCGTCGACAGGTTGTAACGGTGGTTGCTGCCGCCGCCGATCTCGACCGCGGCCTTCTCGAACACGCGCATGCCCGGCGTGGTCTTGCGTGTGTCGACGAGCACGGTCTTGGTTCCCTCGAGCGCCGCGGCCATCTGGTGCGTGTAGGTAGCGATGCCGCTCATGCGCTGCAGGTAGTTGAGTGCCACGCGCTCGCCCGAAAGCAGCACGCGCGCGTCGCCGCGCACCTGACCCACATGGTCGCCGGCGTGCACCTCGTCACCGTCGGCAACATCAAACAGCACCGAGCTCTGCGAATCCAGCAGCTCAAAGGTGCGGGCAAACACATCCAGACCGGCGATGATGCCATCGGCCTTGGCGATGAGCTCCACCGTAGCGGGGCGCGCCGTGGGACACACGCTCGCCGTGCTCACGTCCTCAAACGTGATGTCCTCGCGCAGGGCCTGCATAATCAGATCATCGACGACGAGCTTCATGGTAATGGGATTCATGGTCTACTCCTCCACGGCCTGCGTGCCGGCGGCACGGGCCAAATCATCGATTGCCAAGGCGTCAGCGCTCAGAGCGCGATGGCGGCCATCGAGCGCGGGTTCGCCCGCCTGCTCCACGGCCAGCGACTCGCCGGTACGCATGTACCAGGCGGCACGGCGACCCCAGACCAGCGCCTCGAGCAGGCTGTTAGAAGCCAGGCGATTCTTGCCGTGAACGCCGTTGCAGGCTGTCTCGCCCGCGGCATAGAGCTCGGGCATCGAAGTACGACCGTCCTTATCGACCCACACGCCGCCCATAAAGTAGTGCTGCGTGGGCGTAACGGGAATGGGCTCGTCCAAGATGTCGCGGCCGTCCTCCAAGCAGCGCGCGCGGATGTTGGCAAAGTGCCCGGTCACCACGTCGTGCTCGACGGGGGCAAAGCTCAGCCACTCGTGCTCGGTGCCGTCGAGCTTCATCTGCTCGCGAATAGCGGCAGCGACCACATCGCGCGGCTGAAGCTCGTCAGTAAAGCGTTCGCCGGCGGCGTTGAGTAAAACTGCGCCCTCGCCGCGGCAGCTCTCGCTGATCAGGAAGGTGCGGCCTGGCTGCGGCGAGAACAGTCCCGTGGGGTGGATCTGCACGTAGTCCAAGTGCTCCATCTTAATGCCATGCTCCTGAGCGATATAGCAGGCATCGCCCGTGAGCTGCGGATAGTTGGTCGAGTGGTCGTATACGCCGCCGATGCCGCCCGTTGCCCACAGCGTGTGGCGGGCATGGATCTTAAATGGCTCGCCGGCATGCACGCCCTCGGCGGCATTTGCCAACTCGTCGGCGGGGCGAGCTGAATCGTCCTCGTCCACGGCAACAGCGACGACACCAGTGCACACCGTGGCCCCATCGCGCTCGGCAGTCAGGATGTCGGTCATGGCCACGTGCTCCAGAATCTGCACGTTATCCAGCTTGCGCACGGCCTGGAGCAGCTTGGTCGTGATCTCCTTGCCCGTAATGTCGGCATGGAAGGCAATGCGCGGGCGACTGTGCGCGCCCTCGCGGGTAAAGTCGAGGCTGCCGTCGGCCTTGCGCTCAAAGTCCACGCCCATGGCCAGCAGGTCATTGATGACCGAGCGGCTCGAACGGATCATGATGTCGACGCTCTCACGGCGGTTCTCGTAATGACCGGCGTGCATGGTGTCCTCAAAGAAGGCATCGTAGTCCGAGCCTTCGGGCAGCACACAGATGCCGCCCTGCGCGAGCATCGAATCGCACTCGTCAACGGCGCCCTTGGAGAGCATGATCACGCGCGTGCTTGTCGGCAGGTTGAGGGCCGCGTACAGGCCCGCTACGCCGCAGCCGGCAATGACAACGTCGCACTCCATGTCGGGGTATTGCTTGGTTTCCACAGGAATCCTCTCCCTTGAATGTGACATAAGGGACCATCCCTCATGCCACATTGTTCTAGCGTGCTGCGTACTCGAGCATACGATCGAGCGTGAGCTTGGCCTGGTCGGCGGCCTCGTCCGACACGCCGATCTGCACCTCGCCCTCGCCCGTCTCCAGGCAGCGCACGAGCTTTTCGAGCGTGATGAGATCCATGTTGACGCAGGTGGGCTGCACCGCGGGGAAGTAGAACTTCTTGCCGGTGCCCTGGCAGCGGCGCTCGAGCTCGTAGAGCACGCCGCGGACCGTCACGATGATGAACTCGCTCGCGTCCGACTCCTCGGCATACTTGATGATGCCGGCAGTAGACCCGATGTAGTCGGCCTCAGCCAGGACGTCGGCCTTGCACTCGGGGTGCGCTAGCACGAGCGCGTCGGGGTGCGCCTCCTGCGCGTCGACGATCTGCTCGACGGTGATGATGTGATGACGCGGGCAGTAGCCGTTGTTGAGGATGACGTGCTTTTGGGGCACCTGCTCGGCTACGAAGCGGCCCAGGTTTTGATCGGGGATGAACAGGACATGCTGCTGCGGCAGCTCGGACACGATCTTGACGGCGTTGGAGCTGGTGACGCACACATCACTCCAGCTCTTGATCTCGACCGTCGAGTTGACGTAGCAGACCACGGCAAGGTCGTCGCCGTACTCGGCGCGCGCCGCGTCGACCGTCTCGCGCTTGACCATGTGCGCCATGGGACAGTCCGCACCCGGCTCGGGCAGCAGCACGGTCTTGGTGGGGTTGAGCAGCTTGGCGCTCTCGCCCATAAACTCCACGCCGCACAGCACGATAGTCTGCTGCGGCAGGCTTTTGCCAAGCTTTGCCAGGTAGAAGCTGTCGCCGACGTAATCGGCAACGGCTTGGACCTCGGGCGCCACATAGTAGTGCGCCAGAATCACCGCGTCACGTTGGGTTTTTAGTTGCTGAATGGCCTCGACGAGCTCTGCGGGCACCAGTGCCGCGCGCTCCGTTGCCGTCGTTGCCGATGCCAGGCCGGCCGCAATGTCGCGTGCAAGCTCCGATGCATCCATGTTCGCGCTCTGTGCCATCAAGGCCCCTCTCTTTTGGCGAATCTTGGGGCTTTAGTATGACACCTGACTTTACAGCTGACAAGACAGCTGTAAAGCCAGGTGTAAAGTTGAAATAAAGATTCAATCATGGGGCGGGTCCATTTTCGAACTGGCAAGCTGAGGATAGTTGAAAATGGACCCGCCCCAAGATTCGAGCGGCCCGCATTGTCCTGGACCAAGGGGCGGTGGTCAAAATAGGCCAAATATGAGTACTGTCACCAAATTGGTAGCATCGATTTTCCGGTCCAGAGCAGCAAAATCGCCTTGTTTGGAGCCCGATTGCAACTCTGAAGGACGAAAATCGATGCACTTTTGGCCGCTGGCACCGATTTTGGAGGCCATTTGGCTGCCACTAAACTGGTAACAGTACTCATATTTGGCCTTTTTTGACCACCGGGCTTCCGGCAGACCCCAAAAGCGGGCCCGAATCGCTCGATCCGGACCCGCTGGGGACTGGCATGCGGTTAAGCGCCGCGCTTCATGGCCCACGCCAGCAGCAGAGCTGCTACACCGGCTGCGAGTACGGCACCAGCCATGACATACGTGCTGTCGCCGGACTCAGGCAACGTCTCCTTGCCAGCCTTCTTCTTAGGCTTGGAAGTCGTAGTCGTGGTCGTAGTAGTCGTAGCGGTCTGGCCAGGAGCGGGCTTGGCAGCCTCGGCAACGGTGAAGGTCGTCTCTGCCGTGCCCGTGCTCGAAACCACGCTCAGCTTATGCTCGCCTACGCCAAGTGTCTTTAGGAAGCTCGCCTTGAGCGTCACGATCGTAGAGCCCTCGGTGAGCACGTAGTTCTCGGCGGCGACCTCCTTGTCGTCGACCAGCACCTTCTGGAAGAACTCAAGCGGTGCGTTCGAGCGGAAGCTCAGGTCCTTGGCGGCGTCGACCACCATCGTCTGACCCTTGCCGTCGATGATCTCGGGCGCCGCGATCTCCTCAGTCTTGCCCTTCTCGCCGCAGACGGTGCACTCCTGATCCTTCTTGCCCTTGGCCTCGACCGTCGCCGGCTTGTCGACGACCCACTTAAAGGTGTGCCCAGCCTTGTCGATGATCTCGCCGCAGCGGCAGACGTGCCAGTGATTCTGAGCGTCGTGCGCCCAGCCCGTGCCGTCGGGCTCGTGCTTGAGCACGCCTTCGACCGTCACGTTTACGTCGGCCTCAACGTCGGCCAGCGCATAGGCACCATCCGTGAGCTTGACCTTCTTGCCGTTGACCTTGATGGCAAAGTCGGGGCCCTTAAAGTAGCCGTCGGCAAGCTGGAAGGCCAGGGTCGCGCTGCCCTTCCAGTCGAGCTCGGTTGCCGTCGAGGTGAGCGTGTAGCCCACCTGGTTGCCCGGCAGCGCCACGACCAGCTTGCGGCCGGCAGCCACGGTGATCTCGGTAACAGAGGAAACATCGTAGTTGGCCTTAGCCTGGTAGCGAACCTCGTACACACCGGCGGCGAGATCCTTGAGCTCGGTCACGCCCTCGCCCACGGCCTGGTACTCGGCGGCATCTTTGGCGCGCCACTCCATCGTCGCGTTGACGCCCGCGATCTTACCGTCACGCCTGCCGCTCACTGTCTCGGCCTCGGCCTGGACCTTCGGCGCGTCCTGGGCGGCGTTCTTGATGGAGAACTCGCATGTCAGGCCCTCGGTCGGCAGAACATAGTTGCCAGCGGCCTTGCCCGTCAGCGCGGTGAGGGTCGCCGTGTACGAGGCGCCGGCCTCGGTCTGGGAGCCCTCGACGGTCGCGCCAAGCTCGTCTTTGCCGATCACGTTGCCGAGCTTCGCCTCGGGGCAGTGCTCCCTGCCGTCGTAGGTGAACTCGGTGGTGCCCCATGCCACAGTGAGCAGACGCTGGTTGATGGTGAACGTGCCGTCGACGAACGTGATGCTGTAGTTGGGGTTTGCACCTTCGGGCTGCGTCAGCTGCAGAGCATAGCCGCCGTCGCGCACGTTGTCGTTATTTTCGCGCTCGATCTCGAGGCCCTGAAGCGTTTCGCCCGCGACGAGTTTGCCAGAAGTGACATCCCACGTAAACACGGGGTCAGCCTCGCCGTAGGTCTTAGAAGCGTCCTGGGCGGTGACCGTAATCGCGCACGGCTTGACCTCGAGGGTTACCTTACCCTCGGCCTTCACGCCGTCGATCGTTACCTCATAGGACACAGTCAGCGTGCCGACGTCCTTAATCTTGGGGGCCTCGGGGGACCAGTTCTTGCCGTCCGTGCTGTACTTGGCCGTGGCGCCCTCGGGCAGGCTTGTCGCATCGACCGTGTGATACGCACCGTCGTACTCATCGGAATAGCCAACGATAGCGGCAGCCGGAATCTCGACCTCGGCAAGCTTGTGACCGCAGAGCTTGCACTTCTGTTGCTTGGAGCCCTTCTCGGTTGCCGTGAGAGCCTTGACGACGACCCACTCAAAGTCGTGCTCGGCCTCGTCGATTTTGTCACCACAGGCGCACTTATGCCAATGCGTATTGTCGTCGGAGAGCCACTCATCGCTCACAGCCTCGTGCTTGCGCACGCCCTCGACGGTGACGACGAGGTCACTCTCGGCGTTTTGAACGGTGAACTCACCACGCGCGTCGGGCGCCACAACGGCATTGTTAACCTTGATGGCGTAGGAGTCGTTGTCAGTAAAGTAGCCGCTCTCGATGCCGACCGTGAGGGTGGCTGAACCGTGCCAGTCAAGCTCGTCCGGATTCGCCGTGATCGTATAGCCAACCTGCTTGGCAGGCAGCGTCACGACGAGCTTGCCGCCGGCATTAACGGTAACCTCGGTGGCGGAGGAGGCGTCATGGTCGCTATCGGCGCGGTAACGCACCTCGTACGTGCCGACAGCACAATCCGCAATCTCAGTCACGCCTTCGGGCACGCCCTGATACTCGCCAGAGTCCTTGGCGCGCCACTCCATCTTCGTGTTGACGCCCGTAATCTTACCGTCGGACTTGCCACTCACAGTCTCGGCCGTGGCCTGGACCTTCGGCGCGCCCTGGGGCGCCTTCTTGACGGAGAACTCGCACGTCAGGCCTTCGGCGGGAAGCTTGTAGTTACCCGCATCGTCGCCCGTCAGCTCGGTGATTTTCGCCGTGTAGGTACCAGCCTTGACCTTGGCACCGTCGACGTACGCGGAGACATCGTCGCCTTCGATGGCATTGTGGAGCTTCGCTTGGGGGCAGTGTTCCTCGCCGTCGTAGGTGAACTCAGTAGTGGTGTCCCACGTTACGGAGAGCTCGCGCTTGTCGATCGTAAAGGTGCCATCCTTGAACGTAATCTTGTAGTTGGAGTTGGCGCCCTCAGGCTGCGTCAGGTGCAGAGCATAGCCACCGTCGCGCACGTTGTCGTTATCTTCGCGTTCAATCTCAATGCCCTGAAGACTCTCGCCCTCGACGAGCTTGCCAGAAGTGACGTCATACGTAAACTTGGGGTCGCTCTCACCGTAGGTCTTGGAGGCGTCCTGCGCCGTGACCGTTATCGCGCACGGCTTGACCTCAAGCGTCACCTTACCGTCAACCGTCGCGCCATCAATCGTGACGCGATAGTCGACCGTCACACTGCCGGCGTCCTTAATGCTGGGCGCAACGCTCGTCCAGCCGCCGTTCGCAGCCTTGTACTCGACGACGGCGCCCTCGGGCAGCGCCGAGGCATCGACAGAGTGATCCTTGCCGTCATATTTGCCCGAGTAACCCTTAACAGCCAGGGCCGGGATCTCCACCTCGCCCGACTCATGGCCGCACACGGAGCACGTTCCATGTTTGGAGCCGGTCTCGGTAATCGTCGGCTGCTTGTCGATTGTCCATTCATACGCATGTTCGGCGTACATCTTAATTGTGACAGTCTCTTTATTGCCGGCAGTGTCCGTAGCCACGATTACATGCTCAGTACCGGCATCGCCTTCAGCGGCCTTAACCGTGTACTTTCCGTCCTTACCAGCCTTGAGCTCCTTGCCGCTATCGGTAACCGTCACCGTCTCGTCGCGGTCATCGAACACGTCAAACGAAACGCTCTCGCAGTAGGCATCGCCATCCCACAAGTCATAAATAACGGGCTTATAGGTATCCACATAGGTATAAGGCTCTTCATCCCACCTGCCGTTGCAAACCCTGCAGACCTTTTGGCGAACGCCGTCGGCCTCAGGCGTGGCGGGCGTAACGATCTCATATTTCCACCTGCAGGGCTGGCGCTCCTGAGCCTTCTTATAATACTTGCAGGCCTTAACGTGGCTACCTTCGCCATTCGGCTTCCAGGCAGCGTTGTCGGCAACGGCATGGGGGCCCTGCTCGATCTTGACCTCGGCATCGGCAGACGCATTGTGGTTGCTATCCTCGGCAAAGCGGACGTGATACGTTCCCGACTTCGTAAGCCCGGTCAGTTTACCGTCAGACGTTATCTTCTGATAGCTCCCGCTCGATCCGCGACGGTATTCCATCGCCTTGGTCACGCCCGAGATAGAGCCGTCCTTGCTGCTGCACGTGGTCCAATTATTACCCACGAGCCCAGTCGGCGCCTTCTGATCGGCCTTGGAAATCTTCACGGTCGCTTTGCCCGTAGCGGTCAGGTAGTCAGAAGCCGTCACACGATAGGATGTCGTGTACTCGGCCGCATTGCGATAGGTCGGCTTTTTCGTCGTCCAATCGCCGCCCTCTTCGCAGTACTCGATCTTCATATCCGCCGGAACAGGGTCGTTCTTAACGTTGACCGTAATGCCGTGTTTTTCGCCGTCATAGGCACCCTCAAAGCCGGCGACCTCGAGGTCAAAACGCGCAACGTCAACAATCTCCCACTTGAGCGTCAGAACACTCGTGGTGCCGCCATCGGTCGTGAAGTTACCCTTACCGATGACAATGCACTCGTATTGCCCTGGCTCGGTCTGCTTCAATCCGGATTCACTTCGAGAGCTGATCTCGTAATCCTTGCCCTCAACGAGATCGACCCACTCGCCGGCACCGTTCTTGAACTTTGCACTTTCAACGACGGGCTGATGCTCCTTGCCGTCATAGGCATACTTGCCCGCGCCCTTGCCGCCGTCTTTAAGGGTGAACTTGTAGTTTTTATTCCTAACCAGGCGACGCGGAGAAATCTCAAAGGCCTTCTTGCCCTCAAGCGTCTGGCCAGAGGCGGTCTTAAAGCTCGTAACGACATAGTAGTAGCCAGCGTCCGCCGGAGCATCCTTGAGCTTGGTGCCGTTTTTATATGCCTCGGCGTCCGCCTGGGACTTGCACTGATACCACGTGAATTCATCGCTGGCCGTTACGCCCATCTGTTCTAGATTCCACGCGCCGTCCTTATTCAAAGCAATCTTGACCGGACAGCCGTCATAGACAAGCTCAGTGCTCTGAGAGCTCGTTGCCTTGGACATGGAGAGCTTGTACGTGGCCGTCAGGTACTTTTTGGGCTCGCCGTTCTCGTCCTTGCCATATTCGCACTCGCTGTTGCGGAACGGGCCCACGCACGATGCACGAACGCCCAAACCGTCAGCTTCGACCTTCCACTCATGCTGGTGGATGGTCTCGCGGAAGGTAAGGTCACCCTTGAGGTTCACGATCTCGTATTTATCGGAGTTGTCATCGTTCTTGGACGAGCCGTCTGGCACAACGCCTTCGATCTTGTTAGATTCACAGTTGCCAAGGACACGCGACTTTACGCCATCGCTGTCCGTAGTCTCCTCAATCGAGACCCAAACATGGTCATCGCCTCCGCGCACGGAGAGGTCGGACGCAAGGTTCAGCGCAGGAGCCGTGGCGTCGGAGCTCTTTTTCTTAGGGATGTACAGGCTCTTGGCGGTTCCCGTAGCGATATCTGCCTCGGTATATCCGTCGCCTGTCGTTGTATCTCCGGCATGGCTGTTCTTCCAAAAGCTCGCGATGGTCGGAGAACCGCTGAGGGTAAGGGTTCCGGCAGCGTACACCACGCACGTATTGCCGCGCGCGCCATAGCGAGAAATATCGCCACCGTTTATGTTGCAGCGAGCGCTTCGTGCAACATTGAGGGCATCGACTGTCAAGGTGCTGTCGGCCGAGCTCGAACGTGTGCTGTGGAAGTTGTTCATCGTGCAGCTGTTGAGGTTGACCGTAGCGTTGGTGACGCCCATCACGCCTGCGACAGCATAGGTATTGAGGATAGAGGAATTCTCATAATAACGAGACGCTTCGACCGACTTATAGCTCTTGTTCGTCTGTCTGACGCCCAAGTTCTCCCCATTGCCGCCGCCATTGTGCCCACTGAAGCTGCAATTGTTGAACGTCGCCGTCAATTTTGCGACAGCGCTTCCGTCTTTGGGCATCCTGAAGCTGCTGTTGCCATCAACGGAAACAGCACCATTGAAGTCTCCGGACGTATCGTAGAACACGCAGTCGGTAAAAGTCGCCGTGAAGGAATTGGTATTGCCGCCAGTCGTACTCCGGCCCTCACGGAAGAGGCGTACGGGGACGGCATACTCTTGGGCGTTGCCCGCCACTGCGCCCGATTTTCCAACATAGCCTTGGATCTTCAGTTTTTCGAACTTGGCGGTTGACTTGCCCTCGGCGCTGCCCAGCGAAATCGCAGGCACCTTTTGGTTAACCCTGCTGCTGTACGAGAGGAAGAAGTTCTGAGAACCGTCGCCAATCCCCAGGCTAACCGAGATGTCACCCGAAGCATTTTTGTAGCCACCGTCGTAATAACGGTCGGTCAAAAAGCCGCTTACGGACTGACTTCCCCCATTCTTATCATGAAAGCTGACGCACGGGTTGTTGACACCGATGAACTCGATATTGCTGCCCTGCTTGATGTTGAACAGCCATCGAGTTTGACCAACCGAATTGTGCGTATAGCCGTTCACGTAGACCGTGCCATCGATGTAGACCCTTACAGGGTTAATTCGGGTCGCGCTCGGCGCGTCGATGGTGTAGCCCAAAGAAGGCGTGACCTCGCCTTCGGCCGTCTTAAGTACGTAGCTGCCCGGCTCGGTGATTTGGACGGGCTTGTTGTTGGCCTGCGTAAGCGAAAGTACCTCCGCCTTCACCCCGTCGGGCATGACCTGCGTCTCGGCGCTTGCCACCGCCGGCGTCGCCACGAGCGCGCATGCCACGGTTGCGATACCCAGCAGGCGCGTCAGTACAGCGCGCATCCCCATCTTCTTCCCCTTCATCGTTCAGCTCCCTTACCCCTATGCTTTCGCGATGTCCGATATCGCTTGGCGCTGGCGGCCGGCATGGTCCCTCGCCAGCCGCCAGCTCAAATTGACATATATATCCATCTGGTATTGTGCAACCGCATGTTTTGACACCCCACCGCTCGGCGCGAGTTGCGTACCGTGGGGCGCAAACGGAACGCACCCCCGCGGGTGGCGCGTGCACGATGTGGCAAAATCGAGGTACTAAGGGGGCCCAATATGCTCAAAATCATCGCCTGCGACGACGACGTCGCCTTTCTAGATAACCTGCACCGCATGGTCAACCGCTGGTCTGCCGAGACGGGTACGGCGGTCGATGTTGCGCTCGTTACGCACGGCGAGGACCTGCTGGCACGCCATGCCGCATCGCGCGCCGACATTATCATGCTCGACATGATCATGCCGCTCGTCAACGGTATGGACACCGCCCGCGAGCTGCGCCAATCCGATACCGCCGTACGCTTGGTGTTTCTGACCTCATCGCCCGAGTTCGCGCTTGAGTCCTACGAGGTCCGCGCCTTCGACTACCTGCTCAAACCCGTGACCTACGAGCGCTTGGCGCAACTGCTCGACGAGCTTTCGAGCCTGCGTCCGGCCGCGACCGAAGAGCTCGTCATCAAAACGTCCTTTGGCTACCATGCCCTGCGCCTATCCGATATCGAATATGCCGAGGCTCGCAACAAGCACGTGGTCTTCCACCTGCGCGATGGCCGCGATATCGAGGCGCTCGAGCCGTTCCGCAGCATCGAGGACCAGCTGGCCCAAAACGCGACCTTCTTTAAATGTCACCGCAGCTACCAGGTCAACCTGCGCAATATCGACCACTTTAACCGCACGGATATCGTCATGCGCTCGGGCGCGTGCATCCCGCTGGCGCGCAGCTGCAAGCAGGGATTCCAGGATGCCTACTTTGCGGCACGGTTCGAGGGCGGGAGGCGCTGATGCTTTCCTCGGCAGAACTGGTACTTTGGGCAATCCACCATGCGACGACATTGCTCTTTGGCGTCTTTGCCTCGGCGGCCCTATGCGGCGTCGAGATCAACGGCCGCCATTCGCTCGAGCTGGTGGGGGTCGGCGCCGCAACCGGATGCGCATTCGGCCTTGCCAACGCCGTTGGCGGCGAGCTTTTCGCCCGACAGGCCTATCCGCTCGTCGTGCATCTGCCGCTTGTCGTCTACCTGTGCGTACGCTATCGCCTGAGTCCCCTGCTCGCCATCCTGGGCGTTACCAGTGCCTACCTGAGCTGCCAGTTCAGCAACTGGATGGGCATCGCCGCATTCGCCGTCACCGATTCGCAGGTCGCGTACTACGTGGCGCGCATCATCACCACGCTCGGCGTCTTTGCCGTCTTGTTGCATTGGGCAAGCGACATCGGCCCCCGCCTGGCGATCAAAAGCCCCACCGAGCTGGAGATTCTGCTCATCCTGCCGCTCGTCTACTACATCTTCGACTACGCCACCAACGTCTATACCACGCTCTTCCACTCGGGCTCGGTAGTAACCGTTGAGTTTTTGGCGTTCGCCCTCTGCGCGTTCTACCTTATGTTTCTTGCCGTCTACCTTCGCGAATACGAGGCAAAGGAAATCGCCGAGCGCGAGCGCTGGATGCTCGCGACCCGCGACAGCGCGGCCATCAAAGAGCTCGAAGCCTGGCGCCAGTCCGGACGCGAGCTCTCGGTTCTCCGTCACGACATGCGCCACTACCTGCGCGGTCTTGCGGCCCTGATCGAAGAGGGTCACACCGATGAGGCGCTTGAGCGTATCGACGCGCTCTGCGAGACCAACGACCGCACCGCTGTGCGCCGCTACTGCGCCAACGAAACGGTCAACATTGCGCTCTCGTCGCTTTCCGCGGACATCAACGCGCACGGCATCACCGCCGACCTGCGAGCCGCCGTGCCCGAAACCGTCCACGTGGGCGATGCCGATCTGTTCAGTGTGGTATCGAACGCCCTGGACAATGCCATCGCCGCGGCGAGCGCCGCCCCCGAAGGCAAGCGGTTTGTCGACCTGGACCTTCGCTACGAAGACGGTCAGCTTCTATTGCTGGTTTCCAACACGTTTGGCCGTGCGCCGCACATGGTCGACGGCATGCCCGTGGCTCAGCACACTGGGCACGGCTTTGGCACCAAGAGCATTAAGCTTGCCGTCGAGCGCATGAACGGCAACTGCCAGTTCCGCATTAACGGCGATCGGTTTGAGCTGCGCGCTGTGATGTAAGGGCGCGGGCGCGACGGATTTGCGTTCCGCGGGTACGGCTCGCCCGCTCGGGGTCGTTTGTCGACGCGGGCTCGCTACAGCGGAGCGGCCGCCGGAGTCAGCTGCTTGATGTAGGCCCACATGCGCTGCTTAGCGGCTTTGTCAGTGAGCGCCGCCTCAAAACCGTCGAGCGCGAGCACGCGGCGACCCTGCACATGGGCGACCAAGCCGGGCTTGAGCATGGCGGTGTCGAAGTCATCGATCGCCACGAGCATATCGGCGTAGGTCTCGCGCATGGCGTCAGCCGCGTTGTTGTCGAGCAGTAGCACCGCCTCGGGGTCCAAAGCCTCAAGCGCCTCACGGAACAGCTCGCACGGCAGCGTCTCGCCCACCGCGACCGCTCCGTCACCCACGCCGGCGACGCTTGCCAGCACGCAAAAATCCTCGGGCGCGTAGCCGATGGCCCCAAGCGCCTTGCGCAACGCCGCGCCATCCGGGCCGGCGGCAAGCTCGCCACCCGAACGCTCGGCCTCGTCCAAATCGCCTTTTACCAGCACGATCGGCGAGCACGCGTTGCCCGCGATACGCACGCCGCGACCCACGAGCGATGCGAGCTCCTGCTCGGCCGCCTGGGCGATGGCTTCTTTTTTCTGGCTTTGTGACGTGGACATGCGCTCTCCAATCGTTTGCGTGCCAACCATTATATAAAAGAGCCGCCTGCGAGTGGTTGCTTTGCGGACGGCTGGGTATAAGCACGGTCGTACTGAGTTTTACGCGGCCAAGCCGCGTCACATTATGGAGGTCACCATGGCTGACATTAAGCAGATTACCCCCGAGAACTTCGATTCCGTCGTTAGCGACAGCCTGCCCGTGCTGGTCGATTTTTGGGCACCGTGGTGCGGCCCCTGCCGCTCGCTCTCGCCCATCGTAGACGAGGTTGCCGACGAGCTGGCCGGCAAGCTGGCTGTGGCCAAGTGCAACGTCGACGACAACCAGGACCTGGCCATGAAGTTTGGCGTCATGAGCATCCCCACGCTGATCGTCTTTAAGAACGGCGAGGAGGTCGACCGCTCGGTTGGCGCTCTGCCCAAGGCGAGGCTGCAGGCGCTGCTGGAGAAGCATCTGTAATACGCTTGTTACTTACCCGCCGTCTATGAGCGCTTTTGCACCGCTCGCCGGACTTCTGGATGCACCGAGTGCAACCACGGATAGTATGGTAGTCACAAACAGCCCCCAGTGAACGGGTGCGGGTCACACAGACTCGCACCCGTTTTCTTATGCGGTAGCGCCCCGCGCGGGCGTAGTAGAATCTGAGCCACTGGATTGCCCCGAGCATAAGGAGATTTCCCATGCATGATGTTGGAATGAACATGAGCCAGCTTGCCATGAGCGTCAAACAGGTCGACGACACCATCGAGCTCGCTCACGAATGGAGCCATCAGTTGCTACATGCGACCGAGAATTTTGACATGGAGCGCATCGGCGCCAAGCTCGAGGCCGCCATGGCCGCGTTGCACGAGGCGCATGACGCGCTCGAGGGCTACGAGGAAGCCATCGAGGCCGACCACAACTCCGTCGGCTCCGTGAAGCTGGTGTAAGGTGGCCGAACACGAGCACGGCTGCGGGTACGAGCACGAGCATCCGCACGGGGCGGACGGTGACGCGGGCTGCCACTGTAGTGGCTCCGGCTCCGAGCTGGTCCGTTTTTCGGTTACCGCACCGGATGACCTGCTGCGCCGTTTTGACGAACAGATCGCGCGCCGCGGCGACGTGGCCAACCGCTCCGAAGCCGTGCGCGACCTGATTCGCGCCTCGATCGCCAAGGAGCAGATGCGCACGCCCGACGAGCATGTTATCGGGTCGCTCACCATGATCTACGACCACCATACCGGCGACCTGACGCGCCGTCTGGACGAAGTGCAGCACGACTACACCGACGAGATCGTATCGACCATGCACGTGCATCTGGATCACCACAACTGTCTGGAGATCCTGGCACTCAAGGGTCGCGGCGAGCGCGTCTACGAACTAGCCGATCGCCTGCTGGGCCTGCGCGGCGTTAAGCACGGCGAGCTCACGTGTGCCGCCACCAGGCAGAGCCTGGGGCTGTAGCGGGATTTCCCGCAGCGCACCTGCCAAAAAGGGACAGGTTTGTTTTGGCAGGTTTAGCGTTTTACCTACCAAAATAAACCTGTCTATTTTGGTCGGTTTTGATGAGGAGTGTCGCATGCGGCATGTGCATATTCATGTGACGGGCATTGTGCAGGGCGTTGGCATGCGGCCATTTGTGTATCGCGAGGCTATGGCGCATGACATTTACGGCTGGGTGCTCAATGCGGGCGACGGCGTGCATATCGAAGCGCATGCTCCGGCCGATGCGCTCGATGCTTTTGTTGCCGCGCTTTCTGAGCATGCGCCTGCGGCGGCTCGCGTTGAGCGAGTCGATGTTGCGGATTTGGAGCCTGGCGGCTGGAGCGCTGCCGATGAGCAGGACTTTCGCATTGTGGCGTCGCAGGATCAAACCGCGCACACCACACTTGTCTCGCCCGATATCGCCACCTGTGACGATTGCCTGCGCGAGCTGTTCGACCCCGCCGATCGGCGCTATCACTACCCTTTTATCAACTGCACCAACTGCGGGCCGCGCTTTACCATCATCCGCTCGCTGCCTTATGACCGAGCGGCCACGTCGATGGATTGCTTTCCTATGTGCCCCGAGTGCGCCGCAGAGTATGGCGACCCGCTTGACCGGCGCTTTCATGCGCAGCCCGATGCCTGCTTTGACTGCGGGCCACATATTACCTGGCGCGAGGCGGCGGGCGACATGGAGCTCGAAGGCTCGGGGGCGATGCCGGCCGTCGGCAGCACGCGCGAAACCAGCGATGCCATTATTGACCGCTGTGTCGAGCTGCTGGCCAGCGGCGGTATTGTCGCCATCAAGGGGCTGGGCGGATTCCATCTGGCCTGCAACGCCGCCAATGAGCAGGCGGTGGTCGAGCTGCGCCGTCGCAAGCGCCGCAGCAACAAGCCGCTTGCCGTTATGGTGCGCAGCCTTGCCGATACTGAACGCCTGTGCCATGTCGATGATGCCGAGCGCGACTTGCTGGCCGGCAGCATCCGCCCCATTGTGCTGCTGCGCCGCCGTGCTGTTGGCGAGGGAGATTCCCCCGACGGCCTTACACTCGCGCCATCCGTCGCGCACGATCTACCCGAGCTCGGCGTCATGCTCCCCTATACACCGCTTCAGCATCTGCTGCTTGCAGCTGCCTCGTCGCATGGCATGCACGCGCTGGTCATGACCAGCGGAAACCTGAGCGAGGAACCTATCGAGACCGACGATGCCCTTGCATGGGAACATCTTGTTGCCGCCGGCATCGCCGACGCGCTACTTGGCAACGACCGTGCGATTCTCTCACGCTACGACGACTCCGTGGTACGTGTGGTCGACGGCACCGTCATGCCTGTGCGTCGCGCACGCGGATATGCGCCGCAACCGTTGTCGCTGCCGGCGCTCGACGGCACTGCACCCTGCGTGCTCGCCTGCGGGCCGCAGCAAAAAGCCACGATCGCGCTCACGCGCGAGGACGCCGACGGCCATGTGGCCTGTTTTGTGTCGCAGCATATCGGCGATGTCGAAAACGGCGCGACCTTCGATGCCTGGAGCGCCGCCCGCGCACGTCTAGAAAACCTCTTTGACCTGACGCCTGCCGCCCTGGCATGCGACATGCATCCCAACTATCTATCGAGCCAGTGGGCGCGTGAGCGGGCACGGGAGCACAGTCTGCCGCTAATCGAAATCCAGCATCATCATGCGCACATCGCGAGCGTAATGGCAGAGGCGATTGTCGCTGGCCGGATTGCGCCCGATGCGCGCGTCCTCGGTATTGCCTTCGATGGTACGGGTGCCGGCACCGACGGCACCATATGGGGCGGTGAGTTTCTTATCGCCGGCCTTGCCGATTTTGAACGCGCCGCGCACCTGCGCACCTGGGCGCTGCCAGGCGGAGCCGCATCCGTGCGCGATGCCCGGCGCAATGCCTTTGCCCTGCTGAGCGAGCTCGGCCTGCTCGAGCATCCGGGTGCCGCGGGGCTATTGGGCACCCTCAACGAGCAAACGCGTAGCGTGACAGCCACCATGATCGAGCGCGGCATCAACAGTCCGCGTACCAGCAGCATGGGGCGCCTCTTTGATGCCGCGGCAGCAATTCTGGGCATCTGCGACAAGGCAACCTACGAGGGCGAACCCGCCATAGAACTCGAAGCCGCCGCCTGGCGCGCGCTCGGCGGTAAGACCGTTCGTCTCGACGGCAATCATGCAGGCGTATTCACGTCTGCCGACGACTCCCCCATCTTGGACCCCCAACCGCTCATCGAATCTCTTCTGAATGGAATTGAGGCAGGCACGCCGGCCGACAGGCTCGCCCTCGAGTTTCACATCGCCATTACGCACGCTACGACCCACATCGCGTGCGAGATCTGCAATCGCGAAAACCTCGATACCGTCGCGCTCTCGGGCGGTGTGTTCATGAACCGGCTTTTGCTTCAGCTCCTTACCCACGAACTCAAAAACGCCGGTCTTGCCGTCTTGGTCCCCCATACTGTGCCCGTCAACGACGGCTGCATCGCCTACGGTCAGGCCGCCATCGCTCGCGCTCGCCTCGCGCAGACAGCATCGCGATAGGCTGTTTTGCCAACCTGCGCGCCGCCGTCTCACAGGTGTAACGCGTTTGCTCGTGACTCCCACGAGCGCTACCATCAACTGATGGATAATTAGGCGCCTATCCAGCGCAAAACGTATAAAAGGGGAACATTATGTGCCTTGCCGTTCCCGGTAAAGTGGTCAAACGCGACGACGACCTTAAGGCGACCGTCGACATGATGGGCATCGAGCGCCCCGTTTCGCTGCGACTCGTGCCGACGGCACAAGTAGGCGACTATATTCTGGTGCACGCTGGATTTGGCATCCAGATCGTCGACGAGCAGGAGGCGCAGGATACGCTCAACCTGGTCAACACCATGACCGAGCTGGCCGAAGAGGACCAGCTCCCCACCAACCCGGCCGAGGCATACTAGTGGTGGCCGGACAGCCGGCTCGCTCCGGTATCGACTTTTCGGCCTTTCGCGATTCCAAGCTGGCCCGCGAGCTCATCGAACGCATCCGTGAACTTGTCGGCGACCGCACCATCAACCTTATGGAAGTCTGCGGCACGCACACCGTGAGCATCGGTCGCTATGGCTTTCGCTCCATTATGCCGGCGGGACTCAAGCTGCTAAGCGGCCCAGGTTGCCCCGTCTGCGTTACCGCCAATCGCGATATCGACCATGCAATCGCGCTCGCCAACATAGACGGCGCCATCATCACCACCTTTGGCGACATGATGCGCGTGCCCGGATCGTCCACCTCGCTCGCCGCGCAAAAGGCAGCAGGGTGCGACATTCGCATCGTCTACTCCCCGCTCGACGCACTCGACATCGCTGAGCAAAACCCCGACCGCCCGGTCATCTTTATGGGTGTGGGCTTTGAGACCACCACGCCCACCATCGCCGCCGCCATCCTGGAGGCAGATGCACGCGGGCTGCAGAACTTCTCGGTCTACTGCGCCCATAAGACCACGCCGCCGGCGCTGCGCGCCATCGCCAACGATCCCGAGACCACTATCGACGGCTTTATCCTGCCGGGCCACGTCGCCACCATCACGGGCTTAGCCCCCTTTGGCTTTTTGGTCGACGAGTTTAAGACCCCAGGCGTGGTAACGGGATTTGAGCCGGTCGACATCTTGCAGGGTATCTACATGCTGATCCAGATGGTTGTCGAGAACAGGCCGGCGATCGACAACGCCTACCGCCGTGGCGTCAACGCAGACGGCAACCCCGTGGCGCGCCAGCTGGTCGAGCAGGTATTTGAGCCGTGCGATACCACATGGCGCGGGCTGGGGCCAATCGCCGACTCGGGACTCGCCATTCGTCCCGAATTCTCGCGCTTTGATGCCCGCACCCGCTTTGACGTGCCCATCGAGCCGACGGTCGAGCCACACGGATGCCGCTGCGGCGACGTGCTGCGCGGAGCCATTACGCCGAGCTACTGCCCTCTGTTCGGCCACGCTTGCACGCCCGAACATCCCGTCGGCCCCTGCATGGTGAGCTCCGAAGGTAGCTGCGCGGCGTACTTTAGATACCGCGACTAGCCCGGACGCCCCCGCGTACCGGCACCACCCACGATTGGAGTTTTCGATATGTCCCGTAATGCCACCGATAGCACTGTCCTGCTGGGCCACGGCTCCGGCGGCCAGATGATGAAGCACATTATCGATGAGGTCTTTCTGGATGCCTTTGGGTCGCCCGAGCTGCTTGCAGGCAACGATGCCGGTGTCGCCGCACTGCCCGCAAGCGGGCGAATCGCCATGTCGACCGACAGCTTTGTGGTAACGCCGCAGTTCTTCCCCGGCGGCAATATCGGCCGCCTCGCCGTATGTGGAACCGTCAACGACGTCGCGACCTCGGGCGCTAACGTGCGCTACCTGTCGTGCGGCTTTATCCTCGAAGAGGGCTATCCCATGGACAAGCTGCGCCAGATTGTGCAGACCATGGCCGAAACGGCACATGAGGCAGGCGTGAAGATTATCACCGGCGACACCAAGGTGGTCGAGCGTGGAGGTGCCGACGGCGTCTACATCAATACCGCCGGCGTGGGCGAAGTGCCCGCGGGCGTAGCGCTCAGCGGTGCAAACTGTCGGCCCGGCGATGTCATCCTGGTGTCGGGTACGCTAGGCGACCACGGCATCGCCATCATGAGCCAACGCGAGGGCCTGGCGTTTTCGAGCACCATCGAAAGCGATGCTGCGCCGCTCAATCATCTGATTGCCGACGTGCTCGCCGCCGCCCCCGACACCCGCTGCTTCCGCGACCCCACGCGCGGCGGCCTGGCATCCACGCTCAACGAGTTTGCCCAGGCCAGCGGCGTTGCCATGGAGATCGACGAGGATGCTGTGCCCGTGCGCCCCGACGTGCAGGCCGCCTGCGAGATGCTCGGCTACGATGTGCTGCAGGTGGCAAACGAGGGCAAGATGGTCGCCGTGGTGCCGGCCGAGCAGGTCGATGCCGCGCTGGCGGCCATGCGCGCCGCCCGCTACGGCGAGAGCGCCGCCATCATCGGTCGCGTGCTGCCGCTTGCCGAGGACGCCCGCCCCACCGTGCGCGTACGCACCGGCTGGGGATCGACCCGCATCCTCGACATGCTCGTAGGAGAACAGCTTCCGAGAATTTGCTAGCGGATGCTCTGCAAGCTGCCCAGCATCCGGCCAAAATCGGCCCGCCCATTTTCACTGGGACGTTGGCCCACTCAAACTGCGGGGAGATGGAAGGGCCCTCCTGCCGAGCTGATCGGCAGGAGGGCCCTTCGCTTTGCAAGACCATACTCCTTGCAGTATTTACCTGGTAGGCAGAGGCTCGCTATGCCGCGCGGCGTTTGGTGTAGACAAACCAGCCGCCGACGGCCCCGATACCGACGATGCCCACGGCAACGCCAGCGATAGCAAAGCCGTTTGAACCCGCGTCCGCAGCCTTGTTGGCGGCGCCGGCGCTCAACGCGGCGGTCTTGCCGGACGTGTCCGACTTTTTGCCGCTCTTGTCTGTCTTACCGGCGACGGAAGACTCCGTCGAATCCTTCTTGCCGGATTCGGCCTCGGCCTTGGAATCGCCAGCTGCCTTGGCGGCCACAGGAGCCATCACGGCCGCAAAACCGCCGGTTCCGTTGCCGGCACCGCTGGCCGACCCGGTACCCAGCGTCAGAACGCCCGGCGCCACCGTGGGCTTCTGCGGGTCGTTGCTGCTCGAGTCCCTGCCCGCCATCACGGCCGTCTTCCAGGCAATCGTCTCTCCCGAGGAGACACGATACGTCGTGAGCGCGCGGAGCGCTTGCTCGGTCGCCATGGCGTTGGCCGTGCCGCCCTTGCTGTGCGCATAGCCGTTGCCGCCGTCCACGCGGTACAGGTCCAGCGCACACACCACGTTGGTCGCGGCATTTGCAAACCCGTTGACGGGGTTGGCCGGGTCACGGTCGAGCGAAAGCAGCGCAAGGATCACCTGAGCATTGGCCTCGGCAGAACCAAAGTCGCAGGTGCCCGCATTCATCTTGCCCTTGAGGTAGGAGAGGCCATTCTCGATGGCAGCATCGACCTTGGTGTCAACCGCGTAAGGCGCCACGGCCTGGATCGCCATAGCCGTCAGGTCCACGTCGCCCAGGCGCGTACCCTCCACAGCCTCGTCGCTGCCGAGGAGCTCACAGACGGCATCCACGAGACTCGCGCACGTCCAGGCGGAGCCGGCGGGCGCATCCGAGCCGCTCGCATTGAGCGCCATCAGCGCGAAGATCTTCTCGTTGGCGCGCGTCATATCGGTGCGGCTGCAGATGAGCTCGACCAGGTTGACGCCGTCATAGTTGGTGATGTCCTTGCCTATGGCGGAGAGAGCCAGCGCCACACGCTCGGTCTCGGTCAGAGCGCAGGTCGCACTCCCCCACTCGGCCTTGTGCTCGGCCAGCGAGGCATGGTAGTTGTCGAGCAGCTTGGAATCGATCTTGCGGCCCGCCTTGGCAAAGTCGTAGATCTCCCACTCGTCGCCGTACTGGAAGGCGTCGGAGCTGCGGCGCGCGTCGATGAACGCAGCGGCAGCGTCGATGCCCGCCGAGGCGGACTCACTCGTGGCGGGGCTCGCGGCCACACCGGCCACGGTGATGGTAAGCGTCACGGGCTCGGCGGGGGCAGTCGTGTCCACCGGCGTACCCGTCGCGACCACCGTGCCGGCCGAAAGCGCCGTCACCGTGTAGTCGCTCGAGGCCACGTACAGGCCGTCGTCGGGAGCGCCGTCGACGTGCTTCCAAGCGCCCTTCTCGTTGCGGTCGATGCTCACGATCCCCGAGGCGTCCTTGCCGTCGAGCGTCTTGAACGTCCAGGTGAGGCCGGGTTCGGTCACGCTCCAGCCATCCGCGTCGTTCTTACCGGTAAAGGTCAGGTCGAGCTTTTGCGCCGAGCCGGCCTTGAGGTAGAGGCTGTCCGTACCGGCCGTCACGCTCGCAAGCGGATTTTGGTAGGCATAAGTCACGTCGCGCAACGCGCTGATGACCTTGCCATCGGCGTCCGTGTCGGGCAGCGTCGCGGTAAACGTGGTGGTGCCGGCCTTGTACGCCGTGTAGCCGATCTCGCCCGCGGTAGTGTAGGCCGCCACGGCAGGATCACTGCTCGTCACGGTAAAGTTGTCGCGGTTGGTGGCGTTGTCGGGCGTCACCACGGGGCGTGCGTGATCGGTCAAAAACGCGCCGCGCTCGGAGAGTGGGTTGCGGCCCTGCAGGTAGACGGTGGCGCCGTCCTCGTTGTAGCCCATCGAGATGGACGTGGCGGCCACGGCTTCTGACGTCAGCGTCACGCTCTTGGAGCCGGCGCCCGCAGATGCGGCGTCGCGCGGGGTAACGGTGATCGTGGCACTGCCGGCATGCTTGAAGTAAAAGCAGGCCGAGTAGTCGTTGCTGTAGATGGTCGTAGGATCGCTCGAGGCAAAGTGGAAGCGGCTGAACGAGACGGGCACGTACTCGCCCTTATCGGCGTCGACGTAATGCACGCGAATCTCGAGGTTGCGCACCTCGGAGCCCTGGACGGTAGCCGCACCATCGGTCACGTTGCTCACGGTGCCGTCGGAGGCACGATACCACAGCTCAAAGTCGTCGAACTGTTTGGCCTTGGCCTTGATCTTGATGGTAGCCACGGTCTGCTCGGAGCCATCGGCCTTGTGCTCGGTGGCGGTCACCGTGCCGGTAGCGTTGTCGTAGATGTAGAGCTCTCCCGTGGACTCGTTGATGCCGATGTTGCCGCGGTTGGCGTCATCGGTGCCCCAGGTGATGGTGCTCGTGGCCGGGACGCCCTTAAGTGCAAAGACGCCAAGTTTGCGGTAGGCATCCACAGCATCAGGCGAAACCTCGAGCATATGGCCGGCAACCGTCTGGCTGGCGCCGTCGTTGGCCGTGAAGCTCACGGTGTAGGCGTCGTCGGGCGTGGTGTCCTCGGGCGCCTGGTAGCTGTTGCCCGAGCCAAAGACCGGCGTGCCATTTTTATCGATACCCCAGCTGCTGCCGTTGGCGCCGCAGTTGGCGTTGATAAGATCGGCGAAGGCATCGGTGGCCATGTCAGCGGGGTCGACAGCATAGGAGTTGACGAGCGCCGAGGCGGGAGCGCCCATCTTGTTGGGGAGGAATGCGCCCCAGTAGGTGTTGACGAGCTGGCCCGCGCTATAGGTCGCGAACAGCGCGCCCGCCGTGCCCTTGGAGGTCGAAACGCAGTTGGACACGATGCCGCCGTCGAGCGTGCGCGCAAAGCCCGCTACGCCCTTGCCGGTCACGCTCGTGGAGCAGTTGAGCACGGCGCCCTGAACCTTGTTGCCCAGGGGGCCGAACGCCTTGCCGTCCGTCGCCCGCTTCAGCTCGCCGGCGAACGAGATGTTCTGCACCACGCCCGTGGAGGCAACGCCGTCCATGAGCGACTTCACGCCACCGCCGTTGGTGAAGGTGATGGCGTGGCCCTGACCATCAATCGTACCCGCGAGCATGCCCGTGGGGGCAAAGAAGTACTCGTCGTCGATGGTGATGTCGTTGTCGAGGACGTAGTAGGCGTCGACGTCGGCAGGCTTGAACTTGCCCATGAAGGCGTCGAGGTCGCTCTGCGAGCTCAGGTGCACTACGCTCTGCGGCTGAGCCACGGGCTCAGTGGGCTTGGGTTTCTCGAGCGCGGCGGTGGCATCGGTGAGTGCCTTGGTTGCAGCGTTGACCTCGGCCTGTGCGGCGTCGTCGTTGGCGTAGACGTCCTGGGCGTTCGCAAGGGCCTCGGCGAGCTTGGACCAGCTCTTGGCCGTGTAGTCGCCCTCGACCTTGGCGCTGGCATCGTCGATGGCGGCCTTGAGGGCACCCTTGTTCACGACGACCACGGCGCTGCCCGAGACCAGCACGGGCAAACCGCCCTGTGCAGACCAGCTAAAGCCGGTGGCAGGAGCATCGGTGTTGAGCTTATCGACCGAGGCCTGGGTCTTGAGGTCGTCGACAGAGATTTTGCTGCCGAAGGAAGAATCGACCTTGTAGCCGCACGCCTGATCGCCCACAGTGAACAGATTGTTGGCCACGGTGCCAGACTTGTAATATCCAACAAGGCCGTGGGCGCAAAAGCCCGACATCGATCCGGAAACATAGGAGTTGATTACAGACCCACCGTTGAGCGTTCCCACCAGGCCACCGTAATCGGCCCAAGAGCCGCCATCGCTCAAAGTGGCCGTCGACCAGCACATCTGCACGGTTCCCGAGCAATTGATCGCAAGGGCGCCCTCATAATCGCCCATGGTTGCCCGGCCCGTCACGCCCAGATTCTGCACCGTGCCAGTCACGCTCTTCGCAAGTGCCTTGCCGTTAAGCACGATGCTGTGGCCCTGGCCATCGAGCGTGCCGGCCACGGTCTCGATCTGCTGGTCGGCGCCAAGACTGATATTCGCCGCGAGCTTCACGACAGCCCCGGCCTCGATGGTGGTGGGCAGCTCATCGGCAGAAGAGACCATCACAGTCTCGCCGGCCTTGGCGACACACACGTCACGTGCCTGCTGAACATCGGCGTCGTCATCGTCGACGTTCACCGCGGCGGCGTTCTGCCCGTCCACACTCAGCATGGCGGCAAGCCCCTCATCGGCAGACGGAGCAACGTCGGATCTTGCCTCGTCCGCCGACGCCTCGGCGCCTTCAGCACCCGTCTGCTCGTCCGCAGTGAAACTCGTCTCGTCGGCATTCTCGGCAGCATTCGCCTGCTGCGAGGCCTGGGCCTGCGCCTGCACAGCGATTTCTGCCATGCCCTCGGCAAATGCTGACGTACCCGGCATCGACCAGACGAGTAGCACCGAGAAAGCAGCGGCTCCCAGGCGCTTGAGCATAATGTTGTTTCGCGTCACCCGTTCTCCTTCTTTCGCGAACTTGCAATAGAGCCGTGGCGAAGAAGGCGGGGCAGGCGATGCCCCGGCAGCACAAAGGCGCACGTCAGCCACCCTATCGGCAGCAAAACGCACGCTCAGCAGCACCCCTTGTAGACCGGAATCCAGCGGCAAACAGAGAGGCCCTCGGTTTCGAGAAGAGCACGGGCAGGTAATCTGACTCGCGGGCGCGCCCGCACACAGTAACCGCCTTGCTCGGGATTCTCACCCGATTCCCCTTTATGCACTCGCGCGCACCCGTGCTCCGGCTTCTATTTTTTAACGGAGGAAGTGTACGTTACCGCAGGTAAATCGGTCAATGCACTACACAAAAACCGCCATACCCGAGCCATATGGCTCCCGGATGGCCACCTATAGGCAGCCCATATCGCCAGCCGTCCACCGAGCCGTCCCTGCCCACAAGATTGAGCGGCCCGAATGTCCCCCGTGGGGCTGAGGGGGCCAAATGTACCTGTTAGGAGCCATTTAAGCGTTTTAACAGGGACTTTTGGCCCCCTCAGTCCCACGGGGGCTTTTGGCCCGCTCATTTTGCTTTAGCTCAAGCAAACGGTCCCGCACGATTACTCGTACGGGACCGTTTTTAGTTAGGGCTGTCGTCTATGACCCGCTCCGGTTAATTCGCACGCTTGCGGATAAGCACGGCCCCCATAACGGCCAGAACTCCAGCCACCGTCAGAAGCGCCACGATCACCACAGACGAATCACCGGTCTTGGCAAGCCCTCCCTTGGTCGCCTTCTTGGCGGTATCGGTCTTGACGTCCGTCTTCACATCCGTCTTCTGACCGGGCTTCTGCCCAGGCTCCTCCTGCGCAGCCTGCGTCACGGTCACCGTCGCTTCATCGGACGTGGAAACCAGCCCGGCAGCACTCGTCACCTCAACGCGATACACCTTTGAACCGACCTCGGTCGTCGCGGCGACGTACTCAGCCGCCGTCGCCCCGTCGATGGCAGAGAAGTTACCGTCCTCGCCCTTGACGAACCACTGGTAGGTAAGCTGGGCATCCGAGCCATCCACGCTGTCATCAACCGTCGCGGCAACGCTCAGCTTGGCCTCAGCGCCCTGAGCACACGTTACCGACTGCGGCTGAGCCGTGATGCTGGGAGCAACAAAAGCGGACGCGTACATAATCGGGGTCCGGGAGGTTCCATTCTCGGCGTCATAGTCGCTCGGCATAAACGCACTCGAGGTATCTCCCGCATTCACATAGGCGCGCATCTCATCGAGAAGCTTGGCCGCCTTGTTGTAGACCTGTTCGCTCACTGCGGCAAACGCCTTGTTGGCAAGGTCCGTGCGCTGATCGGCAGGGGTTGCCTGCATCAACCCGTCAACAACGTCCTGCTGGGCGATAACCTGCTTCTGAAGGACATCGAGGTAGGCGCGCACGTTCTCACCCATCGAGGCACGGTTGTTGTAGGCGAGCGTGTTGATGTCCATGAAGACGTAGTCGAGGTTCTTGCCGTCCTTTTCGACCAAAGCCTGCGCGACGTCGTCCTTGCGTCCTGTATAAGTGCCGTCCACCGTGTTCCACGCCGGGAAGTAGTCAGCCGGAACTTCCGTCAACAGCGCAGAGTAGCTGGGCAGGTACACGCTGAACTCGCAACGCGAAAGCGCTTCCCACTGAATCGTGGCGATATCACTGGAAAGGCCGGACCGAATCTGGAAGATATTGCTCTCGGTCGTCCTGTTGTTGCCGATGGCATACAGGGCACTGTTGAGATTGGCGTTGAGGCTGTCATCCTGCTCGCCGCGGGCAGCGAGGGAACGCAACGCCGTGAACGTATCGGATTTGATGCCCGGCGTAAACGTCAGCTGCGGGTCGATGAGCGAGGTGACGCGACCCTGTTCATCAACGGTATAGTCCGTCTGAGGCGCAAGGGCAGCACCGAAGTAAGCACGTCCCTGGGCCAGGCGCGTATTCTGCGACGAACCCGAATTCTCCTTGCCATACGTCTTGAAGATGTTCGGCATGCCGTCGTCATAGGTTACGAGAACGCCGTTGGACTCGGGCAGCGTCACGACACCGGCCGAGTGCAGGCACTGACTCGCATCGTCAAGATTGACCTTATACTGCAGGCCGCCGATGTTGGGATTAACGGACGCCACGTCGTCGCCCATCTTGACGGCAATCCACTGATGGCCCGAAAGCTGAGCGAAAATCCAGGTCTCGGTATTGTCGGCAATGACGATCTGGTTGCAGTCCTGAGAGCCATACTGATCGATGATGGCGCCGAGCTTCTCCACGCCGTCGCGCGCCGAGGACGAAACGCTCAACAGGTAGTCGGCCAGGTTATACTCGCCGATGCCCGTGTCGACAAGAGGGTCGATAGCCTTGATTCCGTCGTTGTAATCCGTTGTGAGCGTCGCGGAAACGGAGACACCGCGCTCGTTGGTGCCGGCCTCGGAATACACGCGGGACGCTGCCTCGTCGTCCTGGGCATCCCACGCATCGGGATTGTCACGAACATAGGTGTAACGATACGAGCGACCCTGATAGGTGTACTCAAAGCCGGTCCCCGGCACAGAATCGTTCTCGAAAGAACGGAAGACAGGGTTGTCGATCGGCTGCTGCACGCCAAAGGTCTTGCAGTAGCGAGGTGAATAGTCCTCGGCGCGGCCGACATAGGTATCGCCCGTCGTTGTCTGGTTCTTACCGATGTAAACCTGCGTGCAGGCGAGCGCGGGCGCGGGCATGGCAAGCACAAGCGCCGCGACTATGCCCCCCCTAAACGCCTTCTTAGCAAAAGCCGGTAACCTCATACGTTCTCCCCTCCACACGGAGCCCGAACTACCCACCAACAATATGCGTAATGAGAACACTTTAGCTGGGTAAATCGGATTGAATATGCAGTTATCAGCTTATCTTATGTGTTAAGGAAGTATGGACACGGCACTCGTAACAACCCGTGACCGGTCGTTTGCATCTGGCAGGCGGCATTCCCCGCAGGGTTGAACAGGCCGATAAGCCCCGTGCGCAAGATTGAGCGGGCCGAGTGTCCCCCGTGGGATTGAGGGGGCCAAATGTACCTGTTAGAGGCCATTTAAGCGTTTTAACGGGGACTTTTGGCCCCCTCAGTCCCACGGGGGACATTTGGCCCGCTCATGCCCGACTGGAACGGCACGCGCTATCATGGGTGCCGTTTTGATGAGTCATCTTGATGGGAGCGTACCTATGGCAGCTTTTTCCACCGTGATCTTTGACCTTGACGGCACCATCCTCAACACGCTCGAGGACCTGGCGGCCGCCGGCAACCATACCTGCGAGATGCACGGCTGGCCCACGTTTGCCGTTGACGCCTACCGCTATAAGGTGGGAAACGGCATGCTCAAGCTGGTCGAGCGCTTTATGCCCGCCGAGTATGCGGGCGACGGCCGTATGTTTGAGCAGACGCTTGCCGAGTTTAGGGCTTATTACAGCGAGCACAAGGAGGACCACACCGCCCCCTACGCCGGCACGATTGAGATGCTCGACCGTCTGCGCGCCGCGGGCATTCAGCTTGCCGTGCTCACCAACAAGGATCATATTTCGGCAGCCCCGCTTATCGAGAAATACTTTGGTTCCGAGCGCTTTGCGCTGGTGCAAGGCCGTGTCGATGCGTTTCCGCCTAAGCCCGAAGCGCCCGTCACACTGCACGTGATGAAGGAGCTGGGCGCCAATCCGGCGACCACGCTCTATGTGGGCGATTCGAATGTCGATGTCCTGACCGGCCACAACGCCGGCCTTAAGAGCGCCGGCGTCAGCTGGGGCTTCCGCGGCCGCGCAGAGCTGGAGGCCGCCGGCGCCGACTACGTTGTTGATACGCAGGACGAACTCGCCGAGCTAATCTTGGGCGAGTAGCGAGCGACACCGCTTAACGCAGCTGCGACAATTCTTCCGCGCGGAAAGCGCATCCCGTTTTGGAGCTCCGGAATGGGACGCGCTTTCCGCTTGAGCCCCATCGGGGAAACGGCATCCCGTTGTGGAGCAATATTCCGGGTCGCACTTTCCGCAACCCACCCCATCCGGAAACCGTGACCCACTATTCGGCCAAAAACCGGGTCGCATTTTCCCGAGCGTTCGCGATGCAACGCTGGCGCAAGGAGTGTCCCCAACTGCCGGCAGAAAAGGAACGTCCCCAACTGCCACCTCAATGACTACCATGGCAACGCCGCAGGTAGAGGACGGGCAGCGAGCGGGCACCAGAGCGAACAAATTGGCATGAAAAGAGGACGGCATAGACCTTCTGGTCATGCCGTCCTCTTTGAATGACAAGTTGTCGCTCTGGCGCCCGCGCAGCGTCGAACAGTTACGGCGTTTGGTAAAACGCCGTAACTCCCCTAGCTCATCATGGCATTCATCATCTCGTTGGTTGCGGAATCGTCGGCAGACCACTCGCCGTCGTCATTGCAGGAATACTTGAAGGTGACCTTGGTGTCCTTGGTCTTAGCAGCCTTGGTCACATCGACCATAACCTGACCGGCCATCTTGTACAGCTCGTCATCGGAAGGCATCGAATCGAGCGCGGCGACCTTCTCCTGGTACTGGGTGGCAAAATCCTCAACGATCTGGTTCATGGACTTGCAGGTAATGGTGACCTCGGCAGTCGCGGTGCCCTTGTCCTCGTCGACCGTCACGTCGCCGATCTTGTAGTCAAAGCCCTCGAGATAGCTCTTGGCGTACTCCTTGGGATCGATGCCCAGCTGCTCGAACTCGTCGCCCGAGGCCTCTTCCAGGCCGGCGAGGAAGTCGTCGCCGCCGTTCTTGACCTCGTCAAACTGCGTCGTAAGATCCTCGGTGATGAGCTCCTCAACCGAAGGACCTCCGCAGCCGGAAAGCACAACCACGCACGCGACCAGAACAGCCATCAGGGGCGCAAGCAGCAGCTTCTTCTTCATGACATTCCTCCCAACAAGCGGCACCGCGCTTCCCGACGCGGTGCACGTCGTAACAATAAGGCCATACTAGCCGCTAACGAACACCCCCGGCAAAGCAAAGGCGCAATCGGCTCGATTTAACGTCCGAACGGTTTACCGGTCCGCCCAACGCGCAATAAAACGTTCCGCCGCATTGTAATAAAAAAGGGCGGCCGGATAACCCGACCACCCCAAAACACCCTTATGTTGCCGCAGACTACTTGCGGACGACCTTGACGATGACATCGCCGGCGGCGACAGCAGAGTCAGCCTCGACGGCGAGCTCGACGTCGGCGAACTCGGCGGTGTTGGACACAGCCACGACGACGCAGTCCTTGTAGCCGGCAGCGGCGATCTTGGCGCGGTCGATCTTGAGCATGGGCTGGCCAGCCTTGACGACGTCGTCGGCCTTGACGAAGCCCTCGAAGCCGTCGCCGTTCATGTTGACGGTATCGACGCCAACGTGCACCAGGACCTCGATGCCGCTATCGGACTGCAGGCCCACGGCGTGACCCATGGTGACGGTCACCTTGCCGTCGCAGGGAGCGTAGACCAGATCGTCCTCGGGCCACACAGCGCAGCCCTTGCCCAGAACCTCGCCACCAAAGACAGGATCGGGCACGTCGGCCATCTTGATGACCTTGCCCTTGACGGGCGAGCACAGCACGTCGGCGCCGGCAGAAGCAGAGATGGAGGCCGGAGCAGCGGCAGCCGCGGGCTCAGCCTTCTTCTTGAACATGTCAAACAGACCCATACATTTTCTCCTCTTGATTAAGCGCAACGTTATGCGCATCCCTATGGTGATTATAGTGCCAAATGATCAAATTGCTAAGGTGAGGGCTCGAATCGAGAGCCCGTCCCAAGGCTTTCCCCGGTGGCACTCATCTTGTCAATTAAGCCAGGCCCTCGGTACCGTTGGACTTGATGATCTTCTGGTAGGCGAAGAAGCTGTCCTTGCGGCGGCGCTCGTAGGTGCCGGTGCCGTCATCGTACTTATCGACGTGGATAAAGCCGTAGCGCTTGCGCATCTCGCCGGTGCCGACGGAGACCAGGGCATGGGGCATCTCGTAGTGGCTAAGCGTAACAAGCGGTTTGATGCCGTGCGCGCAGGCAGTCGAAGACGCGGTCGTAGAAGGCAAGGCCGACTTCGCTTACCTCGGGCACCGACCATGCGGCAATCGTTATCTCCTACAGCGGCCTTGCCCCCAACCTCAAGGACATCTTGCCGATTCTCAGCAGCCGACATGTCCCGGTCATCATCGGCACGCCTTATTGCGCGCGCCTGCACCCCGGTTTTACCGCCTACCTCACGGTGAGCGATCACGAGAGCATGACGCACCGCATCACGCAGTTCGCCAGCCACATCGCCGTGCAATACGTACTCGATTCGCTCTACAGCAGCTACTTCGCCAAAGACTACGCCCGTTGCTCCGAGTTCCTAGAGCGATCGTTCCCCTACACCCGCCTCCCCGGGCTCAAGTAGCGACGAGCGTGGATTTTCGAACGCTTAACTAACGAGCGTGGATAATCTCCCATTTTGAGCCCGCACACAGGCCAAAACCGGGAGATTATCCACGCTCATTTTGGGTCCCCTGGGAACGCATGAGGAAGGCGGATAGACAGCCGTTATTTGCGAGGCGTCAGCGACGTAAAGAGTCCGTGTTGATTGCAGTAAAGATATATCCTGCCGCGCCCGGTAATATGGAAGCGCGGCTGCACCGATTGCTCTGGATAGAGCTTCTTAAAGCAGATGCCGTTCATAGTCGCATATGCCACAAAGCTAATGTAGTGATCCTTGGTCATGGGATGATCGAGCGTGACGTACCAATCGTCCTCGATGCGCTCGATGGAAAAGGCGTGGTCCGCGTCCGGCTCTTCGGCCTCCTGGGGAAACATCGTGGAGCCACAGCAGCTAAAGCTGCCTTCTCCGAGCGCGTGCACAACGTTTCCGCAGATAGGGCAAACGTAAAAGACGCCTTTGAGCATATTGCCTGCACGGTTGGCGTTGGCCCGAATGTCACCAGCCAAAAGCTCAGCCACGCTTATGCCGAGTCTCTGGGCCAAAGGCTCAACGAGGGAAATGTCGGGAAGGCCGCGGCCGGATTCCCACTTGCTGACGGCTTTATCGGTCACGCCAAGGCTTTCCGCCAGGACGCGCTGGGTGAGGCCGCGCTCTTCGCGCAGCCGCTTGATGGCATGCGCTGCCAAAAAAGTATGGGAAGCATTGGTTTGCCGTGTCTGGTTCATGGGCTGTCCAATCAGATTGAAGAAATGGAGTGAACCGGTTTGACAGTCAGTATCCATTTGAAGGCCAGGCTCGACAACCTACGCTGCGTAGACATGCGCCAATCGAACGAGCGCGGTTTTTTGGACGCTCATCTCGAGCAGTCATTTAAGAACATCCCCAATGACCACCGCATCCGGAGCAAGACAACGCCGCATGTAGAGGACGGACAGACACTATGACCCAATCCGAGGGCACGGAAACGACAGGAGCCCCCGCTCGTGACCGCGGGTCGGGGCTGCGACAA
>UQWS01000007.1 GCA_900544875.1 uncultured Collinsella sp. | reverse complement strand
CAGAACAACGTCTCCTACAACGACAGCCGCGGCGTCACCCGCGGCATCCACGCCGAGCCCTGGGACAAGTTCATCTCCGTGGCGCGCGGCTCTGTATTCGGCGCCTACACCGCCGTGGACAGGGCCGAGACCCCCGAGGGCCGCGCGATTGCATGGAAGGCGAACGCGACCGGCCCGGCCCTGCTCGCCCGCACCTGCGCCGAGCACGGCATCACGCTCGTCCACGTGTCCTCCGACTACGTCTTCGACGGCACTGCGGAGGTCCACACAGAGGACGAACCCTTCAGCCCGCTGTCTGCCTACGGCCAGACCAAGGCCGCCGGCGACATTGCCGTGGCCGGGTGCCCGCGCCACTACATCATGCGCAGCTCCTGGGTCATCGGCGAGGGGCACAACTTCGTCAAGGCGATGAAGGGCCTCTCCGACCGCGTAGCCGACCCCGAGGATAAGCTCGCGCAGGTCACCGTCGTGGACGATCAGCTGAGACGCCTGACCTTCACGCGCGACATGGCGGCTGCCATCTTCCACGTGCTGGGGACGCACGCCCCTACGGGAACTACGACTACACCGGCTCCGGCGCGGTCAGGTCCTGGGCCGACATCGCCCGCGCCGTCTTCGAGGCCGCCAACGGCAACGGCGACAAGGTGGTCCCCGTCAGCACCGCCGACTACTACGCGAGCGTCGTCGGCCCCATCGCCCCGCGCCCGGCCCACTCCGCGCTCGACCTGTCCAAGCTCGAGACATCTGGCTTCCGTATGCCGGATTGGGACAGCTCTCTATCTTTGTATTTGAAGTCTTTGTAATCGTTCTTTACGGTGTTTAACGTTATGAATCCATCTTGGCTTTATTTTTTTCTAGACCTTTGTATTGCTGCCGCGCTTCTTTATGGGCCCGGTTCTCTCGCTTTCCGTTTTGCCGGATTTAGGCTGGAAGCATCAATTTGTCTTGCTCCGAGTTTCTCACTTTCGGTGTTTGTTGTTGTTGGCATTTTGCTTGGGCTTGCCGGTATTAATGTTAGCAACGTTAAGTTTCTTCTGATATGTCTACTCGTTACCCTGGTTTTACTTATTGTTTTCGGTGTTTTCTCGCGTTTTTGCGAAAGAAATCGACTGTCACATGTGCAGCATGACTCTCAAAACGGGCCAACTTTCTCTCTTATTGCGCTTTATTTGCTCATCGCAGCAATATTTGTCACGGTGCTCTTCATACTTCCGATCGATGGTCCTTACTCTTTTTCAACGTCGAATGATTCGAGCGCTCATCTAGATTTCATTAGGGTATTTGTCGAATCTGGTACCTATTCGACTCTGCATGTGTCACAAGATGTAAATCTTGTACCGCTTTCCGGATTTTATCCTGCGGCTTACCATGTCTTTTGCGCAGCTCTTACTGCGTTACCTGGTTGCACGGTTACTATGGCATCTAACATTGCTGTTGTTGTAATTTGTGGAGCGGTTTATCCCCTTGGATCACTTCTAGTCTGTTCGCGTCTTTTTGGTTCTAGAGCCCTTGAGACACGTGTGGGGGCCCTTGCTTGTGTCGGAAACGCTGGTTTTCCGTGGGCCTTTTTGGTTTGGGGCCAGCTCGCTTCAAACTTGCTGGCTTTTGCTTTGGTTCCTGCATTTGTTTTTCTATTTTGGGAACTTCTTTTCCCTCTCGAGAATCGGTCCTTTTTCAAGGTATTCGTCTCATTATCTGTTGTGTTTTTTGCTATGGCGATTGCTCAACCAAATGCAGTATTTACGGGCGGAATTTTCTGTATTCCAATCATTTTTTGTTTTGTTCGTGACCGGATTTTAGTTATGAATCCGAGCCTTCGCAAATCGCATTTCTCTAGATCCCTCTTATCTTTTCTGCTAGTAGTTAGTTTAGTTCTTGCTATCTGGACGCTTCTGTATCTATCTCCTTTCTTGAGCGGCATAGTTCATTTCAATTGGTCCAATGATGCATCTCTGGGTCAAGCCTTCGTTTCCGCTCTTGAACTCAAGTATGGTGGAATGTTTGAAATTCAGTATCTAGTCGCTCCGCTTCTGCTCCTGGGATTCTTTCTTTCCTTTACGCGTTCTTCGGTTAAATACGTCAGCTGGCTCTATCTTATTTGTACGTTACTTTTTATTGCTTCGTATACTAAGAACTTCCCGCTTCAAAGCTATTTTTCCGGTTTTTGGTACACGGATTATTATCGAGTGGGTGCTATGGCAGCGATGTGTTCAACGCCGCTTCTCTGTGTTGCTTATTCTGCCATCGCGCGTGCTTTCATTCGTCTAGTCCAACGTTATGCGCGCGTTCTTCGTGTCTCGTTTTGTTTTGCCGGATTGCTTGTTTTCCTTTATTTTCTTTTGTTGCCTAGTTTCCAGTTGGCAGACGGTTCTTGGTTTGATACGCCTTTTGGCTCTATTAAAAGCAACGTAGAGCGAACCTATTCAATGAATAACCTTGAGGGAATTGATGCTGAAGAGTGGGATTTTATTGGCAAATGCATTCCCATCGTTAAAGACGATGTAGTTATTAATTTGCCTTTTGATGGAAGCGGTATGTTGTACGGATCAGCTGGTATGAATGTGCTTTATAGAAACATAAAAGCTAATCCTAGCAACCAATCTGATAAGCCTATCCGCATGGGTTTGTGCAATTTCGCGTCAGACGAGCGTGTTTCGAACTGTGTCCGAAATCTGAACGCTAAGTACGTTCTCATACTTGATAGTAATTCTCCCTCGGGCTCCATCATTCCGTATGTGCCTCATGATAGAAAAGATTGGTCGGGAATTTTTGATATTACCGAGAACACTCCCGGTTTTGAACTCGTTCTTAGCCAGGGTGACATGTGTTTGTATAAGATAGACGTTAATGACTTGGTTTCATGACCCGTTCTGGAGTACTGAATGACTGATATTAAAATTGCCGTAGCTTGTCATAAACCTTCCGAGCTCCCGCATAACCCCCTTTATGTTCCCGTTCAGGTTGGGTCTGCTATCGCGCCCCGGCGTATGGAGGGCATTGCTCATGATGATGAGGGCGAAAATATTTCCGCTAAGAATGGGTCGTACTGTGAGTTAACTGCTCAGTATTGGGCCTGGAAAAATCTTGACGCCGACTATCTTGGTCTTTGCCACTATCGGCGTTTCCTAACTTTTTCTGATGGAGATTTCGAGTTCACTAAGCGCAATCAAGTTGAAGCGGGTTTTCTCGATTCATTCAACATGGATCGCTTTGGTCTTGAAGATGCGAGCGAAATGTCCTCGGTGATCGAGCAGTATGATTGCGTGGTTGGTCTGCTTGAAGATGTTAGCGGTCTTTCAACTCCTAAAGGAAAACAAAAAACGGTTTATAAGCACTGGGCTGCCCATGATCGAGACTTGATTAACGTCAACGATCTTGACCAGATGATCAAGATCGTTGACGAGTTTTATCCCGAGTATTCAGACGACCTTCATTTGTACCTCGAGGATAAGTGGTTCCTTGGTTATAACTGTTTTGTTATGAAGAAGGACCTATTCAATAAGATGTGCCATTTTGAGTTCGATGTTCTTTCGAGGCTTGAGGCACTTGTCGATTTGTCTCATTACAACCAGATGCGTTCGAGGATCTTTGGCTTTATGGCCGAGATTCTCTACAGTGTGTTCATTTTTCATATTGAAAAGAACGGTGCACATGTTAAGCATGTCCCACTTGTTTACTTCAATGTTACTGAACCGCTTGATAGTCTTCGCCTGAAGCCTGTCGAAAACGCAATCCCTATTGTTTTTAACGCTGTTGAACGTGATTTTGATGCATCGATAATCGATGTTACGCTTAGGTCATTCATAAAGGCCAACTCGGGCTCTGCTGTTCTGTATGACTTAATTGTTTTGGGTCGTGAACTTTCTGCTTTCGTTAAAGCTGAAATTAATCGTAGCTGTGAAGCCGCTGATAATTTTAGTGTTCGTTTTATCGACTTGGATCAGATCGATTACGGCCTTTTCGATCGAGTCGGATATGTTAAGGCAAAGTTAAATGACGTGAAATTCCGTCAGTCGATCGACCCCGAGATTCTGCTTCCCTGGCTTTTGCCTGACTATCATCGAGTTATTTCTTTTGAGTGGCATACGTTGTTTTATGGCCTTACTTCAGAGTTGTGGCAGCGCTTCCGTTCCTCTGAGAAGCCCATCGTTGCGGCCGAGAGCGTTATTGACCGTGCAAGAATTAATGAGCCGCTCGATCGTCTCTACAAGAGATGTCGTCATGAGCTAGGTATTCAGGATCCCTACGGTTATTTCGATACGTCTGTGATGGTTCTCGATCTTGATCAACTTCGAAATGAGGCTGATTTCGAATCTATTAAGAACCTATATCTTAAGCACAATTATCAGCTTAGGGCCAGTGAAGCGTTTAATGTTATCTATGAGGGTCGTTGCGAATCGCTTGACCTATCTTGGGCATATCCCGTCGATGCCGATTATTGGAGAAAGGGTTTAGCGCCTGCGGCTCCTCTGAGCCTATTCCGTAAGTTTAAAGAGGTCGCGAATCCATCCATTGTGCAATATGACCCACTAGTTTTTTCAAATCCCGAGCCTAGTTCTGTTACTACTGATTTTTGGCGTATCGCTAGAGAGGGTTCCTTTTATGAAGTTCTCCTTAGCAATATGGTCTCATATCGAATTCACAAAGATGCTGAGCAGAAGTCTGGTCTGAGGAAGGCGATTGCGGAAAAGCTCCCCGTTGGGTCTGATAAGAGGCAAGTCGCTGCAAATATCGCTGGTTCTGCTTTATCTATCCTTTATCCTTCGGGGTCCAAGCGTCGTGAGAGGATAGAGCAAACTTGGACGGAGGACGAGTATAAATCCCGTCTTCTTAAACATCTCAAATAGTAATAGGTGCCTTAATGGAGCAACTAATGTCTGGCTTTAAGCTATCTAATATCGTTTTGCGCGTCGATGGGCATGCGGCTGATCATCCCGAGATTTACTATCGCGTTATTTCTGGTGAGGCTGTTTATTCTGAGAGTTCATCTGCTCTGCGAATTAAAGGGGACGTGGACTTTCTCACATATGTAAATGCCTGCTCTGTATGCAAATGGCGTAAATATGCTCAGATTGACAATTTAAAGTTATCGCTTACTCTCAAGGGTTCTGGCCGCGTTGTTCTTCGCGGTGTTCCTGTTGACTCTAATGAGCCTAAAATCCTTTCGTATCATTCGTTTGATTTTGAGGATACCTCTGATTTTTCTGTTCCCGTTGAGGTGGATAAGTTTGACCTAGTCGGATTCTCAGTTATTTCTGAGGGGGCTTCGACTGTTGATGTCTTTGCGGGTTCTTTTTCGACCTGCGTTGATGCATCGGCTGTCAATGACGTTCGCATTGCCCTTTGCACTACTACATTCAAAAATGAGAAGTACATCATCCCCAACATTTCCCTGGTTAAAAATGGCATTGCTGCTGAGGGTGCTCCGTTTGCCGATAATTTCCACATGTTTGTCGTCGACAATGGGCGTTCGCTCGACGTTGACGCTCTTTCCGATGATGTCGTGACCGTGCTCCCTAACCCCAACACGGGCGGTTCCGGAGGTTTTGCCCGTGGTATGATGGCTGCGACAGAGCATTCCGGTGAGTTTTCGCATGTCATTGTTATGGACGACGACGTGTCCATCATGCCTGAGAGCCTTATTCGTACATTCAACCTGCTATCGCTTGCTCGAGGAAAGTATAAGGATGCCTTCATCAATGGTGCCATGCTTTCACTTGAGGACCCTATTAGGCAGTTTGAAGACGTTTCGCATGTTGTTGATACAGCTGTTTATGCTCGCCTTAAACAGGACCTTGATGTATCCAAGCTTTCAGATATCCTTTTAAATGAGCGTCAGGATATCGAGGTCTCTAAGTCTTATGGCGCATGGTGGTATAGCTGTATTCCCGTTGAGGCGATCTTGAAGAACGGCTTGCCTGTTCCGTTCTTTATCCGTTGCGATGATGTTGAGTTTGGCATGCGCAACAACCCCGTTTACATGACCATGGATGGCATCTGTGTGTGGCACGCTAGCTTTGAGGGCCGTTTTAGGGCTTCTGTAGATTGTTATCAGTACACGCGCAATTTTCTTGCCATGATTGCTATGGATGATTGTGCTAAAGAGGGCTGGGCAATTATGCGTGCCAAACGAAATGTTCGCATGAATCTTCGTGACTACGATTATGCGGCCGCAGAACTTACGCTTGATGGTATTGAAGATTATCTTAAGGGGCCCGAGTATCTGGAGAACCTTGATGGTTCGGCTTTGATGATGTCTAATGGCAAGCGCAATGAGAAGCTTGTTCCTGTTGAGGAACTTGGTAGTGACCTGCTTTCTCGTGCCGGTGTTAACGACGAAGTCCTTTGTGGTAAGCAGATACTTCCTGACGATGGTCGCAGGGCACTCTTCATGAAGTACTTCCGTACCCTTCCTTATGACAAGCACTATGCTCCGTTCTTGCTTTCCGAAAAGCCAGGCTATGTTGTTAAGCATGGCTCTGCCGTTATTGAGGGTAGTTCAATGGGACATAAGACCGTTGTGTTCCTTGATCCCACTCGCACGAAAGGTGCTGTGCGTCATCTTGACATGGACCGATTCCATGCGATTCGAAAGCGCGAGCGACAACTTATGGCTCGCTATCGAAAAGAAGGCAGGGCTGTTCGTAAAGCTTGGAAAGATGCACGGCCATATCTCACTTCGCGTGAGTTTTGGACTGAATATTTGGGACTTTAACGTAAAGGGGTCTGTCGAAATGCCGACAGACCCCTATTTAGTCCTGTTTCTTTAGAAGATAGGGTAGAGCGAGTACTTGCGGTACGGTGAATGTAGCCGGTATGGCGCTGTTGAACTTCTTAAGCGGTCTGATCACGCTATTTACGATTTTCTGCACGTTCATATTCCTCATAGACCTTAAGCTCCCATTGTTTGCGTTCGACTTTGGCTACTGAGTCCAGCACAAAACCTGTGGCAAGCGAGAGGCCGCATAGGAACATAAAGGCTGCAGCAAGGATGGCGGTGGGGAGGCGCGGTACCAAACCGGTCTGCGCGTATTCAGCTATAACGGGAATGCCCAGTATTAGCCCAATGATTGCGAAGATCGCCGCCGTGAGTCCAAAAAACTTAAGCGGCCTGTAGTCCTTAAAGAGCGTGCCGATCATGCTGGTGACCTTGATGCCGTCACTGACTGTGTTGAGCTTCGACACGGATCCTTCGGGGCGGTCGCGGTAGACGATGGGCACGTCTTTGATACGCCAGCGGTGGTCGACGGCATGGATGGAGAGCTCGGTTTCAATCTGGAAGCCCTCGCTCAAAACGGGGAAGGTCTTGACGAAAGGTTTGCTCATGGCTCGATATCCGGTCATCACGTCGTCAAAGCTGTAGCCATAAATCCACTTAATCATGGCGCGAACAAGGTTGTTGCCAAATCCGTGAAAGGCGCGATTGTTCTCCTCAGCGTACGTGCCGTTTGAGAGACGGTCGCCTACCGTCATGTCGGCTTCGCCATTGAGGACGGGGAAGCAAAGCGCCGCTGCCGACTCTGCGGGGTAGGTATCGTCGCCGTCGACCATCAAGTAGCAGTCTGCCTCGATGTCACGGAACATCTGGCGGCAGACATTGCCCTTGCCTTGACGGCTCTCATGGCGCACGATTGCCCCGGCGTCGCGGGCAACTCGAGCCGTTCCGTCTGTGGAGTTGTTGTCGTAGACATAGATAGATGCTCCAGGGAGTTCGCGCTTAAAGTCCTCGACGACCTTTTTGATTGTGACTGCCTCGTTGTAGCAGGGGATAAGCACGGCAACGTTGCGGTAATCCATGGTGCTCCTCGGTTGGGCTCAAAACTCCAATAGTATAGAGTTTCGGGGCGGCCGAGTTTGTGGGTTCCTTTTATCGTCAGCGTATCGCCGCATTTTCCATGTGCGCGGGGGCTATACTTTCGAGTTGCTAACGAAACGATGTAAGGAGTTGCGTTCGTGACAGAGCAGACTCAGGTTGCGCCCAAGGCCTCGATGCCCCCATCGCACGCCAAAAATGATTTCCAAAAAGATAAGTTCATTCTTGAGCAGCTGGTAACCAAGGATTTCAAACTTAAGTATCGCCGCAGCGTTCTCGGTATCGCATGGTCGGTGCTTAATCCGTTGCTGATGATGGTTGTCATGGCTATCGTCTTTTCGACCATCTTTGCACAAGGTCGCAACGGTTCCATCACTCCAGATATGTACCCGTTGTACCTTATCGTCGGTAACGTCACCTTTTCTGTGATGTCCGACTCTACGACGCAGGCCATGTCTTCTATCCTGGGCGCTTCTTCGCTGCTTAAAAAGGTTAAGGTTCACCGCTGGGTGTTCCCGGTTCAGAAAGTCCTGTTCTCCCTTGTGAACTTTGCGCTTTCGCTGGTCGCCGTTGCCCTTGTTATGATTTGGTTCCGCGTCGTTCCCAGCTGGCACCTGATTCTTTTGCCGGTCTGCTTGTTCTTTCTTATGCTGTTCTGTATGGGTCTTGGCCTCATGCTTTCGGCACTATCTGTGTTCTTCCGCGATGTCATGCATCTTTGGAGCGTCGTTATCACTGCTTGGACGTACTTTACCCCCATTTTCTGGACCACGGATTTTATTGCGCAGATGCCGCATATTCTTCGCGTGATTATGTACGCCAATCCCATGTATAACTATCTTACGTTTATGCGCGACATCTTTCTATTTCAGCAAAGTCCGACCCCTCTGGTATTTGGTCTTTGCGTTGCCTGGGCTTTGATTTCGCTTGCCATTGGCTATACGATTTTCCACAAGACTGAGCATAAATTCATCCTGTATATCTAAGGAGCTTGCATGTCTGAAACTAATACCGCTGCTCCTGTCGATTACAGCAAGCAGCCCATGGCCGTCGAGGTCAAAGATGTAACGATGATCTTCAATATGGCCTCTGAGTCTCTGGGCAGCCTCAAGGAGTACTTCATTTCCTTGGCGCGCCATAAGCTCTTTTTTGAGGAGTTCCGTGCGCTTAAGAACATCTCGTTTGACGTTCATCGCGGCGAGGTTGTTGGTCTGGTTGGCACCAATGGTTCTGGCAAGTCTACGATGCTCAAAATCATCGCCGGTGTCCTTGAGCCCTCTGAGGGCGAGGTTAAGGTTCATGGCAATATTGCGCCGTTGATTGAGCTTGGCGCCGGTTTTGATCCTGAGCTTTCCGCTCGCGAGAACATCTACCTCAACGGCGCTCTCCTTGGTTATACCAAGGAGTTTATTGATGCAAACTTCGATGACATCATTGAGTTCGCCGAGCTCAAAGACTTCGTTGACATGCCGCTGAAGAACTTCTCTTCGGGTATGGTTGCACGCATTGCCTTTGCTATCGCCACGATTACCGAGCCCGATATTCTCATCGTCGATGAGACGCTTTCTGTTGGCGATGTCTTTTTCCAGCAGAAGTGCGAGCGCCGCATTCAGCACTTTATCGAGAGTGGCGACGTCACGGTCTTGTTCGTTTCTCACTCCATGGAGCAGGTTGAGCGTATTTGCCAGCGTGCTGTTTGGATCGAGAAGGGCGACCTGCGTATGGATGGTCCCGTGGATGAGGTCTGCAAGGCATACCATGACCAGTTCAAGTAGGTTATAATTTATCAGCCGTGTGAACTTGTACTCGCTTGGACGTGCGGCTTTATGCTCCATTAGCTCAGTTGGATAGAGCAGGGGACTTCTAATCCCAAGGTCGACGGTTCGAATCCGCCATGGAGCACCAATAGAGTTTTTGAAGACCCGGTTATTGTGCCGGGTCTTTGCTTTTTAGGACGTGTGCGCGTGCAATGCTCCCTCAACAATAAGTCCGATGCAGCGATGCTGCACCGGACTTTCTACATCCCAGAATGGCTATCAGCCTTTGGCTGTTGGGCTCTTACGCCTCCGTGGGCTCCACGCCCAACTCGTTGCGGACGAGCTCGAAGGCGGCGGCGATGGCCTTGTCCATGTCGTAGTACTTGTAGCCGCCCAGGCGACCGGCAAAGATCACGTCGCCCTCCTGCGCCGCCAGCTCCTCGTACTGCTTGTACAGGGCCTCGTTCTTGGCGTCGTTGATGGGGTAGTAGGGCTCGTCGCCGGGCTTCCAGTCCGCCGGGTACTCGCGCGTGATGACGGTCTTGTCCTGCGTGCCGAATTCGAAGTGCTTGTGCTCGATGATGCGGGTGTAGGGGATCTCGCGCTCGGTGTAGTTGACCACGGCCACGCCCTGGTGGTCCTGCTCGTCGAGCGTCTCGGTCTCAAAGCGCAGGCTGCGGTACTCGAGCGTGCCCAGCTTAAAGTCGTAGAACGCGTCGATGGGGCCGCAGTAGATCGTCTTGGCGGCGATATCGGGCTCGGCGGCGATCAGCTCCTTGTACTCCACGCCGCAGCGCACCTCGATGCCCTCAAGCATGTTGGCGACCATCTTGGTGTAGCCGCCCATGGGGATGCCCTGGTAGCGGTCGTTGAAGTAGTTGTTGTCGTAGGTAAAGCGGCAAGGGAGGCGCTTGATGATGCTCGCGGGCAGGTCGCGGCAGTCGCGGCCCCACTGCTTCTCGGTATAGCCCTTCACGAGCGTCTCGAAGATGTCGCGGCCGACGAGCGACAGCGCCTGCTCCTCGAGGTTCTGCGGCTCGCCGATGTTCTCGGCGGCCACCTGCTCGGCGATCTTGGCGCGGGCGTCCGCCGGCGTGACGACGCCGGGCCACATCTTGGCGAAGGTGTTCATGTTGAAGGGCATGTTGTACATGTTGCCGTGGAAGTTGGCTACCGGCGAGTTGACGTAGTTGTTGAACTCGGCGAAGCGGTTGACGTAGTCCCAGACGTCCTTCATGGAGGTGTGGAAGATATGCGCGCCGTAGCGGTGGACCTGGATGCCCTCGACGTCCTCGGTGTAGATGTTGCCGGCGATGTGGTCGCGGCGATCGATGACTAGGACCGACTTGCCGGCGCGCTTGGCGGCATTGGCAAAGACAGCGCCCGAAAGGCCGGCGCCGACAACGAGGTAATCGTACTGGGACATGGATATGCTCCTTTGTATGTCGATTGGACAGTTACTTTAGTTTAGGGACAAACGCATCTGACTCATTTGTCCCATAGATTAGTGTAGCAGATGCACTTTCAGCAGCTCCAGCGCGTGGGCGTAGCCCTGGAGGCCTTCGCCGGTGATGGTGGCGAAGCAGGCCAAGCGCGCGTAGCTCACCTGGCGGAAGTCCTCGCGTGTTTCGACGGCGCTAATGTGGACCTCAACGGCGGGGATGGCGACGGCCTTGAGCGCGTCCAGGATGGCCACGCTGGTGTGCGTATAGGCCGCCGGGTTGATGACGATGCCGTCGACCTTGCCATAGGCCTCCTGGATTTTGTCGACGATGCTGCCCTCGTGGTTGGACTGGAAGACCTCGACCTCGTCAAAGCCCTGTGCGGCGCCCGACTCCTGACAAATCTGGACCAGGCGGTCGTAGTTGTCGCTGCCGTAGATGCCTGGCTCGCGAATACCGAGCATGTTGAGGTTGGGGCCGTTGATGACGAGTGCTTTCATGGCTGCTTCCTTTGTGGTTGGGCGGGCGGTGAGGCGGAATGAAAAACCACCACAAAGGTGCCTGTCCCCTTTGTGGTGGTTTTTGTTAGAGAGCGGGTGGGAGGGTGTCGAGGACGGCGCGGGCGGTGTTGGCGGCGCAGTCGCGTGAGTCGATGAGGTAGTCGGCCCAGGCGCGGTAGCGCGGCATGCGCTGCTCGGCGAGCTTATCGATGCCATCGCGTGCGGTGATGGGGCGACCCCTATGGGCGAGTTCGTCGAGCTTGCGGTTGAGCATCACGATCTGGCTGTTCTGGTGCAGCAGCGGGTAGTTCTCGTCGCGTGTGACCACGCCGCCGCCCGTGGAAAGCACCAGGCCGCTGCGCTTGGAGATGTCGGCCAGCTCCGCCGTCTCCTGCTCGCGGAAGGCTGCCTCGCCGCGCTCGACGATAAAGTCGGCGCAGGTCATGCCCAGGCGCTCCTCGAGGGCGCGATCGAGGTCGATGTGCTCGCGGTCCGTGAGCTGGGCAATCTGCTCGCCCACGCGGGTCTTGCCCGAACCCGGCATGCCGATTAGCGCGATGTTCTGCTCGCGGCGGGACAGACGCTGCGTCACATCCAGGATGCGCTCGCGCGGGGTTGCTTGGCCGGTGTAGCGCTCGACAGCTTGTGCTGCCTGGGCAACAAGCATGAGCAGACCGCCGATGCAGGAGATGCCGCGGCGCTCGGCCTCGAGCATCAGACCCGTGCGGGCGGGGTTGTAGACAATGTCGATGACGCCCTCGAGCGCATCGAGTCCTTCGAGCGTGCAGGGAGCGTCGGGGCAGTGGGGGAACATGCCTGTAGGCGTGCAGTTGACGAGCAGTGCCGCATCGGATTGCTGCGCGATGTTGCCGTAGTTGACCTCGCTCGTGCGACCCACGGGTACGACGATGGCGCCCAGATCTCCGAGCACCATACTGGCCGTGGTGCCCGCGCCGCCGGTAGCACCGAGCACGAGGACCTTCTTGCCGGCAACCTCTACGCCCAGCTCCTCGATCAGGCATTGAAAACCAAAGTAGTCGGTATTGTCGCCACGCAGGCGACCGTCAGGCAGGCGTGTGATGGTGTTGACGTTGCCCATGCGCTCGGCCAGCGGGCTCAGCTCGTTCAGGTATTCCATGACGGCGCGCTTGTAGGGGATGGTCACGTTGGTGCCTTCCCATTCATCGCCCGTCATAAAAGCCTCGAGATCCTCGGGCTCACGCTCAAAACGCACATACTCCAGGCCTGCGAGCTCCTTGTAGATGGTCGGGGTGTAGCTGTGGCCCAGCACGCGGCCCAGCACGCCGTAGGGGCGGGTTGCGGCGGTATCGGTCATCTAGAGCACCTCCGTGTAGCTGCCAAAGTAGGTGAAACTCTCGCATACGTCGTCGATCGAGTCGAGCAGGTCGTCGAGGGCCTTGCTGCCAAAGGGGCAGTCCAAGTCAAAGTAGAACATAAACTCAAAATCGTGTCCGGGGATGGGGCGGCTCTCGAGCTTGATGAGGTTGATGTTGAGCGCGTAGAAGCGCTCGAGTACGCGATAGAGCGCGCCCGGCTCGTTGGCCGTGGTGATCATGAGCGAGGTGCGGTTGGCGCCGGGATAGACGCGCGGCTCGCGGCTGATGACGACAAAGCGCGTGTAGTTGTTGTCCGAGTCCTGGATGTTGGGTTCCAGCACCTTCAGGCCATAGAGTTCCGCGCAGCTGCGCGATGCGATGGCAGCAACATCGGTGCGCTCGGAGCTGGCGACCATTTCGGCCGACATGGCCGTGTTTGGGTACTTGGTGGCGTGCAGGCCGTGGCGCTCGATAAAGCTAGCGCACTGCGCGATGGCCTGACCGTGGCTGTAGACCTCGCACACGTCGGCGAGCTTGGTGCCGGGTTTGACGAGTAAGTTGTGATCGATCTTGAGTCGCAGCGAGCGCACGATGTGGAAGTCGAACTGGGCGAGCAGGTCGTAGACGGCGTTGACCGAGCCGGCGGTGGAGTTCTCGATGGGCAGCACGCCAAACTCGCAGAAGCCGTCGCGCACAGCGCGCATAACGCCTTCGAAGGTCTCGAAAAACGCGATGTCGGGCACGTCGAAGAGTTTGCACGCGGCGATCTGGCTATAGGCACCTTCCACGCCCTGGCAGGCAACGGTGGCCGTTTGAGGGAAGGGCGTGTCGGAGGCTGCAGCCGTGGCGTGTGCCTTTTGTGAGACGGTGATGCCCTTGAGCTCGTTGATGTAGCGCTGCTGCTCGGCCTTGCTCATGCTCATGAGGAGGCGGAACAGGGTGATGGTCTGGGCCTCGTAGCGCTCGGGCGCGCGGCTGGCGAGGTTATTGAGCTTGGAGCGCTCGCGGGCGGGGTCGAAGACGGCCTTGCCCATCTCGATTTTTGACTTGGCGACCTCGGTGGCAATATCCATGCGCTCGACAAAGCTGTTGAGGAGCGTGGTGTCGATGCCATCGATGGCCTGGCGGATGTCAGCAAGGTCCATGGAGACCCCTTTCACGTGTCGGGGGATGTTGAGGGGTGGGTAGTTAGCGCTGGGCGGCGTCTTCGAGGAGGGCGTCCCAGATGGCAAGGGCGGCGGTTGCCTCGGCTACGGGGACAGCTCGGGGGACGATGCAGGGATCGTGGCGGCCGTGGACCGAGAGCTCGGCATTTTCCATAGCGTCCATGTCCACCGTCTGCTGCTCGCGGCCAATGGAGGGCGTCGGCTTTACGGCCATGCGCCACATGACGGGCGCGCCGGTCGAAATACCGCCCAGGATGCCACCGGCGTTGTTGGACTCGACCTCGATCTCGCCGGTCTCGGCATCGATGCGATACGGATCATTGTTCTCGCTGCCGCGCATGGCGGCCACGGCAAAGCCCATGCCAAATTCCACGCCCTTTACGGCGGGAATGCCAAACGCGATCTGCGCGATGCGGTTCTCGATACCGTCGAACATGGGGTCGCCGATGCCCGCGGGAAGCCCGTAAATGCCGCACTCCACGATGCCGCCGATGCTGTCAAGCTCGTCGCGCGCGGCTAGGATTTCCTCGCGCATGCGGCCGGCTGCAGCGGCGTCAATGCACGGCAGATCGTTCGTAAGGATCGCCTTGCGGTCGGCCTCGCGATAGACCATGTCGTCCATCGGCAGGTCGGAGATGCCGCCGATCTGCGCCACATGCGCCATCACTTTAATGCCGCGGGCTTCGAGTGCCTGCAGCGCAATGCCGCCGGCGATGCACAGGGGTGCCGTTAGGCGGCCGGAGAAATGCCCGCCACCGGCGACATCGTGCATGTTGTGATACTTCACGCGCGCAGGGAAGTCCGCATGTCCGGGGCGGGGCTTGCGGCGCAGCTCGGAGTAATCCTTGGAGCGCGTGTTGGTGTTCTCGATAATCGCGGCGATGGGCGCGCCGGTGGTATGTCCATCGACAACACCGGCGATGATGTGCGCGGCGTCAGCCTCGCGGCGTTTGGTTGCGGTCTCGTCGCGACCGGGGGCGCGACGGTCAAGGAAGGCCTGCAGCTGCTCCTGGTCCACGGCGATGCCCGCCGGGATGCCATCGAGTGAGCAGCCGATGGCGGGGGAGTGCGACTGGCCGAAGATGCTTAAGCGCAAGACGTTGCCAAAGGTCGAGGACATGCTACTCCTCCTCGAGCGTGACCTTGCCGCCCAGCAGGCGGTAGTGGTCGAAGAAATCGGGATAGGACTTGTTGACGGCCTCGGCGCCGTGGATCACGACCTCGCCGGTGGCACGGCTCGCGGCGATGGCGGCCATCATGGCGATGCGGTGGTCGCTGTGCGAATCGACTTCGCCGCCAGTAAAGGCGTCGACACCCTTGATGATGAGGTTATCACCGGCAATGCGTATCTGCGCGCCCAGTGCGGTGAGCTCGCGGGTGGTGGTGGCCAGGCGATCGGATTCCTTGATGCGTAGGCGGGCGCAATCGCGGATGAACGTGCGGCCTTGCGCCAGCGATGCCACGGCCGAGATTACGGGCACCAAGTCGGGGATGTCGTGCGCGCTCATCTCAAAGCCGGCGAGCTTGTCGGACTGTACGGTAGCGGCGTTGGTGGAGCGCACGATGCGGGCTCCAAAGCGCGAGAGCGCGGCAAGCACGTTGCGGTCGCCCTGCGCGGAGCTGAGCGACACACCCTCGACGGTGATGGGGTCGGAGCCGATGGCGCCGGCGCACAGCCAAAAGGCAGCGTTGGACCAGTCGCCCTCGACGGCCACGCTGCCGGGCGTGCGGTACGAGCCGCTGCTCACGCGGAAGTTCGTGACCTCGGGCTGGCCGTCCTTGGCCGGAATACGCTCGACGTTGACCTCGACGCCGAAGGCCTTCATGGCCTGGATCGTCAGGTTGATGTAGGGACGGCTCTCAATGAGGCCGGTTACCTGCACGCAGGAGGGCTGGGCCAGCAGTGGGGCTGCCAGCAGCAGGCCCGAGATGTACTGCGAGCTCACGTTGCCCGGAAGCACAAAGGTGCCCGGGCGCATGCGGCCGCTCGTCTTGAGCGGAAAACCGCCCAGACCCTGTAGGTCGCAGCCGGCGGCGATGATCTCGTCCGAGAGCGGGGAGAGCGGGCGGGCGCCCAGGCGGCCCTGGCCTACGAAGGTGGCATCCGCACCCAGCGCGCAGGCGACAGGCAGCATAAAGCGCAGCGTGGAGCCACTTTCACCGCAGTCAAGCGTGCCGCCGGCAAGGGCCTTGAGCAGGCCAAACTCAACACTCTTCATGGTGGGGTGGACCTGGAAGCCGTCCTCGACGGTCTCGATGCGAGCACCCAGTGCCGTAAGGCAGCGCACCGTGGCCTCGATGTCGGCGCAGGTGGTGTTGCAGGTGACGTGTGTCTCGCCGTTGGCAAGCGCAGCGCAGATGATGAGGCGATGCGCCATCGACTTGGACGCGATGGCGGGAACGGTGCCCTTGAGCGGGGACGGGGTGATGCGGGCTAGCATGCGGATGCGTCTCCCTTCTGGCCGAGGCCCTCGGCAATGAGTTCGTGGAAAGTGGAAAGTGGCGTGCGGTCGATGCTGCAGCGGCCAATGCCGTGCGGAATCACCAGGTCGATGGTGTCGCCCGCGCGCTTCTTGTCGTGGAGCGCTTCGGCAAAGACGGCATCGGCATCTAGGCCGCAGCGGGTCTTGAGGCCATGGCGGGCGCAGAGCTCCTCAATACGACCGGGCAGCGCAGCATCGCAGACGCCGTGCAGGGCCGCGGCGCGCGTGATGATACCCATGCCGATCGACACGCAGTTGCCGTGTCCGAGCTCAAAGTGCTCGCAGGCTTCGACGGCGTGTCCGGCGCTGTGTCCAAAGTTGAGGAGCTTACGCTGGTTAGTCTCGCGCTCGTCGGCGACGACCACGGCGCGCTTGATGTCGATGTTGCGGGCGATGATGAGTGCTACGCGGGCCACATCGTGGTTGAGCAGCTCCAGCGTGAGCGGGGTCTTCTCCAGCTCGGCGAAAAGCTCCGGATCGGCAATCACGGCGTGCTTGACGACCTCGCCGCAGCCGTCAGCGAACTGCTCGGGCGTGAGGGTGGCCAGGCACCCCACGTCGGCAATGACCACGCTCGGCTGCCAAAAGGCGCCGGCCAAGTTCTTGCCGGCAGCCAGGTCGATGGCGGTCTTGCCGCCCACAGACGAATCTACCATGGCGAGCAGGCTCGTCGGGATCTGCACAAACTTGCAGCCGCGCATGTAGGTGGCGGCCACAAAGCCCGCCACGTCGCCCACGACACCACCGCCGAGTGCCACGATCACGTCGGAGCGCGAAAGCTCGTGCTCGGCCACAAACTCCAAAATGGCAACATAGGTTTCGGCGCGCTTATGGGCCTCGCCGGCCTCGAAGGTGCAGATGCTCACCTCGTAGCCTGACGCCTCCAGGCTCTGCTTAACGGGCATCTGGTAGAGCGGGCCCACGTTGGTGTCCGTCACGATGACGGCCTTGGTGCCGCCGGCAGTGGCGCGCACGAGCGGCCCCGCCTGCTCCAGCAAAAACGTGCCAACATGCACCTGGTAGGGGCGTGCGGTGTCGATATCGATGGTAATCGCCATAAGCTTCGGTCCTTTCGACCTGGCGTGATAGGTGGTCTAGTGGGAGGCCTCGTCGTCGAGTGCGCGCTTAATTCGGTCGCCCTCGGCAAGGAGATTCTCCAGATAGCGCTGGTCGCGGTCTTTAAGGGCGCGGCTGTAGGCGCCGAGCGATTCGATCAGATGGTCGATCTCGAAGGCGAGCGCATTGGCGTCGTCGATCATGAGCTCGGACCACATCTGCGGATTGAGGTGCGCCACGCGGGTGAGGTCGCGGTAGCTGCCGGCCGAAAAGCCGTGGTGGACCTGAGCAGTGGGGCTTTTGACGTAGGCGTTGGAGACGACGTGCGCGAGCTGGCTCGTAAAGGCGATGACGCGGTCGTGCTCGGCGGCGCTGGTCACGCTGAACTTGCCAAAGCCCAAGGGGCGTACCATCTCGCGCACCTGGCCCAAAAGCTCCAGTTTGAGCGCATCGTCCACCGCGGGCGGTACGAGCACGAGCGGGGCGCCCTGGAACAGGTCGGCACGGGAGTGAGCGTAGCCCGAGAACTGGGTGCCCGCCATGGGGTGCGCGCCCACAAAGTAAAAACCGTGCTCGCGGGCGAGCTCAAAGGCACGCTCGCATACGATGCCCTTCACGCCTACGGTGTCAATCACCACGGGGCCCATGATGGCATCGGTGTCGGTGGCATCGGCGAGCGCCTGGGCGTGCGCCTCAAGCCACTCGATGCAGGCCTCGGGATAGCAGGCAAGGACGATGATGTCGCATTCGCCGAGCGTCTCGTCGTTGAGCTCGCCGGCGACGGTGCCCATGCTGGCGGCCGTCATCACGTCATCGTCGGGATCCCAGGCCAGCACGCGGACGCCCGCCTGCGCATAGCCGCGGGCAAAGCTGCCGCCGATCAGACCTAGGCCCACTATACCGGCGCATTTGGGACCGCCCTGGTTAACGCGCGCGTTTCTCACCGTACCCATGGCCTACTCCATGGTCTCTTGGCAGACGACATCGCGGATGGCGCGGATGCGGCGCATGGTGTCGTCGAACTGATCGGGGGTGAGGGCCTGAGCGCCGTCGGACCATGCGCGGCTGGGCTCGTCGTGGACCTCGATCTCCAGGCCGTTGGCACCGCAGGCGGTCGCGGCGAGCGCCATGGGCTCAACGTAGCGGGTGTAGCCGGTGGCGTGGCTGGGGTCGGCGACGACGGGCAGGTGCGACAGGTGGTGCAGCACCGGCACGGCGTTGAGGTCGAAGGTGTTGCGGGTGCGGGTCTCGAAGGTGCGGATGCCGCGCTCGCACAGGATGACGTTGTCGTTGCCCTCGCTCATTATGTACTCGGCGGCCATGAGCAGCTCATCGATCGTGCCGGACATGCCGCGCTTGAGCAGGATCGGGGTCTTGGTCTTGCCGACCTCTTTGAGCAGAGGGAAGTTCTGGGCGTTGCGGGCACCGATCTGCATGACGTCGATCTTCTTGTCCAGGAAGACCTGCACGTCGCGCGGGTCCATGATCTCGGTGACGATCGGCATGTCGAGCTCGGCAGACGCCTCGCACAGCAGGTCCAGACCGGCGGGGCCCATGCCCTGGTAGGCGTAAGGGGATGTGCGGGGCTTGTAGGCACCGCCGCGCAGCATCGTGGCGCCGGCGGCCTTCACGCGGCGGGCGATGCGGATGAGGTTCTCGCCCTCGACGGAGCACGGGCCGGCGATGACCTGGAACTGATCGCCGCCGATCTTGACGCCGTGGCCGCAGTCGATGACGGAGTCCTCGGGGTGGAACTTGCGGTTGGCGCGCTTGAACGGCTCGGAGACGCGCTGCACGCGCTCGACGACATCCATGGACTCGAGCAGGAACGGGTCGATCTTGGTCGTATCGCCCACCAGGCCGATGATCGTCTCATTCTCGCCGCGCGAGACATCGGTCTTCAGGCCCTTTTTCTCAATCCAGCTGACGATATGGCTGACGGCCTCGTCGCTGGCGCTCTCTTTTAAAATTGCAATCATGGTGTGCCTCTCACCTCGATGGATAGCCCTTGCAAAAACGGCCCGCATCGCGAGCCGTGTACATATGGTGCATGAGAGTTTATACTATCTGACTCGCTTTTGCCTTCTAAAGTGGGCCGTTGAGCCGCGTCTTCCTCGGAATTGCAAAGCTTTTTCTTTTATTTTGATAGCCCGTGGTGCACTTGGGTATAATGCCAAACGTTGGCCCTATTAGCTCAGGGGATTAGAGCGTCTGCCTCCGGAGCAGAAGGCCGTTGGTTCGAATCCAACATGGGGCACCATCGAACGTGAGACCGTCCGAACCTCGCATGGTCCGGGCGGTTTTTCTTATACCGACGCGACGTGATGGGACGTGGTATGGCAGCAACGGATATCGAGCGCGGACTCTCGACCGCCGAGGTCGAGGAGCGCATCGCCGCCGGTAAGATCAACCGCAACATGGAGCTCAAGACCAAGTCGGTCAAAGAGCTCATCATCGAGAACCTCTGCACGCTGTTCAATTTGATCAACGTGATCTTGGCGTTCCTGGTTATTTTGACCGGTTCGTTTAAGAATCTGACGTTCCTGTTCGTGGTGTTCCTCAATACCGCTATTGGCGTCATTCAGTCCATGCGTTCCAAGAAGATGGTCGATAAGCTCACGCTGCTGACCTCCAAGAAGGCCATCGCGGTGCGCGACGGCTCCGAGGTGGAGCTCGACCTGGACCAGATCGTGCTCGACGACATCATCCGCCTGGGGCGCGGCGACCAGATCCCCGCTGACGCCGTGGTGGTTTCGGGCGAGGCGCTCGTGAACGAGAGCCTGCTGACGGGTGAGAGCGACCTCATTAAGAAACAGCCCGGTTCCGAGCTCATGAGCGGCAGCTTTATCGACTCGGGTCTGCTGCGCGCCCGCGTGATCCATGTCGGCGCCGACAACTACGTGGCCAAAATTAATAACGAGGCCAAGTACGTCAAAAGGGTCAATTCCGAGATCATGAACGCGCTTAACGCCATCGTGCGCTTTGCGAGCATCATCATGATCCCGCTCGGTTTGGCGTTGTTTGCCTCGAGCGTGAGCGAGCTGTGGGATGCCGCGGGAACCCCAGGCAATAGCGCGCTTTCGTGGTGCTTCTCCGAGCTGCTGGCCGGCCGCGTGCCCTCGTCGGCGCTGCTGTCCACGGTGGGCGCCCTGCTGGGCATGATCCCGCAAGGCCTGGTGCTGCTGACCTCGTCGGTGCTCGCCATCGCCACGGTGCGCCTGGCCCGCCGCAAGGTGCTGGCGCAGCAGCTCTACTGCATCGAGACGCTCGCGCGCGTCGACGTGCTGTGCCTGGACAAGACGGGCACCATCACGTCGGGTCGCATGGAGGTCGAGGGCACGTATCCGCTGCCGATCGAGGGCTTTGGCATGGGCGCGGGGGAGGGCGAAGCCGCCGTTCCCGTCGATACCACGGTGCTCGATTTTGCGCTGGCTAACGTGGCACGTGCGACTTCGGTCGATGCCAACGAGACCTGCCAGGCGCTGCTCAACTATTACGCCGATCGCCCGGTCGAGGTGTCCGAGCCGCTGTCGGTCATTCCGTTCTCGTCCTCCAAAAAGTGGAGCGGCGCGTCGTTTGCGCAGGGCTCCTATGTGATGGGTGCGGCGCAGTTTGTGCTCTCTGATCGTGCGTTTGCCCAGGTCGAGAACCGTGTCGCCGAGCTTGCCGATACCTGCCGCGTGCTCGTGGTGGCGCGCGTGGACGGCTTTACGCCCGATGGCGATATGGCGGGCGAGGCCGAGCCCGTGGGCTTTGTGACCATCCGCGACGAGATTCGTACCTCGGCGGCCGAGACCATCGGTTACTTTAACGAGCAGGGCGTGACCCTCAACGTGATCAGTGGCGACGACCCGCGTACGGTGTCGTCGATCGCTCGCGTGGTGGGCGTGCCGGGGGCGGACGCTTATGTGGACGCCACGACGCTCGATACGCCGGCCAAGCTCGATGCCGCAGTGGACCGCTACCATGTCTTTGGTCGTGTGACCCCGCAGCAGAAGCGCGAGCTCGTGCAGGCGCTCAAGCGCCGCGAGCACACCGTGGCCATGACAGGCGACGGCGTCAACGACGTGCTGGCGCTCAAGGAGGCCGACTGCTCCGTGGCCATGGCGGCCGGCTCCGATGCCGCGCGTAACGTGGCCGAGATCGTGCTCGTCGACAACGACTTTGCCTCGATGCCCGCCGTGGTGGCCGAGGGCCGTCGCTCCATCAACAACCTGCAGCGTTCGGCTTCGCTTTTCCTGACTAAGACGCTGTTCTCGATGGGCCTGGCGGCGCTGTGCATCGCGCTGCCGCCGTACCCCTTCGAGCCCATCCAGATGACGCTCATCAACTTCTTCTGCATCGGCGCGCCGGGCTTTGTGTTGGGCCTGGAGCCCAACAATGCTCGCGTGAAGGGGTCGTTCCTGACGAACGTGCTCAAGCGGGCACTGCCGGCATCGATTGCGGTCATTTTGGCCGCGGCGCTCGATATCTTTGTGGCGCGCGTGTTCGGCTTTAGCCAGCTTACGCTGTCTACGATGTGCCTGCTTACGTCGTGCGCGGCGAGCGTCAGCCTGATCTGGCGCATCTCGCAGCCTCTCACGCCCTTACGTGTGGTGCTCTTTGTGTTTGTGGTCGCCGGCATCCTGGTGGGCGTTATCGGATTCCCGAAGCTGCTGTCTATTGCCAACCTGTCGATGGGCCAGATGGTTATCTTGGCTGTCATCGTGGCCTTTACCTGCTCGGTGTTCTTTAAGCTCGCCACGATGATTGATTCTCTCAAGCCGCGTCGTCGTCATGCCGCAACTGGTTTTGGCCGCGGTGTTCGCGTCCGCCTGGGTCGCGGTGGCGGCAAGGTGAGCTCGACGGGTTCGACGGCGGAGCGTTTTGCCAAGCGCGTCGCCGCCGACATGGCGCAGCGCCGCGAAGCTCGCACCGTTCGTGAGGCCGAGGCCCGCGCACTCGAGGGCGTGGCCCAGGCCCAGCCCAAGAAAAAGAAGCCCACGGGCGCCAAGCGCTCCCGCGTAACCAAGTCCGCCCAAGGCATCAAAGTCTCGATGCCGAGCAAAAAGAAGAAGTAACTACGCGCCCTGGCGATGTTGAATTGGTGCCTTGCTCCTGTGGGGCCGTGGCGATGTTATGCTCTAACCTCGATTATTTGAATTGCTTCGAAAAGAGGATGCCGTGATCTGCCCGCATTGCCTTAAGACTATCGAGGACGGCGCCTCGTTCTGCCCCTACTGCAACGCCTATGTGGGTCCGGGCGATGGTCCCGAGCACACCGAGTTCGTGTTCTGTGAGGGCTGCGGTGCCCGTCTTTCTCCGCATGATCGTACGTGCCCCAAATGCGGACGCCCCGCTCCGGGTATCCTCTCCGAGGACGCGGCCGCGTCCGACCTGGCAGCGGGCCGCACGGCGGGCTTTCCGCGCCTAACGCAAGAGCAGATCGATACCGAGGTGCCGCATGCGCCGGCCTCTGCCGCTGCGGTGCTTTCGGACGCCGCCGACCCCAATGAGACCTGCGTGCTGCCAGCTTTCGATAAGGATTTCGGTATCCCCAAGGTCGATATTCCCACGCCCGTTTCCCTGCATGACGATGCTCAAAAACCCAAGCGCAAGGTGCACCCCGACGAGGACGCCTATCACAAGCATAAGCGTCATATTCCCAAGCCGCTCATTATCATCGCGGTCCTTGCCGTCGTGTGCGGTGGTGCCTATTGGTTCGTGACGACCGATCCCATGGGTGTTATGCCTGGCTTCTACGACCAGTTTGGCCAAGCTGCACAAACCACCTTCCCCACGCGTCAAAAGGGCGAGGCGACTGAGGACGATACCAAGCAGGGCGATTCTGCCGAGGTGGTTCAGGAAGAAACCGTGCTCACCGATGATCAGCTCTATACCAGGCTCGACGGTCTGTATCAGACCATCGTGTCCTACGCTGACGAGGACCAGATCGGCGAGGTCATCGATTCCTTTAACAACGGTTATCTCCGAACGCCGCTGTCCACCCGTCAGGAGCTGTCGCAGAGTGCCTACGCCCTGCGCGACCAGATCAAAAAGACGCAAGATGAGCTCAACAACCTGAAAGTACAGGACGATACGGTCTATGCGGATGACATCGCCCACTTAAAGCAGCTTGCTGAGTGGATGTATGAGCGCGTCGACGTGATCTGCCAGAGCTGGGATATCTCGCTGGCCATTCCCGATGGCGAGTCGATGAGTTCCCACCAAAGCGAGATCCTGGCGCCCATCGCGCAGGGCGGCAACAGCGCGCTGAACCAGTACGATGCCAATGTGGTTTCCTGGAAGCCGCAGCAGCGTTCCTAAAATTAGTTCGCCATAGTCGGCATAACCTACGTGCGCAATTGATGTAAGCCCGTGCTTATTGCTACAATTCGTACAAATATGCTTTAAACGCACGAGGAAGGAACCACATGTTTGGTTTTAAGAAAAAGCTCTACACGCCCGAGTATCAACTTGTCGGCGACGAGTGTGCCGTAATCGAGACGTCGAAGGGTACCATCAAGGTCAAGTTTGACGGCGAGGGCGCTCCCATTCATGTCGCGAACTTCTGCGAGCTTTCCACGATGGGCTTCTATGATGGCCTTAAGTTCCATCGCTATGTGCCCGGTTTTGTTATCCAGGGCGGGGACCCCAATACCCGCGACATGTCCGGCGCCGACGTCGCTGCCGGTCTTGAGGGCCCCGACGGCATGCCCGGTACCGGTGGCCCCGGCTACTGCATCAAGGGCGAGTTTGCCACCAATCCGCGCAACAGCCATGTCGATGGCGCCCTTGCCATGGCACGCTCCATGGACCCCGATTCCGCGGGTTCGCAGTTCTACTTCTGCCTGGGTGCCCAGCATAATCTCGATTCCGGTTACACCGTCTTTGGTACCACGGTCGAGGGTCTCGATGTGATTTCGCAGCTGCGTGCCGGCGACGAGATCTTTCATGTCGAGATCGTTCACGAGTAAAGGGGACTTCCTTGAATAGCCAGCTGATCCAACAGGGCCGCGCCGCTTACCGCGCGGGTGATTTTTCCGCTGCAGCCCAGATGCTTGGGGCGGCAAAGACTCCCGATGAGATTATAGGCGAGGCCGATCACCTTCGTGGCAACGCCTTGATGCACCTGGGCATGTATGCCGAGGCCGCCGAGGCCTATGCCGCCGCCCTCAACGACGGTACCTACGGCAAGCGCGGCGCGCTGCTCACCAACCGCGGCAAGGCGCTCGCCGCCGTGGGCGACTACACGACGGCCGCTCAGGCTTTCTCTGCCGCTACGCAGGATGCTTCCTATGCCACGCCGTTCAAGGCCTATCTGGGCCTGGGCAATGCGCTGTTCCAGTCGGGCGACTATGCCAACGCGGGAACCGCCTTCCGTCAGGCTGCCATCGACGGCGCCAATCCGGCTCCTGCCGCCGCACTCGGCGAGCTCGGTCGTTGCTTCATTAAGCTCGGCCGTCCGGCGGATGCCGTGGAGACCTACCGCACGGCTATCGACTTCGCCGGCCCCCGCGACGACACGCGTGCGCTCAACGCCGGCATGGGTCAGGCGCTTTCTGCCGCCGGCCGTCCCTCCGACGCACTCGACGCCTTTAATGCCGCTACTGCCGATGGCATCTACCAGCTCACCTCAGAGCAGGCCGATGAGCTTGCCCGCGTGCAGGATTCGCTTGCCGCGCTGTCTGCCCAGACGGCTATGGCCACGGCTCCGGCGCCCGCGATGGACGCTCCTGCCGTCGATCCGCTCGATCCTACGGGCGCGACCGGTCAGTTTATGCCTGATCCCTCGGACACCGGCTTCTTTACGCTGTCCGAGTCCGAGATGGTCCAGCAGGACCGTCAGGATCGCAAGCAGGCCAAGGTCCGTCGTCGCCATCGCCACACGGGCCTCAAAGTCTTCATCGTGCTGCTTCTGCTCATTTTGATCGCCGCGGGCGGTCTGGGCTTTGCCTACACGCGCGGCTTTGGCTTCCCGTCTCAGGAGTCTGTCGTTGCCGATCTGTTCCAGGCTGCCGGCGACGGTGACACCGCAAAGGCCGAGTCTTGCCTGGCCTCGAGCCTGTCCGAGGACGCTAAGTCGATGATCATCTCCTCGATTCCGCAGGGTGCCACCGTGTCCGTCGAGGGCATGGATCAGTCCATGACCGAGACGACCGCCAAGGTGAAGGCATCGCTGTCCAAGGGCGGCGAGCAGGAGTACACCGTCAAATTCGTGCGCTCCGATAACCATATCGGCTGGGCCGTTTCTTCGCTCGATATGGATTTCTCGGCTGCTGACAACCAGTAGTGACCTTATGGGATTTAGCTTTGCCCGGCGCTTCACCGCAAGTGAGGTGTCGGGCTTGCGCTAGTATGATGAGCTAGTAGTTTTCCAGCAATCATCCAACACATCAGGAGTTGCGTTGTTTTCTTTGATGGATATGTTCTTCGGTAGCTATGCGGGCGATCTTGCCATCGACCTCGGCACCGCAAATACGCTTGTCTCCGTGCGCGGGAAGGGTATCGTCATTCGCGAGCCCTCTGTAGTCGCCATCGACAAGAACGACGAGCGCATCCTGGCGGTCGGTATCGAGGCAAAGCGCATGCTCGGCCGTACGCCCGGCAACATCGTGGCCGTTCGTCCCCTGAAGGACGGCGTCATCGCCGACTTCGATGTTACCGAGGCCATGCTTCGCTACTTTATCGACAAGGCGTCCGAGAAGCGCTATCCGTGGACTCCGCGTCCGCGTGTTGTCGTCTGCGTTCCCTCCGGCGTCACGTCGGTCGAGAAGCGCGCTGTCTTTGAGGCCACGATCCAGGCCGGTGCCCGCCAGGCCTATCTGATCGAAGAGCCCATGGCTGCCGCTATCGGCGCCGACCTGCCCGTCGAGGAGCCCACCGGCTCCATGGTCATCGACATCGGTGGCGGTACCACCGAGGTTGCCGTTATCGCTATGGGCGGTATCGTCGTCTCGCAGTCCATCCGTATTGCCGGCGATGAGTTCGACCAGGCTATCCTCACGCACGTTCGCGATGCCTACAACCTTGCCATCGGCGAGCGTACGGCAGAGGACATCAAGATTAAGGTCGGCTCCGCCGTGCCGCTCAAGGACGAGCTCGACGTCGAGGTCAACGGCCGCGACGTGATCACCGGTCTGCCCAAGACCGTGCGCATCGAGAGCGAGGAGATTCGTCGCGCACTCAACAAGCCGCTCGACGAGATGGCCAAGGCCGTCAAGGACGCGCTCGACGCTACGCCTCCCGATCTTGCCTCGGACCTTATGTACTATGGCATTTTGCTGACTGGAGGCGGCGCGCTGCTGCGCGGTCTCGACGTGCGCCTGCGCGATGAGACCGGCGTTTCGGTCAACGTCAGCCCCACGGCGCTCGATAACGTTGTTAACGGCTGTGCCCGCGTGCTCGAGGCCAATGCGTTTGATGGCGGCTTCGTCCAGACCAATGCTTAATTTCCAAAAGGTGGATTCCATTTGGCACGATCTTCGGGTTTCTCTACAAATCTGAATACCAAGCGACAATCAACGGGTATGCGCCCGTTGATTGTTTTCAGCCTGATTTCGGTGTTGCTGCTCACGTTTTATATCCGTGAGGGCGAGGCCGGGCCGATTCATGCCGTGCGCTCGGGCGTGACGACGATTACCTCGCCGGTGCGCTTTGTGGGCTCGGCTGTGGCGGCTCCCTTCAATGCGATCGGCAATGTGTTCTCTAACCTTACGGCGTCGCAGGACACGCTTGACGAGCTTAAGAAGCAAAACGAGGAACTGACCTCTAAGGTTGCCGAGCTCTCCGAGGCTCAAAAGACCGCCGAGCGTCTGGAGGGGCTGGTCGGCCTCCAGTCGACCTACAACCTCAAATCAACCGCAGCTCGTATCGTCGGCGCTTCGGGCGATGCCTGGACCTCGACCGTCACCATCGACAAGGGTTCTGCCGACGGGCTTACCATCAACATGCCTGTGACGAGTTCTGCCGGTGTCATAGGCCAGATTATCGAGGTCTCGGCCAAGACGTCCACCGTGCGTCTGATTGGCGATGAGAGCTCGGGCGTGTCCGCCATGGTGCAGGACACGCGCGCCCAGGGCATGCTGCAGGGTCAGGCTGACGGTACGCTGCGTCTTGAGTATGTGAGCGTCGATTCCGACGTTAAGGTTGGCGACATCATCGTGACCTCGGGTATTGGCGGTGTGTTCCCCAAGGGTCTACCGCTCGGCACCGTCTCGTCGGTTGAGAAATCGGCTAACGACGTGTACTACACCATTGTGGTGCGCGCCCAGACGACGGCCGAGAATAACGAGGAAGTGCTGGTCATTACCTCGCTGACCGACGAACAGTCGGCCTCGGATGAGGATGTGAACACGGCCAACAGCACGCCGCAGGGAACGTCGCGCGATGCTGCGACCAAGACGAAGGACGAGAGCCCGGATGACGGTTCCGACACGTCCGAGACGACCGATTCCGGCTCGAGCGAATAGGGGGCATGTCCATGGATCTACACGAGCAGGGGATGAGCTCCCGCACGTTTGTAATCGCCGCCATCGTGTGCGTGCTGCTGCAGGCAGGCCTGGCACCGCAGATCTCCATTGCGGGCGGTCGCGTCAACTTTATGATTATCCTGGTGTGCCTAAGCGTGTTCTCGGGCGACCCGACCCGTGCCGTCGTATGCGGTTTTTGCAGCGGCTTGTTCTATGACCTTTCCGCTGCCGTGCCGGTGGGCGTTATGTCGCTCCTGCTGACCGTGGGTTCTTTTGCCCTGGTGCATAGCGCCGCCGGTCAGACGGGCGGTACCCCGAGTGCGCGCGGCATCACTGTGGGTGCCTTCGCGCTCGTTATTAATGTGATCTACAGCATCATCTTGCTGTTTATGGGTTTGGAGACGAGCTTTGTCGTGGCGATCTTCGGCCATGCGCTGCCGTCTTCGATCCTGACGGGTCTGGTTGCCATTCCGTTTTTGATGTCCGGCGTCGTGCCGCAGTCCGGTTATGGATTCTCGGCACGTGGCGGACGCCAGACGGGCATGCGCTTTAAGCCCAAGACCCGTAAGCTCAAATAGGGGAGGCCTGTAGATGTCTTCCCAGATGACGGTTATTATCGCCGGTATCGTGCTGGTTGTGGCCATCGTGGTCGCGCTGGTCATCATGCGTCGCGGCGATTCCCGTTTTACCTACGATACGCAGCATGGAACGGCCCCGCGCGCCACCGAGGGCGAGGGCAATACCGCGGCGACCGCCTTTAAGGGCCGCTTCTCCATCCTCACCACGGGTGTGGGCGCGATGTTCGCGGCGCTTGCCGTCAAGCTGTGGGGTATGCAGATGGTCTCGTCGGACTATTACGAAAAGCAGGCTAATAGCAATCAGACGCGCACCGTTACCACACCCGCTGTGCGCGGCCGCATCCTCGACCGCAATGGCGTGGCGCTTGTCCAGAACCGTCCCTCACTTGCTGTCGTGGCCTACCGCGACCTTGCCGAGGATGAGGTTCTGGTTCGCCATCTTGCCAACGTGCTCGGTATGCCCTACGTGGCGGTTCTGCGCAATATTCAGGACAATTCCGAGGGCGCCCAGAGCCTGCATACCATCGCGACGGACGTCCGTCGCTCTACGGTTGCCTATATTCAGGAGCACGCCGGCGAGTTTCCGGGCGTCAAGATTGCCGAGCGTACCGAGCGTCAGTACCCGTACGGCGAGACGGCCTGTCACATTTTGGGCTATACCGGCACCATTACCTCCGAGCAGCTCGAGGCCCAGAATAAGAAAACCTCTGGCGATGATGATGCTTCTGCTGGCCGGATTACGTACCAGTCGGGCGATATCGTGGGCCAGGCGGGTGTTGAGAGCTACTACGAAAACCTGCTGCAGGGTATTCGTGGCGAGCAGACCGTCAAGGTCGATGCCTCGGGCAATGTGACCGGTCAGGCCGGCGCCGTGCCCGCCAAGGCCGGCTCCGACATTAAGCTCACGCTCGACCTTAAGATCCAACAGGCCTGTGAGACGGCGCTGGCGAGCGCCATCGAGCTTGCCAAGACCACTGGCTACAGCAATGCCGGCAACGGCGCTGTGGTGTGTCTCGATCCCAACAATGGCGAGATCCTGGGTATGGCGAGCGAGCCCAAGTTCGATCCGTCCGTCTTTATCGGCGGCGTCTCAAATGACGTGTGGACCGAGCTCAATGACGACAAGGGTTCGCACCCGCTGCTCAACCGCGCCATTAGCGGACAGTACATGTCGGCCTCGACCATCAAGCCGCTCTCGGCACTGGCTGGTCTTGAGTTTGGAACCTACACTTCAACGCAGACAACCAACTGCACGGGCTATTGGACGGGCTTGGGCAAGGCTTGGGGCAAGCGCTGCTGGCTGACGTCTGGCCACGGCACCATGACGCTGCAGTCGGGTATCGCCAACTCGTGCGACCCCGTCTTCTACGACATGGGCAAGGCGTTCTTTTATGACGAGCAACATTCCGAGGGCCTGCAGGAGGTCTTTCGTCGCTGGGGCCTAGGCAAGACCTGCGGTATCGATCTGCCGAGTGAGGGCGCGGGCCGTATTCCCGATGCCGAGTGGAAGGAGTCGTACTTCACCGACGCCTCTGCCGAGGACCGCAAGTGGAATGCCGGCGATATGACCAACATTGCCATCGGCCAGGGCGACATCCTGGTGACGCCCCTGCAGATGGCGTGCGCCTACATGGGCCTTGCCAACGGCGGCAAACAGTACGTGCCTCACGTGTTTTTGTCTGCCGTGTCGCGCGATGGCGACGGCGATGCCTATAAGTACAACGGCAAGGGCAAGAAGAAGCGCCTGGAGGCCAAGATCAACAGCGATTCGGATTTGACTCTTGTTCGCAACGGCATGCACGACGTGATTTACACGGCATCGACGTCCCTGGCGGCTCACTTTGGCACCCTGACGCCGCAGGTATACGGCAAGTCGGGCACGGGCGAGAAAAGCGGCGAGGACGAATACGCGTGGTTCTGCGCCTATGCACCGGCCGATGATCCCAAGTATGTCATCGCTACTGTCCTGGAGCAGGGCGGCGGTGGCTCAGATACCGCGATGCATGTCGTGCGCGACGTGCTCGGCGTGATTTATGACGAGCCCGATACCTCTTCGGCCTCGGGCGATTCTTCGGTTCGATAGGAGGTTGCGATGGATTTTTCTCCGGCGGATCTGTTCCGTTCAACCAAGACCGGCTCTCGCAGCAGCCTGGACCGCGTCAACAAGCAACTTTCGGCCTCGCGCGGCACGTTTCGCCAAAAGGTGCATATCGGCGTGCTCGTGGCTACTGTGGCGCTCGTTGCCTACGGCGCCATCATCATCTGGTCGGCTTCGCAGTTTAAGGCCGATGCCTCGTTCTCACGTCATCTGCTGGGAATTGGCATCGGGGCGGTGCTGGCGGTGCTGGTCTGGCGTACCGACCTGCGCGGTATTTCCAATTTCTCGACGGCGTTGCTCGTCATCGACCTGATCGTTATCTTCTCGCCCAAGATTCCGGGTCTGTCCTATACGGGCGGTCTGGGCATGACGGGCTGGATCAAGATTCCCGGTATCGGCTTGACATTCCAGCCGGTTGAGCTTGCCAAGCTCATCACCATCTTTTTTATTGCCACGCTTGGCTCGCAGTATAACGGTCGCATCGATACCGTTCGCGACTACGTCAAGCTCTGCGGCATGCTGTCCATTCCGTTTTTGGCCGTTGTCGCCATGGGCGACCTGGGCTCGGGCCTGGTCGTGCTGGTTTCGGGCGCCATCGTCATTTGTATGAGCGGTGCACGCCGCGAATGGGTGCTGTCGACCCTGGCCCTGCTCGTGGGCCTGGTGGCCCTCGTCCTGGCGCTCGATTCGGTTTTTGATTCGTTGCTCGGCCACGATGTGCTCATCAAGCAGTATCAGATGAACCGCCTGACGGTCTTTATCGATCCCGATAATGCCGATTCGGACGATGCCTACAACCTGCAGCAGTCGCTTATCGCCGTTGGTTCGGGTGGCTTCTTTGGTAAGGGTTTGGGCCATGCGACGCAGTCGGCCGGCGGCTTTCTGCCTGAGTTCCACACCGACTTCGTCTTCGCCTTCCTGTCCGAGACCTTTGGCTTTTGCGGTTCCTTTTTGCTCCTGTGCCTCTACGTGCTGCTGATCTTTTCGACGATTCGCGTCGCCTTTAAGTGCGAGTCGCTGTTCTTGCGCCTATCGTGTGTGGGCATCGTTGGCATGTGGGCGTTTCAGACCTTCGAAAACATCGGCATGTGCATCGGCATGATGCCGATTACCGGTATTCCGCTACCGTTTATTAGCTTCGGTTCGTCTTCGATGATGATTCAGCTGCTGACGGTGGGTATCGTACAATCCATATGGCGGCATCGTTCGGGCGCCGCGTAACCGCTGGAGGGGTTTGCTATGAAAATTCCGGTAGATAAGCTGACCCGCGCTTTTAAGATGGGCGCGTCCGTTAAGAAGGATTCCGATACGCCGGTGCGCGTCTCGGTCTATCTGGATTCGTCCGCCTCGCGCTTTCTGGCCGAGACGGTGCGTGACGCCTTTGTGCCGCAGACGACCTCGGGCATTGTGCGCGTCGAGCGTCTGGGGGAGGAGCGAATTGCTCCAAAGACCGATACCGATGTGGTACTGGTGCTCTCGTGCGGTTCCGACCGCTTGGAGAGTGCCGTGCAGGAGCTCGTGATCGCCGGCGCGCCCGTGTGCGTGCTTGCCGAGTCTGCTGTGGAGGTGCCGTTTATCGAGGAGTCCACGCCCATGCTCGGCGTGGTAGCGGCAACCGATAAGACGTATCTGCTCGAGACGCTTGCCCGCTGGATTCTCGATCGCACCGAAAAGGAAACGGCTTTTGCGGCGAACTTTGCCTTCATGCGCATCGCGGCGGCCAATCGTATCATCACCTCGTGCGCGCTCACCAATATGGCGACCGGTGCGCTGGTGTTTTTGCCGGGCGCCGACTATCCCGTTATGGCGCTGGCGCAGGTGGGCATGCTCTTTGAGCTCGCTGCCGTCTTTGGACGCGGCATTAAGCCTGAGCGCGGCTACGAGGTCGCGGGCGTGCTTGCCGGCGGTCTTGTGATCCGCGCGGTCACCCGTGCGCTCGTCAAGCAGACGCCGCATATTGGGTTTGCCGTCAAGGCGCTCACTGCTGCCGCGGGCACCTACGGCATGGGCCGTGCGCTCGTTTCGCTCTACGAGCGCGATGTCGACTACAGCCGTGCCAACGAGGTAGTCACTGCCACGTTCTCCCGCGTTCGCGATCTGGTGACCACGGTCGCGGGCGCTACCCGTCCTATGGCGTCCTATCAGGACGCATCCGATCTCGCTGCTTAGGGGTTTTCCGTTGCGCGTTGCATACCAAGACTGTTTTCATTTAATTGAGCCGCTGCTCGCCAAGGTCGAGAAACCGAGCCGCTATATCGATCACGAGTGGGGCACGCTTTCCAAGGCCGATGCCGATTACCGTTGTTGCCTGATCTATCCGGACGTATACGAGGTCGGTCTGCCCAACCAGGGTATCGCCATCCTCTACAACATTCTTAACCAGGCCGAGGGCATCTCCTGCGAACGCGGCTATGTGCCGTGGCCCGATATGGGTGACGCCATGCGCGAGGCGGGTATTCCGCTGCTGTCGCTCGAAGGTGCAGCGCCGGTCGCTTCGTTTGATATTGTCGGCCTACATGTGCCGCACGAGATGGCGGTGACGAACTTCCTCGAGGCTCTCGACCTCGCTGGCATTCCGCTGTTAGCGGCCGACCGCACTGAGGACGATCCCATTATCATCGCCGGTGGTCCTTCGGTGTACAACCCCGAGCCGTACGCGGCCTTCTTCGATGCCATCCTCATCGGCGAGGGCGAGGAATCGCTGCTCGAGACCTGCCAGCTGCATCGCCGCCTGCGTGACGAAGGGGTCCCGCGCGTGCAGATTGTTGAGCAGCTTGCATCCATTGCCGGCAACTACGTGCCGTCGCTCTATGAGGTTCGTCACGACGAGCCCTGCTCGCCGCATGGCTACACCGTGCCGCGTGAAGGCAAGGATGCGCCGACCGTGGTCTACAAGCGCGTCGTCGAGGATTTCGGCGCCACGAATCCGCTGTCGCAGTCGTGCGTACCCTATGCGCAGCTGGTTCACGACCGCCTGTCTATCGAGATCCTGCGCGGCTGCGCCCGCGGCTGTCGTTTTTGTCAGGCCGGCATGACGTATCGCCCGGTGCGCGAGCGCTCGGCCGACCAGATCGTCTCGTCGGTGATTCAGGGTCTGGAAAAGACCGGCTATGACGAGGTGTCGCTGACCTCGCTCTCCACGACTGACCACTCCTGCATTCGCGACGTGCTCGGCAGGCTCAACCGTCGCCTGGAGGATACGGGTATTCGCGTATCTATTCCGTCGCAGCGCCTGGATTCGTTTGGCGTGGATATGGCCGAGTCGGTCGCCGGCGAAAAGAAGGGCGGACTGACGTTCGCGCCCGAGGCCGGCAGCCAGCGCATGCGCGACATCATTAACAAGAACGTGACCGAGGAGGACCTGGACCGTGCGGCCAAGGCGGCCTTCGAGGCCGGCTGGAACCGCATGAAGCTCTACTTTATGATGGGCCTTCCCGGCGAGCGCGACGAGGACATCGTGGCCATCGCCAATCTGGCCGATCACGTGCTGGAGCTCGGTCGTTCCGTGGTGCCCAAGGCTCGTCGCGGCTCGATCTCGGTGTCGATCTCGGTTTCGGTCTTTATCCCCAAGGCTGCCACGCCGTTCCAGTGGTGCCCGCAGCTCGACTACGACGACGTCAAGCGTCGCCAGAAGCTGCTTGTCACGAGCGTTCGCAACCGTGCCGTCCGTGTGCATTACCACGATGCCGAGACTTCGCTCATCGAGGCCGCGCTGTCCCGCGCCGGTCGCGACATGACGCCCGTCATCATCGATGCTTGGCACGCGGGCTCTCGCTTTGACGCCTGGGTAGAGCATTTCTCGCTCGATAACTGGAAGGAAGCTGCTGCCAAAAACGGCATCGACCTCAATGAGCTCGTGCACCTGCCCTACGAGTTGAACTGGCGCCTGCCGTGGGAGCACGTGAGCCCCGGCTGCACGCGCGGCTTCCTCGAGCGCGAGTACCGTCGCTCGCTCGAGGGCGTCACGACTCCCGACTGCACCCGCACGTCGTGCACCGGCTGCGGGATCTGCCCCACGCTCCACGCCAAGAATGTATTGATGGGTGATCGCGCATGAGTGAGCGCCTGACCGACAACCCCTCGCTCTTTAGGCTTCGTGTTCGCTATGGCAAGCGCGACCGCCTTAAGTACCTGGGCCATCTCGAAGTGATCCATACCATTGAGCGCATCGTGCGCCGTGCGGGACTTCCCTATGCCGTCACGCAGGGCTTCTCTCCGCACATGCGCGTGGGCTTCTCTTCGGCGCTACCGGTTGGTACGTCGTCGACCTGCGAGTGGTATGACCTGTTTATGACCGAGTTCGTGGCGCTCGACGAGGCGTTTGAGCGCCTGTCTGCGGCGTCTCCGGCCGATCTGGCGCCCATCGAGGCGGCGTACATCGACGTGCGCACGCCGGCATTGACGGCGCAGCTCACGCGCCTGTCGTATCGCATCGACCTGTACTTGGATCCCGAGACGCCCGTAAGCGCCGACGAGGTGCGTCGTGCGATCGACACGCTGCGCGCGGACCATGGCATCGACTACGCGCGTGGCAAAAAGAGCAAGCGCTTGGATTTGGATCACACGCTCGTGGGCTATGGGCTCACGGCGGGGGAGCGCCCGGATCATCTGGTGCTTATGCTCGACACCCATGCCGACAACGAGGGTTCCATGCGTCCGGAAATTTTGCTTTCTGCTGCTGATGTTTTGTTGCAGGGCTTGACCCCGGGCGTGGATGCACCTATTGTTTCCACCGGTATGCAAGACCTCGTGACCATCTGCTCCTACGATGTCGAGCGTCAGAATCAAGCATGCGAGGACGACGAGGGCCGACTCGTCAGCCCCATACCTGTGCGAACTTGTGGATTTGCTCCACATACTCGTTGACGGGGGTATTTTCGCCTGCTACTATATTCGGCTGTTGCACTAACTGATGCATGAAGGGCAAGTAAACATGTACGCAATCGTTAACACGGGCGGCAAGCAGTACAAGGTCGCCACCGACGATGTCATCACCGTCGAGAAGATCGAGGGCAATGAGGGCGACAAGGTCACCCTGCCGGTTATCTTCCTCAACGATGGTAAGAAGATCGTCACCGATCCCGACAAGCTGGCCAAGGCCAAGGTTACCGCTCAGATCGTTGAGCAGTTCAAGGGCGAGAAGCAGCTGGTCTTCAAGTTCCACAAGCGTAAGCGCTATCGTCGTCTGAAGGGTCACCGTCAGCAGCTCACCAAGCTGAAGATCGTGAAGGTCCAGGCTACGTCCCGCGCCAAGAAGGCTGTCAAGGCAGAGGCCGAGGCTGTTGCCGAGGCTCCCGTCGCCGAGTAGATTACACTCGTAACGAAAGAGTAGGTATACACAATGGCACACAAAAAAGGACTCGGTTCCTCCCGTAATGGCCGTGACTCCCGCGGTCAGCGCCTTGGCACGAAGCGCTATGCCGGCCAGACGGTAACCACGGGCACGATTCTCGTCCGTCAGCACGGCACTCACATCCACCCGGGTGAGAACGTTGGCCGTGGCAAGGACGACACGCTGTTCGCGCTGGTCGACGGTACCGTTGAGTTCCACAAGGGTATCAAGCACAGGGTCAGCGTACGCCCGCTCGCGAACGCGTAATTCACCCTTCATAGAGCACATATGTGGGAGGCACTTGAGTTTTAGGATTCAAGGGTCTCCTTCTTTTTTGTAGGAGGCGATTCTGTTGTCACAGTTCACCGATATCAGCCGCATTAACGTGTGCGGCGGCGACGGCGGAGCCGGATGCATGTCGTTTAGGCGCGAGGCATTTGTCCCCAAGGGCGGCCCCGATGGCGGCGACGGCGGTCGTGGCGGCAACGTCGTCATCCAGGCCGACGCTCAGCTGTCTTCGCTGATCGATTACCGCTTTAAGCATCACTTCCGCGCCGAGCGCGGCACGCACGGGCAGGGTGCCCGTCGTAACGGTAAGAGCGGCGAGGACCTGATTCTCAAGGTCCCTATGGGTACCGTGGTGCGCGAGCTCGACCCCGAGACGCAGACCCCGATGTTCGAGATTGCCGATCTGGTGCACGATGGCGAGCGCGTTGTCGTGGCGCCCGGCGGTGCCGGTGGCCTGGGCAATACGCACTTTGTGACGTCGGTGCGCCGCGCGCCCGCGTTCGCTCAGCTGGGCGAACCGGCCGAGGAGCACTGGATTGAGCTTGAGATGAAGCTTATGGCCGATGCCGCACTCGTGGGCTTCCCCTCGGTGGGCAAGTCCTCGCTTATCGCGCGCATGAGTGCCGCCCGTCCCAAGATCGCCGACTATCCGTTTACCACGCTCGTGCCGAACCTCGGCATGGTGCGTGCCGGTGAGTATTCTTATGTCGTTGCCGACGTTCCTGGTTTGATCGAGGGCGCGAGCGAGGGCAAGGGCCTAGGCCACCAGTTCCTGCGCCACATTGAGCGTACGGCCCTGATCATGCATGTCGTCGACATGACGGGCGGTTTTGAGGATCGCGACCCGGTTGAGGATTACCGCATCATCAACCGTGAGCTCGAGCAGTATGGCGCAGAGCTCTCGGAGCGCCCGCAAATCGTTGTCGCCAACAAGTGCGATGCGCCGGGCACGGCCGACAAGATTGCCGACCTCAAGCGCGCCGCGCTCGACGATGGACATATGTTCTTTGCCGTGTCCGCCGTGACGGGCGCCGGTCTCAATACGCTGATGCTTGCCGTGGGCGAGCAGGTGGCTAAGCTTCGCGCCGAGCTGGCGGTTTCCGATGAGCCGGTCGATCTGCGCGACGAGGAGTGGGAGCGCCGCCGTCTGCAGCGCGAGAAGCGTTTCCGCATTGTCCAGGAGGAGCCCGGTGCCTTCCGTGTGGTTGGTCGCGCGATTGAGCGCATGGTCATCCAGACCGACTGGGAAAACGAGGAAGCTGTCATCTACCTGCAGCATAAGTTTGCGCGCATGGGTGTCGACGATGCGCTCGAGAAGGCCGGCTGCCGTGCGGGCGACGAGGTCCGCATTTGCCAGCGCGCCTTTGACTTTGAGGGCGCTGAGGACTTCTCGGAGTACGAGGAGCTCGAGGACGCTGGTGAGGACGTTGCCGTTGAGGCCATTGACGTGGCCGATGCTGCGGATGAGGGCGTCGAGGCTATCGATGCGGCTGATGCCGCGGACGATGCCGAGACCTCGGAGGGCGAGTAAGCCATGTCGCTGCGCGGTGGAATCGGTTTGCCCGAGCTGCCCATAAAAGAGGGCAAAGAGTTTCGGCTTGGCATTATGGGCGGCACATTCGACCCGATTCATTACGGGCACCTGGTGACTGCCGAGCAGGCGCGCGAGTCGCTCGACTTGGACGCCGTGCTCTTTATGCCGGCGGGCTCTCCCGCCTTTAAGCTTGACAAGCCGGTGACGCCTGCCGAGGACCGTTATGCCATGACGGTCCTCGCCACCGCCGCGAACCCGGCCTTTTTGGCGAGCCGGTTCGAGATTGACCGTCCGGGCGTAACCTATACGGCCGATACGCTTCATGCCCTTCGCGACTTTTACCCGCCGCAGGTAAAACTCTACTTTATTACGGGCGCCGATGCGATTATCGATATTGTGACCTGGCATGATGCCGAGCGAATCGCTGAGCTTGCTACCTTTATTGCGGCGACGCGACCGGGCTTTGATATCGATACGGCGCGTGCCCGAATCAAAGAGTCGGGGCTGCCGTTCGACGTGCGCTATATTCAGATTCCGGCGCTGGCGATCAGCTCGACGAACATTCGTAAGCGAGTTGCCCGCGGCATGAGCGTGCGCTATCTTACGAGCGAGTCCGTGCTCGGCTACATTCGCAAGCGCAGGCTATATGCCGATTTGGGCCAAGAAGATTTTGAGTGATGGGGGCTACGTTGTCGGTAGAGGATCAGTTTGAGGGCGATGAGCGCGCGCTGCTCAAGCGCATTCAAGAGCTGCTCGATGTTCGCATGAAAGATAAGCGCAAGCGCTATGTGCATTCGCTGGGTGTTGCCGAGACCGCACTTCATCTGGCCGAGGTCTACGGCGTTGACCGCTTTGATGCGGCTGCCGCCGGCTTAATTCACGACTGGGACAAGGTGCTTTCCGATGACGAGCTCGTGGCCCGCGCGATTCACTATGGCATCAAAGTTGCCGGCTCTCCTTCCGCCGCGACGCCGCTTTTGCATGGCCCTGTTGCCGCCTATGAGCTTCCGCAGCTTTTTCCCGAGCTGTCACCGGCCGTTTTCCAGGCTGTCGACCGTCACACCGTGGGTGCCTGCGACATGACGCCGCTCGATATGGTGGTCTTTGTGGCCGATGCCATCGAGCCCAACCGCCACGGCGACTATGCCCATGCGCTGCGCAAGATGGTGGGGAAGTCCTCGCTCGACGAGTTGTTCTTCTCCTGTTTTGCGCAGGGTCTGGTCTTTGTGATCCAGTCCGGGCGCTATCTTTATCCCACGGCTATTACGATTTACAACCATTACGCCCAGCTGCGCTAGCTCGGGTGTGTCTAGAAAGAGGTATTCCATGGCCGACGAGACCATGACTGACGAGCAGATTCTTGAAGGTGTGGAGCACAAGAGTTTCGCTGCCACGTCCGACCGCACCGCCGCCTCGCTGTCCGCGAGCGGTGTCGCCGCCGAGGATGTCGCCCGCGCCGCCGCGCAGGCCGCCTACGACAAGAAGGGCGAGGACGTGCAGGTGCTCGACCTGACCGAGCTTTCCGACGCGTGCGACTACTTTGTGCTTGCCACCGGTACCAACAACCGCCAGGTCGATTCGATTGTCGACGAGATCGAGGAGAAGGTTGCCGAGGCTTGCGGCGAGCATCCGTTCTCCATCGAGGGCCGCGAGCAGAAGACCTGGATGCTCATGGACTACGGCTCGGTTGTCGTCCATGTCTTCACTCCCGAAGCCCGCGACTTTTACCGCCTAGAAAAGCTCTGGGGTGACGCCCCCCAGCTCCCCCTCGACCTCCTCTAGTGGCTCATTTGATATGGGGCTTTTAGCTAGCCTCGCGCATTTCGCCGGGCAGTTGCGGTTTTCCGCACCTGCCCGGCTTTCTATTTTTACAAAGGCGGTTAATCATTGAAGCGGGATTGGCGGCCGAAAGATAGGGCGGTGTCGCCGAACTTGTCTCGGACGGCATCGATCGCGACTGAGAGGTCGCGACGGTCGCTTGATTGGGCTCCGCGGTCGTCGACTTCGCAGAACAGGTCGGTCTGGATGCCGCCCTGATGGTCAAAGTCGCTCATCCCGATACCCGCCAGACGCACATGCATGCCTTCCTGCCAGATGTTGTCGAGCAGTTCGAGCGCAACCGCCACAAAGATGTTCTCATCGTCGGTGGGGTGGGGAAGCCGCCGCTGCGCCGTGCGTCCGCTGCCATACGAATACTTAAGCTTGAGCGTTACCGTGCCGCCCGTCAGTCCCTGACGGCGCAGGCGGCGTCCAACCGACTCTCCCAACAGCGCAATCGCCGCTTCGATGTCCCCACGCTCAGTCAAATCTTTCGCAAAGGTGCGCTCATTGCTCACGGATTTAACCTCGCGTTCCTCATCGAGGCTTGTTACTTCGGATATTTCGAGTCCCAGCGCACGCTGACGCATGCGTTCGCCGTTGACGCCAAAAATAGAGGCCAAGGTTGATTCCGGTGAACGTGACAGCTCGCCGAGCGTGTAGATGCGCATGCGGCGCAGTCGCTCCTCGGCCGAGCGCCCGATGCCGCTCATGGCAGATACCGGCAGCGCGGCCAAAAAGCGCTGCTCGGTTCCGGGGCGCACGATGGTCAGCCCAAACGGCTTATCCCGCTCGCTTGCGATCTTTGCGACCGTCTTGTTGCAGCCCACGCCAATGGAGCAGGTCACTCCCAGCGCTGCCACGCGGTCGCTTATACGCCGCGCAACCAGTAGCGGGTCTTCGGGCGCAAAGCGACCCGGTGTGATATCGATAAAGGCTTCGTCGATGGATACGCGCTCAACGCGCGGCGTCTCTTCGGCAAGAATCGCCATGACCTGCGCGCTCACCTCGCGGTAGCGATCAAAGTGCCCATGCGTCCAAATGGCCTGCGGACAGAGGCGCCGTGCCTCGGCCGAGGGCATGGCGGAGTGCACGCCAAAGCGACGCGCCTCGTATGAGCAGGTGGACACAACGCCGCGGGAATCGGCATCGCCACCCACGATGAGTGGCTTGCCGCGCCACTCGGGATGGTCGAGCATTTCCACGCTCGCAAAAAACGCATCGAGATCCATGAGGCCCACCGCCGGCCCCGTCCAGGGCGGCGGCGTGACGCCCGCAGCATCTTCATAACCGTATGTATGTTCGCGTCTTTTCATGGCATGAGTATACCGCGCAGCTCATGTGGGGTGCGTGGATGTGCTTGCAAATCGCGAATTCTTGTCTAAGATATGGATTTGCCTTCGACTACACCGAAGAAGTTGGTCTCACGGACTTCACCTGCCCGCGTCGATGGCGTATTATGTTCAACTGTTTGTTTGTAGTTGCAGCCTAAAGCTGCTTGGTTGGAGGAGTTTCCTTTGGCAGTCAAGATTCGCCTTGCTCGTCACGGCGCTAAGAAGCGTCCGTACTACCGTGTCGTCGTCGCCGATTCCCGCGCCCCGCGTGACGGTCGTATCATCGAGGAGGTTGGCCGCTACAACCCGATGACCGCCCCCAAGACCATCAACCTCGACCTCGAGAAGATCGCCGACTGGCAGTCCAAGGGCGCTCAGCTCACCGACGCCGTCGCCGCTCTGGTCAAGGCCGCCAACGAGGGCGAGAAGACCGAGACCGTCGTCAAGAAGTCCAAGAAGCAGCTCGCCAAAGAGGCCGAGGCCGCTAAGGCTGCCGCTGAGGCCGCTGAGGGCGCCGAGGAGTAAATCGTGCCTGAGGTTGACGCTGCACAGCTCGAGGGTGAGGCAATGCTCTCAGATCGCATCGCCGATCTCGTCGAATATCTCGTTGTTCAGATCGTCGACGACCCGGATTCCGTGAGCCTTGAGGTCATCGATGGTGACGACGCCTCTACGATCGAGGTTTCGGTCGCCGAGGATGACGTCGCTAAGGTCATCGGCCGTCGTGGCCGTACCATCAAGGCCATTCGCACGCTCGCCCGTGCACTGGCCGCTCGCCTCGACACTGCTGTCGAGGTAGAGGTTCTGGGCTAGGACCTTGAGGTCCCAGTACAAAAACATCGCCCGTGTGGTCAAGCCGCACGGAAGGAAGGGGGAGGTCCTCGCGCAGCCGCTGCGGGGGCTTCCTTCTGTATTAGAGCCGGGTATGCGCGTCGCCCTGACGCCGCCGGCGCTCAAGCGCGACCGCTTTTGCACGGTCGTGTCCGTCACCGATACGGGCGATGGCGATCTGGTCTCGTTTGAGGGTATTGACGACTTGACGGCCGCCGAGGGCATCACGGGATGCTATGTGCTGGCAAATCGTGACGACTTTGAGCTCGATTCGCTCGACGCCGCCTATACCGACCTGATGGGCCGCGAGGTGGTCGACGAGCGCTTCGGTTCGCTCGGCACGATTGTCGAGATCATGTCGACGCCCGCCAACGATGTTTGGGTTGTCGAGGGCGATCGGTACGGCGAGGTACTGATTCCCGTGATCGAGCAGGTTGTGCTCGATCTTCCCGACACAGGAACAATTTCCGTCCACGTTATGGACGGCCTGATCGATATGGACAAGTAGGGAGGACAACATGCTGATTGAGACCCTTTCGGTCTTTCCCGAGATGTTTGAGCCCGTCATGTCCACATCGATTTTGGGCCGCGCCCGTAAGGCCGGCCTTTTTGATTTTAAGGCGTATAACCTGCGCGACTGGACGCACGACCGTCATCGTACCGTCGATGACGAGCCGTACGGCGGCGGGCAGGGCATGCTCATGAAGGTCGAGCCTATCGCAGAGGCCATCGAGGCCATTGGCGCAGAGGGTCCCAAGCCCACGGTTGTGTTCTTCACCCCCTGTGGCGAGCCCTTTACGCAGCATGTGGCCGAGCGCCTGCTCAAAAGTGAGCGCCTGCTGTTTGTGTGCAGCCGCTACGAGGGCGTCGACGAGCGCGCGTATGCGTATGCCGATGAGCGTCTGTCGATCGGCGACTACGTGCTTACGGGCGGCGAACTTCCCGCTATGGTCGTTGCCGATGCCGTCGTGCGCCTCATTCCCGGCGCCCTTGGTGATGAGATGAGCAACGTCGACGAGTCGTTCTCGACCGCCGAGGACGGAGGCCTGCTCGAGTACGCGCAGTACACCCGTCCCGCCGAGTTCAACGGCGAGGGCGTGCCTCCGGTGCTTGTGAGCGGCGATCACGCCAAGGTCGATGCCTGGCGTCGCAAGAACGCCATCGAGCGCACCTGCCGCTGGCGTCCGGACTTGATCGAGACGGCGCGGCTCACGCCCGAGGAGCGCGCTTACGCGCAGGTGATCCTTGACGCTTCGTATTCGCAGAGCGAGGAGTGAGTATGGTTCCTACGCAACATTCCGCGTTGAGGGGCGCTTTTGAGTGGATCGCGGTCATCGCGATCGCACTGGTCGCCACCTTCTTGATTCGCTCGTTTGTGGTCGAGCCCTTTGTAGTGCCCACCGGTTCCATGGAGGACACGATCGAGATCGGCGATCAGATTCTGGCGCAGAAGGTGACGCTCGAACTCGGACAGCCCGTCAAACAGGGCGATATCGTGGTGTTTCACAACCCCGATGCCACATCCGAGCATGACGTGCTGGTAAAGCGCGTCATCGCCACGGCCGGCCAGACGGTCGACCTTCAGGACGGCAAGGTCGTCGTTGACGGCCAGGCGCTCGACGAGGACTATACGACGGGCATGAGCTGGCCGCTTTCGGTCCAAGCGCCTGGCGCCCAGGTGAGTTATCCCTACACCGTTCCCGACGGGTGCGTGTGGGTGATGGGCGACAACCGCGAAAACTCTGCCGACTCGCGCTACTTTGGTCCCGTCGATCGCTCTGATTTGATCGCTGTGGCGCTTGTGCGCTACTGGCCGCTCAACCGCATCGGCGCTATCGACTAAAAACCGCTATAGTACAGTACCTAACCGTGTAATCGTTTCGACGAGGGGATATTAGAGGCATGAACGCTTCATCGCTTTCCTTCCAAGACATCATCCTGCGCCTCCAGCAGTACTGGGGCGAGCAGGGCTGCGTCATTATGCAGCCCTATGACTCCGAGGTCGGTGCCGGTACCTTCCATACCGCGACCACGCTGCGCTCGCTCGGTCCCGCCGAGTGGCGCACCTGCTATGCGCAGCCTTGCCGCCGTCCCGCCGACGGCCGCTACGGCGAGAACCCTAACCGCATGCAGCACTACTATCAGTTCCAGGTGCTCATCAAGCCGTCGCCGGTCAACGCCCAGGAGCTCTACCTGGGTTCGCTGGCCGCCATTGGCCTGGACCCCAACGACCATGACGTCCGCTTTGTCGAGGACGACTGGGAGAGCCCGACCCTGGGCGCCTGGGGCCTTGGCTGGGAGGTCTGGCTCAACGGCATGGAGGTCACGCAGTTTACGTACTTCCAGCAGGTGGGCGGTATCGAGGTCGACCCCGTGCCCGTCGAGATTACCTATGGCCTGGAGCGTATCGCCATGTACGCCCAGGGCGTCAACTCGGTCTACGATCTGGTGTGGAGCTACCTGCCCGATGGCACGCCCATGACCTACGGCGACGTGTTCCTCGAGAACGAGCGCGAATTCAGTGCCTATAACTTTGAGGTCGCCAACGTCGAGATGATGCGTCAGAAGTTTGACGACTACGAGGCCGAGTGCCATTCCTGCCTGGAGCGCAAGCTGCCGTTGCCCGCATACGACTGCGTCATGAAGTGCAGCCACGCTTTCAATCTGCTCGATGCCCGCGGCGCTCTGTCTGCGGTCGAGCGTGCCAACTACATCCTGCGTGTCCGCGCCGTCGCCAAGGCGTGCTGCGAGGCCTATATGGCCGAGGTCGCCGGAGTCAACGAGAATGCCAACCAGGAAGGCGAGGTGGCGTAAGCCATGGCAGACGCTAAGGATTTCCTGTTTGAGATCGGTACGGAGGAAATGCCCTCCGCACCGCTGAACAATGCCGTCAAGCAGCTTGGCACCATGATCGCCAAGGGTCTCGACGAGGCCGGTCTGGCCCACGGCGAGGTCCGCGTGATCTCGAGTCCGCGTCGTTTGGCTGCACTCGTGGCCGACGTCGCCACCGCGACCGATGAGGTTCACGAGGTCAAGCGTGGCCCCGCGGCCAACATTGCCTTCGACGCGGACGGTAACACCACCAAGGCCGCCCAGGGCTTCGCCCGTAAGTTCGGTGTGGCTGCCGAGGATCTGGTCCGTCGCGAGGACACCGACGGTCGTGAGTACGTCTTTGCCGAGAAGAACATTCCTTCCGCTCCGGCTACTCCGATCCTGACGGCCCTGTGCGAGAAGACCATCGCCGGCCTGCAGTGGCCCAACTACCGCTCCCAGCGCTGGGGCCACGAGCACGCGACGTTCGTGCGTCCGGTCCGCTGGATCTGCTGCCTTTTGGGCGAGGACGTCGTGCCCGTCACCTTTGCTGACGTGACGAGCGGCAACACCACGCGCGGTCATCGCGTCTTGGGCGCCGGCGACCATGTTGTCGCCAGCCCCGCCGTCTACGAGCAGGTGCTCGAGGACGCCGGCGTGCTTTCTGCCGAGCGTCGTCGTGAGGCCATCCTTGCCGGCATCGCCGAGGTCGAGGCTGTTCGCCCCGGCTGCCATGTTGATACGCCCAAGAAGGTCTTTGAGGAGGTCATCAACCTCTGCGAGTGGCCGACGGTGCTCGTCGGTACCTTCGACGAGGAGTTCCTCAAGGTCCCGCACGAGATTATCTGCGAGTCCATGCTCACCAACCAGCGCTACTTCCCGATCTATGACGGCGAGGGCAAGCTCACGCGTGAGTTCGTGGTCGTTTCCAACAGCAAGCCCGAGAACGCCGAGCGTGTGATCGACGGCAACGAGCGCGTCGTGCGCGCCCGCCTGGACGACGCCAAGTTCTTCTACGAGGAGGACCTGAAGATCTCCCTCGACGAGTTCCGCGAGCGTCTGGCCAAGGTCGCCTTCCAGGAGAAGCTCGGCAGCGTGCTCGCCAAGTCCGAGCGTGTTGAGCAGCTCGCGCTCGCCATCGCCCGCGAGGCCCATCTGGGCGCCCACCTGGCCGCCGACGCCGCTCGCGCCGCTCACCTGTGCAAGGCCGACCTGGTGTCCAACGCCGTCGTCGAGTTCACGAGCCAACAGGGCGTGATGGGTGGTTACTACGCGACCGCGATGGGGGAGAACGACGAAGTCGCCCACGCCATTCGCGACCACTATCGTCCCCGCTTTGCCGGCGACGAGCTGCCCGAGGGTACCGCCGGCTGCATCGTGGCCTGCGCCGACAAGCTCGATACCATCGCCGGTATCTTTGCCATCGGCGAGCCCCCGACCGGCTCTTCCGACCCGTACGCGCTGCGTCGTGCCGCTATCGGCATCATCAACATCCTGCGCGACCGTCTGCCGATCGACCCCACGTCGCTGATTGACTTTGCCCTTGAGCTCTATAGCGAGCAGGGCATTGAGTTCGACGCCGCCGAGGTCGCCCAGCAGGTCCGCGACTTCTTCCACGGCCGCCTGGTGAGCATGGCCCGCGACGAGAAGATTCCGGCCGATACCGTCGCCGCCGTCTCTGCGGTGCATATCATCGCCCCGTCCGTCTTCTTTGCCCGCTGCGCTGCCCTCGACGAGGCCCGCAAGAATGACGCTGAGACGTTCGACAACCTGGCTACCGCCTATGCCCGTGCCGCGCATATCTCGAAGCCCGAGCTGGGTGCGGAGTACGACCGCGCCCTGATGGGCGAGGCCGAACTCGCGCTCGCCGACGCCTCCGAGGCTGCTCAGACCGCTGTCGATGCCGCCCTTGCTGCCGAGGACTACCCGGCCGCATTTGCTGCCCTCGCCGCCCTGCGTGCCCCCATCGACCGCTTCTTCGACGAGGTCATGGTCATGGACAAGGACGAGCAGCTTCGCGATAATCGCCTTAAGCTGCTCAACCGCTTCGAGGCCGTTTTCTCCGGCATCGCCAACATCGGTGAGCTTGCCCGCAAAAAGTAAGCCAGCCTGCGCATAAGCGCAAAAGGAGCCCCGCATGGATTGCCCGGTCACCGCTCGTCCCACCGTTATCGTTATCTCCGATTCGCTCGGCGATACCGCTTGTGAGGTGGTGCTTGCGGCGTCCGGGCAATTTGATGAAGGGGCTTTTCGTCTCTTGCGCCTGCCCAAGGTGACCTCGGTGGAGCAGGTCAAGTCATTTGTGGGGCCGCGCGTCGATGCCGACCATCGCGATGTCGCCGTGTTCCATACCATTGTCGATCCGGCGCTTCGCGCCCGCGTGCTCGATTACCTGGGTATGCTGCATATCCGTTCGGTCGACCTGATCGGCCCGACGCTTGCCGTGCTGTCGTCGCTCATCGGTGTGCCGCCCAAGTGCGTTGCGGGCGTGATTCACAAGACCGATGACCGCTATTTCCATCGTATCGAGGCCATGGAGTATTTCGTTGAGCACGATGACGGTCGTGGTTGCGACGATCTGTCGGGTGCCGATATCGTGCTGCTGGGTGTGTCGCGTACATCCAAGACGCCGCTGTCGATGTATTTAGCCTATCAGGGCTACAAGGTCGCCAATGTCCCACTGGCGCATGGCATGGAGCCGCCCAAGTCGATTTACGAGGTTGACCCGATGCGCCTGTTCGGCTTGATTTCGACCGTCGATGTGATTTCCGAGATTCGCGATAGCCGCTTGGGCGACGACTACGCCCGCGCCGTCGCAGGCTCCTATGCCGAGCCCGAGAGCGTGCGTAGTGAGCTTGCGGAAGCCCGCGCGCTCATGAAACGCCTGGGCTGCTTTGTAGTGCGTACCGACGGCAAAGCCATCGAGGAAAGCGCTGCCGAGATCATTGCTCACCTCGAAGAGATTCAAGAGGCAAGAGCCCGCCGTGCCGCCCGCCGCGCTCAACAGCAGTAGTCCTTTCTGTGATGATTTTTCTGGGACGGGGATTAAAAAAATCATTAGGTACTCAATGATTTTTTTAATCCCCGTCCCAGAAAAATCATCGGAGTGGCTAAATAGCCTGAATTGATAAAGCGATTTAGCAAAAATATCGCATCTGACCTGCATTCTTCTTGTAGTGGTATCTTCATAAGATAACCAACTTTACCTACCGTTTACCGCCTGTTTTAGCACGTTTACCAAACCGCGCACCCTCTGCTCAAGCCTGCCCAAAACCCGCCGTATAGTTCCCTCACGGCCTGCATCCGGCGGGTCGATTCGTTACCACGGTCGTGCGCGTAAGCGCATGGAAGGGGAAGTATCGTGAGCGATTGCAAGAGGGTTTACCGTTTTGGAACCGACGCCCAGGGCACCTGTGTCACCGAGGGCGACAAGTCCATGAACTTCGTGCTTGGTGGCAAGGGCGCTAACCTTGCCGAGATGAGCCGTATCGGCCTGCCGGTTCCCGGTGGCTTTACCATTACCTGCCAGACTTGCGTTGAGTACTCCGGCGCCGGCAACGTGTGGCCGGAGGGCGCGCTCGACGAGATCGTTGCCGCCGAGGTCGACCTCGAGGCCCGCTGCGGCAAGAAGCTCGGCGATGCCTCCGATCCGCTGCTCGTGTCGGTCCGCTCGGGCGCTCCGTTCTCCATGCCCGGCATGATGGACACGGTTCTCAACCTGGGCCTCAACGACGATTCCGTCCAGGGCCTTATCGCCCAGACGCAAAACCCGCGCTTTGCCTGGGATAGCTACCGCCGCTTTATCCAGATGTTCTCCAACGTCGTCATGGGTGTCGATGCCGACTTGTTCGAGAATGCCCTGACCCAGGCCCGCCTGGTCGCCGGCGTTCGCGTCGATTCCGAGCTTTCGGCCGAGGACCTGCAGGAGCTTGTCGAGACGTTCAAGGGTATTTTCTCCGATAACGTCGAGGCGACCCTGTATCCCGAGCTCGAGGTCGCCGACGGTAAGCCCGTCTTCCCGCACGATCCGGAGCTCCAGCTGCGCCTTGCCATCCAGGCCGTCTTTGGCAGCTGGATGAACGAGCGCGCCTGCATCTACCGCAAGCAGCACGGCATTTCCGACGAGCTCGGCACCGCCGTCAACGTCCAGGCCATGGCCTTTGGCAACAAGGGCGAGACCTCTGCGACCGGCGTCGCCTTTACGCGCAACCCGGCCGACGGCACCAAGGAGTTCTATGGCGACTTTTTGGTGAATGCCCAGGGCGAGGACGTCGTCGCCGGCATCCGAAACACCGAGCCCATCGCCGACCTCAAGACCACCTCGGGCCTCGAGTCCGCAGGCGAGGAGCTCGAGCGCGTGTTCCTGACGCTCGAGGATCATTACCGCGATATGTGCGATATCGAGTTCACCATCGAGCAGGGCAAGCTCTGGATGCTCCAGACCCGCGTGGGCAAGCGCACCGCCACTGCCGCCCTGCGCATTGCTATCGAAATGGTCGAGGAGGGCCTGATCACCCGCGAGGAGGCTGTGAGCCGCATCGATCCCGCGCAGCTCGACCAACTCCTGCACCCGCAGTTCGACGCCTCCAAGAAGTACGAGGCCTTGGCCAGCGGCCTTAACGCCAGCCCTGGTGCCGCCGTGGGCGAGGTCGTGTTCTCGAGTGATGACGCCGTCGCGCGTTCCGCCGAGGGCCACAAGGTCATTCTGGTCCGCTGGGAGACCAACCCCGACGACCTGAAGGGCATGGTCGCCGCCGAGGGCATCCTGACCAGCCATGGCGGCAAGACGAGCCATGCCGCCGTTATCGCCCGCGGCATGGGTACGCCCTGCGTCTGCGGTGTCGAGCGCTTCCATATCGACGCTGCCGAGAAGGTCGTGCACATCGAGGGCAGCGACCGCGTGCTGCGCGAGGGTGATGTCATCTCCATCGACGGCACCCAGGGTATCGTCGTCGACGGCGCGGTCGACCTGGTCTCTGCAGAGCTCACCGGCGACCTGGACTCCATCCTGTCCTGGGCCGATGAGATCCGTTTGGACGAGACCGACGGTCACGCCAACCACGTGCGCGTCAACGCCGACAACCCCGAGGATGCCGAGCTCGCTCTTGAGTTTGGCGCCGAGGCCATCGGTCTGTGCCGCACCGAGCACATGTTCCTGGGCGATCGCAAGAACATCATCCAGAGCTTTATCCTGTCCGACGATGAGGCCGTGAAGCAGCAGGCCCTGGCCGACCTGCTCAAGGTTCAGACCGAGGACTTCCTGGCGATGTTCAAGACCATGTCCGGTCGCGATGTGGTCGTCCGCCTGCTCGATCCGCCGCTTCATGAGTTCCTGGATAATCCTCGCGAGCTCGAGGTCGCCATCACCAAGAAGGAGGCCGCCGGCGCTCCCGAGGAGGAGCTCACTGCCCTGCGCGCCCGCCTGCGTCGCATTGACGGCATGGTCGAGTCCAACCCCATGCTGGGCTTGCGCGGCGTGCGCCTGTCCGTCGTCTTTAGCGATCTGCCTCTCATGCAGGTTCGCGCCGTCGCCACGGCTGCTGCCCGCCTTATCAAGGAGGGCGTCGACCCGCGCCCCGAGATCATGGTTCCGCTCGTCTCCATCACGGCCGAGCATGTTCAGACCCGCGAGGTCATTGAGCGCGTAATCGCCGAGGTTTCCGCTGAAGAGGGCGTTGAGCTCAACATTCCCGTGGGCACGATGCTCGAGCTGCCGCGCGCCTGCATGGTCGCCGACGAGATCGCCCATCACGCAGATTTCTTCTGCTTTGGCACCAACGACCTCACCCAGACGACCTTTGGCTTCTCGCGCGACGACGCCGAGGCTAAGTTCATCCCGCTGTACCTGCACAAGAAGATCCTGAAGGACAACCCCTTCGAGACCATCGATACGGCGGTGCTGGAGCTCGTGCGCATGGCCGTCGAAAAGGGTCGCGCCACCAACCCTGGCATGCACTTTGGCGTGTGCGGCGAGCACGGCGGCGACCCCAAGTCCATCAAGGGCCTGTTTAACGTGGCCGATGTGGACTATGTGTCCTGCTCGCCCTACCGCGTGCCCCTCGCGCGCCTAGCTGCCGCTCTGGCCAAGCTCGAGGCCAAGCGCAACGCCTAGCCCCCCCCCTGCGCATCGACGCCTAGCGTAGCCCCCCTTCATGCCGCCCGTCTCATTCGTGAGACGGGCGGTTATCATGTGCGGGTTTTGTCTTTTTGTCTGCGTGAAAAAATGTTCTTGCAGCAGAAACCCGCGCGTGTATACTCAAATACGTTTGTTCAACTACGTGCCGGCCAAGGTGGTACGGCACCTCTAGAAGAGTAAGGAATTGCACATGGATTACATCCGCGCAATCGAGCGTCAGCAGATCCGCGAGGACATTCCTCAGGTTCGCGTCGCCGACAACGTCAAGGTTCACTACCGCATTAAGGAAGGCGACCGCGAGCGCATTCAGGTCTTCCAGGGCGACGTCATCCGCATGGCCGGCGCCGGTGCCCGCGAGACCTTCACCGTCCGCAAGATGTCCTTCGGTGTCGGTGTTGAGCGTACCTTCCCGCTTCACAGCCCCAAGATCGCCAAGCTCGAGGTCGTTCGTCATGGTCGCGTCCGTCGCGCCAAGCTGTACTACCTCCGCGACAAGGTGGGCAAGGCTGCTCGCATCCCCGAGAAGCGCTAAGAAGATCGCAGCGTCTGTCCACTCGTTTGGACACAAGGGTCACCTTCGGGTGGCCCTTCTTTTTATCTGATTTGCATGCAAGGAGGGCCTGGTATGGCCAATATGACGAGCTCGGTTTCGGCATCGCAGGTTGCCGGTGAGTTGGCGAGCGCTACGTTTGAGGAGATCCCCGCCCTCGTGGAGCATTATCGCGAGGACCCGCGCCAGCAGGTGATCAAGGCTTGCGAGCGTGCTCTTAAGCGCCATGCCAAGGAACTTGCCGAGCGCGAGCGCGTCAATGACATGTACGAGCTTATGCATGAGCTTGGCGGCGATGGGGTGGTCGTTGGTGTCGATGAGGTGGGTCGCGGATCGGTGGCCGGTCCTTTGACGGTATGCGCCGTCTGCCTTCCTATGGAGCCGCGCGTCTGGGGCATCAACGATTCCAAAAAGCTCACGCCGGCGCGCCGCGAGTTGCTCTCAGTGAAGATTGCCGAGGTGGCGACGGCAATTGGTTTTTGCCATATCGCGCCTAAGGATATCGATGAGATGGGCATGGCCCGCGCCATTCGAGCCGCTGTCGCGGGCGCCGTGGCCGATACGGGGCTCGAGCCCGATTGCGTGCTTATGGACGGTAACCCCTTGGGCGCCGTTCCCAACGAGCGCGACGTGGTGAAGGGCGATGCCAAGATCGCCTGTATCGCCGCGGCGTCCATCATGGCCAAGGTCACGCGTGATGAGATGATGGTCGAGTACGATGCCGAGTATCCCGAGTACCATTTGGCCGAATCGAAAGGCTACGCAAGCCCCGAGCACATCGAGGCCATTCGCAAACATGGACTTTGTCCACTGCACCGCGTGAGCTTTTGCGGAAACTTTCTGCAGACTGAGCGCCTTTTCTAGGTCAATTGTGGAGACAGGGACCTCAGGGGTTTTATAAACCTGCTGGTAGCGGGCCGTATGCAACACCATTGCTGCGTACGGCCCGTTTTTTGACGGCATTTGGTCAGCTTTTGGTTTGCTTCCGGTACTTACCCGCATGAAAGGTGCCCTCATCATCGGGGCAATGCAGCGTGCGGGAAAGGAGACCCCATGAGTGCCGCAAGCAAAAAGAGCAAGACGCAGCAGCTCAAGGAGCGTTGGGAAAACGGCGAGCTCGACTGCGGGGCGATGACGCCCGAGTTTATCAAGGGACTCAGTCCCCGCGAGCTGGGCATGCTGGGCGAGCTGATCACCATCGACTACTTTAACGAGCGCGGCTACACCTTGCTGGAGCAGGGTTATCGTTGCACCGAGGGCGAGGCCGATCTGGTGCTGCTCGATGAGCTCGACGATGTCGTGGTGATGGCCGAGGTCAAGACCAGACGCGTTGCACTGGATTGCAGCACGCGGGTCTTTCCCGAGGAGGCCGTGGACGCTCAAAAGCAACGCCGCTACCGCCGCATCGCAAGTTGCTATCTCATGGAGCATTATCCGCTCAAGGCGATTCGCTTCGATGCCGTGGGTGTCACCATTCGTGGCGGGCATATCGCTGAGATCGAGCATCAGTACAACGCGTTCGATTGGCAGGTGTCGTGATGGCGTTCGAGACGTTTGCCGTTCACGCGGCCTGCATCCGTGGCGTCGAGGCGATTCACGTCACGGTCGAGGTCTCGCTTGCCGGTGGTGTTCCGGGCATCCAAATGCTCGGCATTCCGAGCATGGAGGTGATGGAGTCACGCGGTCGTATTCGCTGTGCGATGCGCTCCGCCGGGTTCGAGATCCCACGCTCGGGCATTACGGTCAACCTAGCGCCCGGCGATATCCGCAAGACCGGTAGCGGCTTTGACCTGCCCATCGCCATCGCGGTTCTAGCGGCCGATGGTCAGATTCCCCGTGACAACCTCGATCGCTGCCTTATCGCCGGCGAGCTTGGCTTGGACGGTACGGTGCTTCCTGTCAAGGGCGAGGTGGCGTTTCAGCTATTGGCTCGCGACATGGGGCTGTCTTTTATCGCCGGCAGGTCCGACCAGCATGTGCCACTCGCGGGCGTGGATTGCGGCTTTATCGATCATTTGTCTCAGCTTGCCCATGGCATGGGCGAGGCGGCTCGGCACTATCTGGATTCTGAAGTGCTCGAGGCGACCTTTGAGCCTGAGCTCGACTATGCCGACGTGCTGGGGCAGGAAGTCGCTAAACGCGGCATGGCGCTTGCGGCGGCAGGAGAACTCGGCTTGCTCATGATCGGGTCCCCGGGATCGGGCAAGACGATGCTCGCGCGTCGTATGACCGGCATCCTGCCCGAGCTTTCCGTTGAGGATCAACAGGCGGCGCTGTGCATCCATTCGGTTTTGGGTGAGAACATTGATGGCTTGTTGGCGGGGCACCGGCCCTTCCGCAGTCCTCATCACAGTATTTCGACCGCAGGTCTTATCGGCGGTGGGCGCCCGGTGCACCCGGGTGAGATCAGCCTTGCTCATGGCGGCGTGCTCTTTTTGGACGAGCTTGCCGAGTTTCCCACGGGTGTGCTGCAGACGCTGCGTCAGCCCATCGAGCGCGGCTACGTCAGGATCGTACGCGTCGACGGGGCTTTTACCTTCCCGTCGCGCTTTCAGCTGCTGGCTGCGAGCAATCCCTGCCCCTGCGGCTTTTTGGGCGATCGTGAGGTACCGTGTCGCTGCTCGGCGGCGATGGTCGAGCGCTATCGGTCTAAACTGCGCGGTCCTTTGGCCGACCGTATCGACATGATGATCGACGTGACCCGTCCCGACCCCCAAGTGATTATCGAGGGTGCGGAGGGTATGTCGTCGGCCGAGTTGCGTGACTACGTTGTGCGCGGTCGCGCCTTTCGCGCCTGGCGCGAATCCCGTATGGACGATGCGGATGCCGAGGCCGAGGATGACGAGACACGGTCTATTGACGGCGTCGTTTCGACCTTTGAGCTCGATGATGCTGCCGAGAAATGCGTACTCGGCCTGTCCAAACGCACGCATCTCACGGGCCGCGGCATCGTGCGCCTGGTGCGCATCGCGCGTACAATCGCTGACGTCGCCGAGAGCGAGCAGGTGACGCAGGACCATGTGCTCGAGGCGGCGATGTACCAGGGAAGGAGGGACCAATGATAGCCGAGGGGACCTTTGAGCTGCATCCAGGTGATGCGTTGTATCCCGAGACCGTTTTGGAGCTTTCTGATGTACCCCAGACGCTTTATGTGCGTGGCAATCCCGAGGTGCTTTCGACACCCGCGCTCTCCATCATCGGCGCGCGCAAGGCCTCGCCGTATGGTCTTGCCGTGGCAGAGCTTGCGGCAAAGGTGGCGGTCGAGGCGGGAGTGACGGTAGTTTCGGGCGGCGCGGTCGGTTGTGACCAGGCCTCGGGTTGGGCTGCGGTCAACGCCGGCGGCAAACACGTCGTGGTGCTGGGGACGGGCGCCGACGTGGTCTACCCGCGTTCGAGCGCGGGGCTTATTATGCGCACGCTCGATACGGGTGGCGCGGTCGTGTCGATCTCTCCGTGGGGCATGGGTCCGCGCAAGTTTGCCTTTCCGCGCCGCAATCGCGTGATCGCGGCCCTGTCGCAAGCCCTCTTTGTTTCCGAGGCGGGTATGCCTTCCGGGACGTTTTCTACAGCCGAGGCTGCTATGGATTTGGGGCGCGAACTTCTTGTCGTGCCGGGGTCGATCCTATCGCCCGAGTCGCGTGGCACGAATTACCTCATTGCGAACGGTACTTGCTGCATCATCGACGAGGAATCTATCGAGATGGCTATCTCACGCATCTACGGCACCCTGCGCTACTCGCGCCCCGATGCTCCCGGCATTGCCGACCTGGATCCAACACAGCAGACCGTGATGCATGCGCTCATCGCCTCTCCGCTCAAGGTCGACGACATTGCGGCGCTCGTCTCGCTCGATGCTGTCGGCGTACTTAAGCTCCTGGGTTCGCTTGAGCTCGAGGGTCTTATCGAGCGCATGATGGATGGAAGGTATGCACCCTCCAAGTTTGCCCTTCACGCCCAGACACCCTTCGGTCACAATGGAAAACATGTCAATTAGAAAGGTGTTTGCAGATGCTGTTTGATCAGGTGACGGTTATCGGTGGCGGTCTGGCGGGTTCGGAATGCGCGATCCAGCTGGCAGACCGCGGTTTTGCCGTTAAGCTGTGCGAGATGCGCCCCCAGGTTAGCTCCCCGGCTCACCATACCGATCACTTGGCAGAGCTCGTCTGCTCCAATTCGTTTAAGTCGACCCGTCCGGATTCCGCGGCTGGTTTGCTGAAGGCCGAGCTTGAGCGCATGGGTTCAGTCCTGCTCGATTGCGCCCATCGCGCGGCTGTTCCCGCCGGCGGTGCCCTGGCGGTCGACCGCGTCAAGTTTTCCGAGCTTGTCGAGGCCGAGGTTGCCGCCCGACCCAATATCGAGATCATTCACGGCGAGGTCACGCAGATTCCCGAGGGTCACGTGGTCATTGCCGCCGGCCCGCTGTGTTCGCCGGCGCTGAGCGAAGAGGTCATGAAGCTCGTCGGTGGCGACGCTCTTGCGTTCTTCGATGCCGCGGCTCCGATCGTCGATGCCTCCACGCTCGATATGGACGTGCTGTTCTCGCAGTCGCGCTACGAGGAGCAGGGGAGCGGCGACTATCTCAACGCCCCGCTCAACAAGGAGGAGTACGAGGCCTTTATCGAGGCGCTTACCACGGCCGACCGCGTGGTGCTTAAGGACTTTGAGGGCGGCGATCTGTTCCAGGCCTGCCAGCCTGCCGAGGAGGTCGCACGCACCGGCAAGGACGCCATTCGCTTTGGCGCCATGAAGCCCGTCGGCCTCACCGACCCGCGTACCGGACGTCGCCCCTGGGCGGCGATTCAGCTGCGTGCCGAGAACAAGGAGAAGACCGCCTATAACCTGGTGGGCTTCCAGACAAACCTGACCTTTGGCGAGCAGAAGCGCGTCTTCCATATGGTGCCGGGCCTGGAGAACGCTGAGTTCTTCCGCTACGGTGTCATGCACCGCAATACCTTTGTCGACGCCCCGCACGTGCTCGATGGCACCTTTGCCGTGCCCGGTACCGGCGTGCGCCTGGCCGGTCAGATCACCGGCACCGAGGGGTACATGGAAGCCGTGGCGACCGGTCTGCTCGCGGCGCTCAATACCTATGCCGAGGCTATCGGTGTCGCGGGCGTCGAGTTGCCGCGTGTGGGCGCCCTGGGTGCGCTCGTGGGCTATGCGACCGATCCTGCCACCGTGGGCTATCAGCCTATGCATGTCAACTTTGGCCTGGTGCCGCCACTCGAGGATGGTAAGCGCCGCAGCAAGCGCGACCGCTACCAGGCCTACGCGGATCGCGCCCTCAAGGCCCTGGATGCCTATCTGGAATCGCGCTCCGATCTGTTTGGAGGCGAGAGGTCATAGCCTTTGACCTGTATGATGCCGTCGACTCGTTCATTGCCTACATTGCACGCGTCGAAGGACTCGCCCCCAATACGGTAACCGCCTACGCCTCGCGGCTCGAGCGCTTCGCCGCGTGGTGCGACCGCGAGGGCATCGACGCTCGCGCCGCCGACGTGCGGACCGTTCGCTCCTATTTGGCCGAGCTGTCGCGTGGCCAGGTGGCGGCTCGGACCCTTGCGGCGCACCTGTCTGCCATTCGCTCTCTCTATCGCTGGATGGCTGCCGAGGGGATTGTCGAGGGCGATGTGGTCTCGGCGATCGCATCGCCCAAGCTCCCGCGTGATCTACCCGGTGTGCTGACGATCCAACAGGTGGAGGCGCTGCTCAAGACGCCTGATACCTCAACACCCGCGGGACTGCGCGATGCGGCGATGCTCGAGCTGCTCTATGCCTCGGGCGCCCGTATCTCTGAGCTCGCAGCACTCAATGTGGAGTCCATTGCGTGGTCCGAACGCACGCTGCGCCTGTGGGGCAAGGGGAGCAAAGAACGTATCGTCCCTCTGTATCGTCGTGCGCTCGAGGCGACGCGTCTCTATATTGAGGAGGGGCGGCCGGAGTTGCTCGCTCAGGCAAAGCGTCGTGACCCCGCTACCGGGCCGCATCCGCTGCTTATATCGGCGCGCGGTAATCGCATGAGTGCCGCCATGCTCAGGCGGCGGTTCCATACGCTGGCGACGCTCGCCGGCATTCCGGCCGACATCGCCCCGCATGCGATGCGCCATACCTTTGCGACCGACTTGCTCGAGGGCGGTGCGGACCTGCGCTCGGTTCAAGAGCTGCTGGGTCATGCGAGCCTGTCCACGACGCAGATCTACACGCACCTCACGCCCGATCGGCTTAAGCGGGCCGTGGCTCAAGCCCATCCCCGCGGCGAATAGTGGCTGGGACGTCCCGTGCCGCAATCAGGTGTGTGGTTTTGATTGCGGGTTGGCACGAAGATGCATTCCTGCTATCATTCATCGGGTTGCTTCACGGCAACAGGTATTTATCACGCACGCGCGGCTACTTCATACCGTGGTGCCCGGGCTTTGGTAGCACATGTCCGGGTTGGTTTTGGAGGATGACCCCGCGCGGAGGCAAACCACAGGAGGTTTAACATGGCTACCAAGATTAATATCCGCACCCTGCTCGAGGCCGGCTGCCACTTTGGTCACCAGACCCGTCGCTGGAACCCCAAGATGAAGCCGTTCATCTTCGGTGAGCGCAACGGCATCTACATCCTCGACCTCAAGCAGACCATCCTCGACGCCGACCAGGCCTACACCTTCGTCAAGAACGTCGCCAAGGGTGGCAACGTGCTGTTCGTCGGCACCAAGAAGCAGGCTCAGGAGGCCGTCAAGAACGCTGCTGAGCGCGCCAATATGCCCTACATCAACCAGCGTTGGCTCGGTGGTATGTTGACCAACTTCGTCACCATCCGCTCCCGCATCAACCGCATGGAGGAGCTCGAGGCCATGGTCGAGGACGGCCGCATGGCAGTGCTCCCCAAGAAGGAGCAGGCTGTGCTCGGCAAGGAGCTCACCAAGCTCCAGACCAACCTCGGTGGCGCCCGCGACATGAAGGGTCTGCCCCAGGCTCTCTTCGTCATCGACACCAAGCGCGAGGAGAACGCCATCAAGGAGGCTCAGCGCCTGAACATCCCCGTCGTCGCTCTGATCGACACCAACTCCGATCCCGACGAGGTCGAGTACGGCATCCCCTGCAACGATGACGCTATCTCTGCTGTCACCCTTATGTGCGAGCTCATGGCTGACGCCTGCCTCGCTGGCTCCGGCAAGGAGCAGGTCTCCGAGGCCGAGATGGCCGCTGAGCCCAAGGCCGAGTAAATCAGTCTTAGTTAATTCTTTTTCATCTCTTTGAAAGGAACCACAATGGCCCAGATTACCGCCGCTATGGTCAAGCAGCTCCGCGAGATGACCGACTCTCCGATGATGGAGTGCAAGAAGGCTCTCGTCGAGGCTGACGGCGACATGGACGCCGCTGTCGACGTTCTGCGTAAGAACGGCCTTGCCAAGGCTGCCAAGAAGGCTGGCCGCGAGACCAACGAGGGCGCTGTAGCCGCGTTCGTCTCCGAGGATGGCAAGACCGGCGCTCTGCTCGAGCTCTCCTGCGAGACCGACTTCGTTGGCTCCAACGCCAAGTTCACCGGCTTTGCTTCTAAGGTCGCTGAGGTTGTCGCTACCACCGAGCCTGCTGACGTCGACGCTCTGCTCGAGAAGCCGATGGGCGAGGAGACCGTTTCCTCCGAGCTCACCGAGATGATTCACATCATGGGCGAGAACATGAAGATTTCCCGCTTCGCCGCCCGCAAGGCCGAGAACGGCGCGCTCGCTTCTTACATCCACATGGGTGGTAAGATCGGCGTCCTCGTCGAGTTTGCTTTCGAGAAGGCCGAGACTGCTCAGGCTGAGTCCTTCAAGACCTTCGCTCACGACGTTGCCCTTCAGGTTGCCGCCGTCGCCCCGATCTGCGCTACCCGCGATCAGGTTCCGGCCGAGACCGTCGAGCACGAGAAGCAGATCTACATGGCTCAGGCTGCCGAGTCCGGCAAGCCCGAGGCTATCCAGGAGAAGATGGCTGTCGGCCGTCTGGAGAAGTTCTACAAGCAGTCCGTGCTCACCGAGCAGGAGTTCATCAAGGACAGCTCCCTCACCATCAAGAAGTACGCTGAGCAGGTCTCCAAGGAGCTTGGCGACACCATTACCGTCGTTGCCTTCGACCGTCTGGTCCGTGGCGAGTAAATAAGCTCTTGTAGCTGGTAATGAGCAGGCTGTGGGTTTTACTCACAGCCTGCTTTTTCATGGCTCCCCGTTAAGCCTTTGATATCATATTGAGAGTCTAATTAAAGGAGGATCGCTTTGTCCGACATCCGATATAAACGCGTGCTTCTTAAGCTTTCCGGCGAAGCACTGATGGGCGACGGCCAATATGGCATTGACCCCAAGGTTACCGACCATCTTGCCAAGCAGGTCAAGGAGCTGCTCGCCGTTGGCCACGAGGTCGGCGTCGTTGTCGGCGGCGGCAATATTTTCCGCGGCATGGCAGGCGCTGCCGGTGGCATGGAGCGTGCTCAGGCCGACTACATGGGCATGCTGGCAACCGTTATGAACGCGCTCGCCCTGCAGGATGCCTTCGAGCACAACGATGTTCCCTGCCGCGTGATGAGCGCTATCCAGATGAACGAGATCTGCGAGCCCTATATTCGTCGCCGCGCTATCAACCATCTGTCCAAGGGCAACGTCGTCATCTTCGCTGCCGGTTCGGGCAATCCGTACTTTACGACCGACACCGCCGCGGCTCTTCGTGCGTGCGAGATCGGCGCCGAGATTCTGATTAAAGCCACCAAGGTTGACGGCATCTACGACAAGGATCCCGTCAAGTGCGCCGATGCCGTCCGTTTTGACAAGATTACCTATCACGAGGTTCTCGTCCGCGGTCTGCAGGTTATGGATTCCACGGCTACGGCACTGTGCCAGGATAACCGTATGCCGATTTTGGTCCTCAACATCGATGGCGAGGACACCGTCAAGCGCGCGCTCGCGGGTGAGCCCGTCGGCACGCTCGTCTATCAGGAGGATTAAGCATGGCAGAGAACATCACCGCCCATATGGACAAGTCGCTCGAGTCCCTCAAGCATAACTTCTCCAAGGTCCGTACCGGTCGTGCCAACGCCAACATTCTGTCCGACATCACCGTCGATTATTACGGTGTCCCCACGCCGGTCACGCAGGTTGCCGCCGTCAAGACCCCCGAGGCCCACATGCTGCTCATCGAGCCGTGGGACAAGGCACTCATCAACGCTATCGTCAAGGCCATCGGCGCTTCCGATCTGGGTATTACCCCCAACTCCGATGGCACCGTCGTGCGTCTGCCGTTCCCGGCTCCCACCGAGGAGCGCCGTCGCGAGCTCGTCAAGGAGTGCCGCGAGTACGCTGAGCAGGCCAAGGTGTCTATCCGTAACATCCGTCGCGACTTCAACAACAAGCTCGAGCGCGATGAGGAGCTCACCGAGGACGATGTCCGTCGCGAGCAGGCCAAGGTCCAGAAGCACACCGATGAGTATGTCGCCAAGGTCGAGGAGCTTCTGAAGGAAAAAGAAGCCGAGGTCATGGAGATCTAAGGTGCAATACGACGAGCATAAACTGGTCGAGTACTTTGCCGACGCCCCTACGGGCGTCGGTTTTTCCGACCTTGACCTCAATAACATTCCGCACCATATCTCGTGCATCATGGACGGCAACGGTCGTTGGGCCACGTCGCGCGGTCTTGCACGCACTGAGGGCCACAAGGCGGGTATCGTCTCCTTTCGCGAGATCATTACTGCCTGCGTGCGTTTGGGCGTCGACGTGCTTTCTGCCTATGCGTTTTCTACCGAAAACTGGAACCGCCCGCAGCATGAGGTCAACGTCTTGATGCATCTGTTTGCCAAGACGTTTATCGACGAGCTGCCGCTTCTGAAGCGCGAAAACGTGCGCGTCGTCTTTTTGGGTGACATTTCCGCGCTGCCCAAGAAGACCCGTGACGTTTTTGAACGCGGTCTTGCCGAGTGCGCCGATCACACTGGTATGACGCTGGCGCTTGCCGTCAACTACGGCGCGCGTGCCGAGATTACCCGCGCTGTCCGTCAGATCGCATTCGACGCTGCCGCCGGTAAGATCGATCCTGCCGCGATTGATGACGACATGGTGGCTTCCCACCTCTATACCGCCGGTCTTCCCGATCCCGAGCTTGTGATTCGCACCTCTGGTGAGCTGCGCCTTTCGAACTATCTGCTGTGGCAGGTGGCTTATTCCGAGTTCTACGTCACCGATACCTATTGGCCCGACTTTGATCGTTGGGGCCTTGTCGACGCCATTTTGGCCTATCAGGGCCGTGACCGTAGGTTTGGCGGACTGAGCAAGACCGAGGAGGCTTAATCGTGTCCGATCGTCCCAAGGGATCTGCTCCCAAGACGCCAGTTTCCGCGGCGCCTGCGCGCAAGGCTGCCGCTGCGGGAGCACCTGCAGCAAAGAGCGGCACCGGTTCTTGGCTTGCGGGCTTTATTACCCGTGCCGCCGCCGGTATCGTTTATGCCGTTGTCTTTATCCTGTGCCTGGTTTTGGGTATCGTGCCCACGGCCATCTTTGTTTCTGTCATGAGCGGTCTGTGCTGCTATGAGTTTTTCCGTATGACGAGGCTCGATGGCAAGATGGCTAACGAGCGCATGGGTATCGCTGCCGCCGTACTCTTTCCGCTGTCGGCGTTGGGCGATTCGATGTTGCTGAATGCCCTGCTTTTTGCCCTGATGCTCGCTGTGGGCATTTGGTATGTCTGGTCGCCGCGTACCCGCATCTCCGATGTGGCCGTGACGCTCATGGGTCCAATCTACACTGGCTTTATGCTGTCGGCTATCGTGCTGCTGCGCGATGCCGTGCCCGGTTTTGCCGGCGCCCTGCTTTCGGTGGGCGTTTGCGCGTCCCTTTGGGTCTCCGATTCGTTTGCCTACATCGTGGGCAGCCGTATCGGCAAGCACAAGATGGTCCCCAAGATCTCTCCCAAAAAAAGCTGGGAGGGGTTTGCCGGTGGCATCCTGGGCTCGGTTTTGATTTGGCTCATCCTGTGGGCGACGCACTTCTACAAGCTCAGCCTGCCCTATGCGCTGCTGTGCGGCGTGGTCGTGTCCGTCCTAGGCGTTATCGGCGACCTTATCGAGTCACGCATCAAGCGCGGTGTGGGCGTCAAGGATTCCGGCAACCTTATCCCGGGCCATGGCGGCATGCTCGACCGTAGCGACTCGCTTATCTTTGGCTGCATTACCGCGCAGCTGCTTTTGATGATCGGAGGCGTGCTGTAATGTCATTCCAGACGACGTATGGCCCCGATGGACGCCTCCGTGTTGCCATCCTGGGTTGTACGGGCTCTATCGGCACCCAGGCACTCGATGTGTGCCGTCAGCATGCCGATCGACTACAGGTGACGGCGCTGTCCGTTAATTCCAGCACCTCGGATCTCGTTGCCGCTGCCCGCGAGTTCTCGGTTCCGGCGGTTGCCGTGGCCGATGTCGCTCATGGTGATGACGCCGTGCTGCAGGAGTTGCCCGAGGGAACGAAGCTCGGCGTTGGTGCGCAGGCGGTTTGCGAGCTCGCGCGTCGCGACGATGTCGACTGCGTGCTCGTCGCTATTGTGGGCGCCGCCGGTCTCGAGGCGAGCCATGCGGCCTTGACCTCGAATAAGCGCCTTGCCCTTGCCAACAAGGAGTCCCTCGTCGTCGGTGGCGACTTGCTTATGCCGTTGGCGCAACCGGGCCAGCTTATTCCAGTCGACTCTGAGCACTCCGCCATCTACCAGTGCTATCTGGGGGAGAACCCGCGTGAGGCTCATTGTATTTGGCTTACCTGCTCGGGCGGTCCGTTCTTTGGCCGCACGCGCGACGAGCTCGATCGCGTGACGCGTGTCGACGCCCTCGCACATCCCACGTGGGCCATGGGTGCCAAGATCACCATTGACTCCGCCACCCTCATGAACAAGGGTCTGGAGCGCATTGAGGCCATGCATCTGTTTAACTGCGACCTCGATTTCATTAACGTGGTCGTGCAGCGTCAGTCTAAGATTCACTCTATGGTCGAGTTCGCCGACGGCTCCGTGATGGCGCATCTCGGTGCTTCCGACATGCGTATTCCCATCCAGTTCGCGTTCTCGTATCCCGAGCGTTGGGATACCCCGGCGCCTCGTATCGATTTTCGCGAGCTGGGGCAGCTCACGTTTGATGCTGCCGACATGGATACCTTCCGCTGTCTGGCACTGGCCGAGCGTGCCGGCAAGACGGGTGGCACCATGCCGTGCGTGCTCAATGCCGCCAACGAGGTTGCCGTCGATGCCTTCCTGCACGATGGCTGCAGCTTTACCGATATCGATCGCATTGTGGAATCCTGCATGGATGCTCACGATATGCATGCGGTCGATTCGTTTGAGCAGCTTCGCGACATCGATGCGTGGGCGCGTGAAAAGGCTGCGCAGGTGCTCGTCGCAACCCGTTCCTAACCCATAAGGATTGCTTTTTCGTTTTATGGATACTGTTCTGAGCGTTCTCTCATCGGTCTTTTGGGGCCTGCTGATGCTTTCCGTCCTCGTGTTTTTGCACGAGGGCGGCCACTTTTTGGCGGCTCGTGCCTGCGGCGTCCGTGTGACCGAGTTCTTTTTGGGCCTGCCGTGCCGCTTTGACATCCATTACACGTCGCGTCGCATTGGAACCAAGTTTGGCGTGACCCCGCTGCTGCTGGGTGGCTACGCTGCCATCTGCGGTATGGATCCGACCGACGTCTCGTGCGCCGATCGCGTGCTCGCGGCTATCTACCGTCTTGGTCGCGTGACCGTGGCCGACCTTGCTGTCGAGCTCGAGCTTTCCGAGGAGGATGTGCTCGAGGCTTGTGCTCTGTTGCTGGGCTGGGGCTCCATCGCACCTTGGTATGAGGAAGGGGAGAAGCCCTCACCGAGCTACTATCCCATCAAGTATCAGACACTGCCTCGAGACGCTGCGGGTTACACCACCTTTGACGGCCGCCGGTTCGATCGAGAGCATGCGACTGCCGAGGGCGATGTGTGGGAGCTGCCGTGCGGCGAGGCTGATTTCTTGGCGCAAGAGCGCTCGCACACTTATCTAGGCCAGGGCTTTCTCAAGCGCGCCTTTATGCTGCTCGCGGGCATTCTCGTCAATATCCTGACGGGTTTTTTGCTCCTTATGAGCATCTATTCCATTGCGGGTGTCACCGTGCCGATGGATACCAACGTGATCGGTCAGGTTGACGAGGGGTCTATTGCCGCCAAGGCGGGTATCGAGGCCGGTGATGCGATCCTTTCGGTCGACGGTGTCTCATGTTCCACTTGGATGGACGTCTACGATGCTATCGGCAAGGCCGCCGGTAAGGACGATATCGCCATTGAGTATGAGCGCGACGGCAAGCAGTGCTCGACCTCGGTCGCACTCAAAGAGGGCGAACGTCTGGGCGTTTATGCCTCTACGCAGGTAGTCCGTTTGGACCCCATCACCTCGGCGCGCCTCTCCTTTTCGTATGTTGCGCAGACAGCGGAGGGCGTGATGCGCCTGCTCCAGCCGCAGCATACGATGGAGATCCTCGATCAGTCCTCTTCGATCGTGGGTATTAGCGTCATGTCTTCGCAGGCAGCTGCTGCCGGTCCCATCACGTTCTTGTCGTTTGCCGCGCTCATTTCGTTCTCACTGGGCTTTATGAACTTGCTGCCTATCCCGCCGCTCGACGGCGGCAAGCTGCTAATTGAGATCATTCAAAAGATTGCGGGACGCGAGCTTCCGCTCAAGGTCCAGACGATTGTGAGCTATGTGGGCATCGCGCTCTTTGCGCTGCTGTTTGTCTATATGCTTCGTTCCGACATCCTTCGATTTATTCTGTAGGGGAGTGTTTGGATTGTCTTCATCCCATTCTTTGCCGCGCGAGCTGACGCGCCCCGTGCATGTGGGCGGCGTGCAGATCGGCGGTGGCGCGCCGGTCGTGGTTCAGTCCATGACCTGCACCGATACCGCCGATGCTCAGGCCACGCTTGGGCAGGTTCGCGCGTTGGCGCAGGCGGGCTGCGATATCGTGCGCGTAAGTGTACCCACCGAGGCCGCGCTCGAGGGCTTCCGTACCATCTGTGCTGAGTCTCCAGTGCCGATCGTTGCCGATATTCACTTTAATCATAAGCTCGCCATCGGCGCCGTCGAGGCTGGTGCCGCCAAGCTGCGCATCAATCCCGGCAATATCGGCGATTGGGCTAAGGTCGACGCGGTGATCGATGCTGCGGGTGCCGCGGGTTGTGCGATTCGTATCGGCGTCAATGCCGGTTCGCTCGAGCAGGACATCGCCGAGCGCGATGACCTCACGCAGCCCGAAAAGCTCGTGAAGTCGAGCGAGCGTTTCGTCAAGCACTTTGAGGACCGCGGATTTACGAACATTGTGCTTTCGGCCAAGGCCCATAGCGTGCAAACGACGCTCGATACCTATCGAGCCCTGTCGCGTGAGATTCCCCACGTTCCGCTTCACTTGGGCGTAACCGAGGCAGGTACCAAGCTGCAGGGCACCATCAAGAGCTCGGTGGGCCTTGGTATTCTGCTGTCTGAGGGTATCGGTGACACCATGCGCGTCTCGCTCACGGCCGATCCGGTTGAGGAGCCGCCGGTCGCCTGGGGAATTTTGCAGTCGTTGGGCCTGCGTCGCCGCGGTCCCGAGATTGTCTCGTGCCCCACGTGCGCCCGCTGTCAGGTTAACCTGATTCCCATCGCCGAGGAGGTCACCGAGCGGCTTAAGAACTACTCCGCGCCGCTTTCTATCGCTGTGATGGGATGTGCCGTTAATGGCCCCGGTGAGGCTTCTGATGCCGACCTGGGCGTTGCTTGCGGACGTGGTCAGGCCTTGCTCTTTTCGCATGGCCAGATCATTGGTAAAGTAGCTGAGGACCAAATTGTCGACGCGCTTATGGCAGAGGTCGACAAACTTATTGAGGAGAAATAAATGACCCGAGCAATGTATATGTCTAAGCTCTATGCGCCGACGCTTAAAGAGGATCCGGCGGACGCTGAGCTCGCCAGCCACCGCCTGCTGCTCCGTGCCGGCATGATCCGCAAGGAGGCCGCCGGTCTGTATTCCTACCTGCCGCTCGCATGGCGCTCGATTCGCAAGATCGAGAATATCGTGCGCGACGAGATGGATGCCGCCGGTGCCCAGGAGCTCATGATGCCCATTATGGTCGACGCTGAGCTATGGCGCGAGTCCGGCCGCATCGACGCCTATGGCAAGGAACTCGTGCGCTTTGATGACCGCCACGGCCGCGAGTTCGTGCTGGGCCCCACGCACGAGGAGACCGTCACGGCCCTGGTGCGCAACGAGCTGCGTTCCTACAAGCAGCTGCCTGTCAACCTGTACCACATTCAGGACAAGTTCCGCGACGAGTTCCGTCCCCGCTTTGGCCTGATGCGCGGTCGCGAGTTCATCATGAAGGACGCCTACAGCTTCTCCGCCACACAGGAGAGCCTGCAGGAGGAGTACGACAAGATGAAGCAGGCCTACGCTAACATCTGTGAGCGCTGCTACATTAAGGCCCTGCCCGTCGTTGCCGACTCCGGTGAGATCGGTGGCGATACCTCCGTCGAGTACATGGCTTTGGCCGACGCCGGTGAGGCTTCGCTGGTCTACTGCGACGATTGCGGCTTTGCTGCCGATGACGAGGCGGCAAGCACCAAGGTAGTCGTGACTGAGGGCCCCGGCGACGGTACGCTCACCAAGGTCGAGACTCCGGGCATGGGCACCATTGAGGCCGTCGCCAAGTTCTTCGGCTTCCCCGAGAACGGTACGCGAAAGTCGCTGGCGCTCATCGACGCCGAGGGCATGCCGGTCGTGGCCATTGTCCCGGGCGACCACGAGCTCAATGACTGCAAGGCCGAACATGTCTTTGGCAAGGGCTATCGCATGATGACCGACGAGGAGCTTCAGGCGAACGGCCTGCACAAGGGCTTTATCGGACCGGTCAACCTGCCCGAGGGCATCCGTCTGGTGTGCGACGAGAGCCTGCGCGAGTCCAAGCAGTGGGCCTGTGGCGCCAACGAGGTCGACTATCACTTTACCGGTGCCTGCCCCGAGCGCGACTTTACCGTCGACGAGTGGGCCGACCTGGTAACCGTCGTTGCCGGCGACCCCTGCCCGCACTGCGGCAAGCCGCTCTCCGCTGCCCGCGGCATCGAGGTCTCTCAGGTCTTCCAGCTTGGCACCAAGTATTCCGAGGCCATGGGTGCCACCTTTATGGACGAGGACGGCAAGGAGAAGCCGCTCATCATGGGTTGTTACGGCGTGGGCGTGTCCCGCTCGCTCGCTGCCGTCGTGGAGCAGCACAACGACGAGCACGGTATCGTCTGGCCGGTCTCCGTTGCCCCGTACGAGGTCGCGGTGATTCCGCTTGATCCCAAGAAGGAAGAGTGCGCTACCGTCTGCGAGCAGATTGTTGATGGCCTGTGTGCCGAGGGTATCGAGGTCGTCGTCGACGATCGCGATGAGCGTCCTGGCTTTAAGTTTGCCGATAACGACCTCATGGGCTTCCCGTATCAGGTGGTTCTGGGCAAGCGCGGCCTTAAGAATGGCACCGTTGAGCTCAAGGACCGTGCTACGGGCGAGCGCGAGGACGTGGCGATCGACGAGGTCGTTGCCAAGGTTGCCGAGCTTGTTAAGGCAGCCCGCCGTTAATCGACGATTTCGCTTGTAGTTCGATATGTGGGACGGCCCCGCATTTCTCCAATCGGGGAGATGCGGGGCCGTCCTATTATCTTGTAGCATCCTCGATATCTAAAAGGAAAACCCCACAGCCCATGCGAGCTGCGGGGTTTTCCATTATGCCTCCGATGCGAAATAAATCGCTCAGATATTACTGATAATCGACGACGTCGATCCAGTTCTTCAGGAACTCATCGTTCACGTTGCGCTTACGAGCGAGCTCGGAAGCGGCGACGATGCTCGTCCACTGACGCACGACCTGCATGGGCATGTCGGCACGGTCGCAGTAGAGCTCCAGGTAGGCCTCGGCCTGGTCCTTGCTGTTGAGGGCAAAGAGCAGGTAGGTGGTGGCAACGTCGGCAGCAGGGGAGCCCTGGGTGGCGTGTGCCCAGTCGCACACATAGAGCTGGCCGTCGTCGCCGACGATGACGTTGGAGGGGTTGAAGTCGCCGTGGCAGACCTTGAACTCCTTGGTCATGCCGTCCAGACGCTCCTGAAGGTTGTAGCGCGTGGTGGCATTGAGCTGATCAAGGCTGTCGATCATGCGGGCGAACTTGTCGCGCTGACGGTTGAGCAGCGGGGAGGTGTAGCCGTGGATCTCGATCTGGAGGTCGACGAACATCTCGAGGTACTCACCAAAGCGCTGGGGCTCGGCAGTCATCTTCTCGGCAAGGGTGGTGCCCGGAACCTTCTCGGTCACGAGCGCCCAGCCGTTGGCGTTCTCGAGCTGGGAAACCTCGAGAGCCTTGGGGCTGCGGATGCCGCACTCATTGATGCGGGCAAGATTCAAAGCCTCGTTGAACACGTCGGAGACAGGCTTGGTCTCGTTAAAGACCTTGACGATCTTGTCGCCCAGGTCGTAAACGACCTTGTTGCCACGGCGGACGAGCTCGGTCTTGGAATCGGGTAGCAGCATGGTTGCATCCTTTCAACGATGCGATAGAAGCGACGGCGGGGGTGTGTGAAACACCCGTGCACCCCCGCCGCAAAAAACCGTGCTAAAAACTAGCAGACGGCGTAGTCCTGGGGCTCGCGGCCGTAGTAGGCGTCCAGGTAGAGCTCCTTGATCTCGCTCATGAGCGGGTAGCGCGGGTTAGCGCCGGTGCACTGGTCGTTGAATGCCTGCTCGGTCATCTCGTCGAGGGTGTCGAGGAAGTACTGCTCGTCAACACCGTAGTCGGCGATGGTCTTCTTGACACCGATGAAGTCCTTGAGCTCCTCGAGCTTCGTGATGAAGTTCTCGAAGACCTCCTTGTCGTCCTTGCCCTCGATGCCGCAGTACTTGGCCATCTCGGCGTAGTTGTGCAGCGCGTTGGGGTAAGGATACTGGGAGAAGGTACCCATCTTGACGGGAGCCTCGGCGGCGTTGTAGCGCATGACGCGGGTCAGGATGACGGCGTTAGCGATGCCGTGGGGCAGGTGATGGAAAGCGCCGAGCTTGTGAGCCATGGAGTGGTTGAGGCCCAGGAAGGCGTTGGCGAAGGCCATACCGGCCATGCAGGAGGCGTTGTGCATCTCCTCGCGGGCGTGCGGGTCCTTGGCGCCGTTCGTGAAGCTGGAGGGCAGGTTCTCAAAGACGAGCTTGGCAGCGCGCTCGGAGAGGCCCTTGGTGTAGTCGGAAGCCATGATGGAGACGTAGGACTCGATGGCGTGGGTCATGACGTCGATGCCGGAGGCAGCGGTCAGGCCGCGCGGGGCGGTCATGCAGTTGTCGGCGTCGACGATAGCCATGTTGGGGAGCAGCGCGTAGTCGGCGAGCGGCCACTTGATGCCGGTCTCCTTGTCGGTGATGATGGCGAACGGCGTGCACTCGGAGCCGGTACCCGAAGAGGTCGGGACGGCGACGAAGTAGGCCTTCTTGCCCATCTCGGGGAAGGTGAAGATACGCTTGCGGATGTCCATGAAGTCCATGGCCATGTCCTCAAACTTGCACTCGGGGTGCTCGTACATCATCCACATGATCTTGCCGGCGTCCATAGCGGAGCCACCGCCGACGGCGATGATGACGTCCGGCTCAAAGAGAGCCATCTGCTTGGCGCCGCGACGTGCACACTGCAGCGACGGATCGGGCTCGACGTCGTAGAAGCAGTCGTGGGCGATGCCCATCTCGTCGAGCTTGGCCTCGATGGCGCGGGTGTTGCCATTCTTGAAGAGGAACTGGTCGGTGACGATGAAGGCGCGCTTCTTGCCCATGACGTTGCCCAGCTCGTCGAGGGCGACGGGCGTGGAACCCTTCTTGAAGTAGACCTTCTCGGGAGCGCGGAACCACAGCATGTTCTCACGGCGCTCGGCCACAGTCTTAACGTTGATCAAGTGCTTCACCCCAACGTTCTCGGAGACGGAGTTGCCGCCCCAGGAGCCGCAGCCCAGGGTCAGAGACGGCTTCATGCCAAAGTTGTACAGGTCACCGATGCCGCCGTGCGAGGACGGGGTGTTGATGACGATACGGCAGGCCTTCATGACGTGCTCGAACAGGCTGATCTTCTCGGCCTGGGCGGGGTGCACGTACAGAGAGGCGGTGTGGCCCGGGCCACCGGCGAGCACCAGGTGCTCGGCCTTGTCGACGGCCTCCTGGAAGTCCTTGGCGTGGTACATGGCCAGGACCGGGGAGAGCTTCTCGTGGGAGAACTCCTCCTTGGCGGGGTCGGTGGAGGTGACCTCGGCGATCAGGATCTTGGTCTTGGCGGGAACCTCGATGCCGGCGAGCTCGGCGATCTTGGCGGCAGCCATGCCGGGGATGCGGTGATCGAGGGCGCCGTTCTTGAACATGGCGGCACGCAGGGCCTCCATCTCGGCACCCTGCTTGACGAAGTAGCAGCCGCGCTTCTGGAACTCGGCCTTGACCTGGTCATAGATGGTGTCGATGACGGTCACGGACTGCTCGGAAGCGCAGATCATGCCGTTGTCGAAGGTCTTGGAGTGGATGATGGAGTTGACGGCGAGCAGTACGTCGGCGGTGTCGTCGATGACGACCGGGGTGTTACCGGCGCCAACGCCCAGGGCGGGCTTGCCCGAGGAGTAAGCGGCCTTGACCATGCCCGGGCCACCGGTGGCGAGGATGATGTCGACGTCGCGCATGACCATGTTGGTCAGCTCGATGGAGGGGACATCGACCCAGCCGATGATGCCCTCGGGGGCGCCGGCCTTGACGGCGGCGTCAAGCACGAGCTTGGCGGCGGCGATGGTGCACTTGGCGGCAGCCGGGTGCGGGGAGATGATGATGGCATTGCGGGTCTTCAGGCTGATCAGCGTCTTGAAGATCGCGGTGGAGGTGGGGTTGGTCGTCGGGATGACGGCGCCCACGATGCCGATGGGCTCGGCGATCTTGGTGATGCCGTAAGCCTCGTCGCGCTCCAGAACGCCACAGGTCTTGGTGTTCTTGTAAGCGTTGTAGATGTACTCTGCGGCGTAGTGGTTCTTGATGACCTTGTCCTCAAGAACGCCGCGGCCGGTCTCCTCGATGGCCATCTTCGCCAACGGGATACGAGCCTTGTTGGCGGCCATGGCGGCCTCATAGAAGATCTTGTCGACCTGCTCCTGCGTGTACGTAGCAAAAAGCGCCTGGGCCTCTCGCATCTGAGCGAGCTTAGCCTCAAGCGCCTCTACGTTGTCCACAATTGCGGGAGTAGTGTTTTCCGGTGACTTTTTCACCATTTGTGTCTCCTTGCGATCGGAGATTTACCCTACGCCTTGCATGATAGCAAGAAATAATTCGGTGAACGGTCAGATTCCTGTAAAAGGCACACTAAAACACTTCAATAAACTGAAACGTTTCAACTATAACTATCTGCCTATTGCATTGCCCCGCTCATTGGGGACAGACTTACATGAGTGCTTTCACTCATTTGTGACAGACATGGATTTGTCATTTTGCCGTTCTGGGCCTGTTTTTGGCGCAGATTGGATATAAATAGGTCACAGGCTCAGCATTTCGCGTTCCTTCTCTCCTTTTAGGTGTTGCCTGTACGGCTTTGAAAGGAGAGACCATGCCCCGATGCGCCCGCGAAATATCGCTCACCGGCTATTACCACGTCTTTGACCGCGGCAACTCCAAACAGATCATTTTTGAAGATGATTCCGACCGCTATCGTTTCTTATCGGACATCTCAGACAGGTTTGCGTGCCATGACGTGGCGGTGTTGGCCTGGTGCCTTATGGATAATCACTTCCATTTGATGGTTGATGACCCATATGACAACCTTTCAAAGGCAATGCAGTGCGCGCTGACGGCCTATGCCAAGTATTTCAATGGAAAAACGGGAAGAACGGGTCACCTGTTTGATAATCGCTATTCGCGGATCGCGGTCGAGTCGGACACGCAGGCGGTGCAGTTGCTCGATTATATCCATCTCAATCCTGTGAAAGGTGTGCTCGACTCGCTCGATGCCTACCGCTGGTCAAGCTACAAGGCATACCAGCTGGGATATGATCCCTTTGATATCTGTGACGCGGCCCCTATGCTCGATATTGTCGGAGGCTCTCGTTGCTATTGCGAGCATCTCGAGGAAGTTGCCGGGCGCATCTGGTCAGTGGAGATTCTTCCGCGCCGACGGATCCCCGATGAGGACGCCCTTTCCGTTGCGCGCGAAGTTTTGCCGAGCATGGATCCTGCGCTGCTCAAGGCCCTGCCACGCTCCGAACGTGATGCCTGTCTGCTGAGGCTCAGGCGGGCACATCTCACGGTCAAGCAAATTGCCCGTATCACCGGTATCGGCGCTACAAGCGTGACCAAGGCCACTGTAGGCTGGAAGGAGGCAGCGTGAGGTAGGGGCCGAGCCGCAGTCGGCATGCGTTACGTCTGTCCCCAATGCGTGAAAACACTCATGTAAGTCTGTCCCCAATGAGTGTCCCCAATGAGTGCAAAAAGGCGCCCTCCGTGGGGGAGGACGCCTTTGGTAAGTTCTATATGAACGCGAGGTCTTTGACCCGGAGAGTCCGAGGTACTTGTTGGTAAGACCTTATTTAGGAGCGCGCAACCTTGCCAGACTTGAGGCAGGTGGAGCAAACGTTCATCTTGCGACGGTGACCATCGACGACGACGTAGACGCGCTGGATGTTGGGGCGGAACTTACGGTTGGTGACGCGGTGAGAGTGGCTGATGGAGCGACCGGCAACGGGGTGCTTACCGCAAACTTCGCAAACTTTGGACATAACTGACCCTCCTTGGGCGACAAACGAACATGTCGCGTTAACAAACAAGCCTGAACTATAGCACAGAAGCAGCTCCCTGTGCGTAATCTACACAGAGATATTCCTCTTTTGGCGATAGTGCTCACGCCACGGCCCTGGACGTAGATCCGATTTGCGTGCAGCAGAGGGGATTATGCCAGCTCGTGCGTGCGTTTTCAAGCTCGTCCCACAAATATATATAGGTTTATGGAGCATTGGGCTCCGTTTACGGATTGTTCTGTATTTATGCTCGCAATTAAGCTCGAGGTTGGCTACACTATCCCTTGACCATTAAAGGGGTACGAGATACCCACATGGAATTACATAGCTGCCGAAGAGCAGCCCTTCCTGTGGGTGTCTGGTCCGCTTTAAGCGGTCGGGCATCTATTTTTTTTGACTGTGTCAGCAGTCAAGACATGTGAGGAAGGAGATCGATGGGCACGACTTCCCCCAAGGCGGTCATCATGGACGAGACCGCCGTCAATCGAGCGATGACCCGCATCGCGCACGAGATTCTCGAGCGCAACGAGGGCTGTGAAGACCTCGCTCTGGTCGGCATCGTCACGCGCGGCGACCTTCTGGCAAAGAAGCTCGCCGAGGAGATCAAGGAGATCGAGGGCGTCGACGTTCCGCTCGGCAGCCTGGACATCAGCTTCTACCGCGATGACTATGCGACCAATTTCGCTCCCGCGATCCACGCTACCAACATTCCCTTCAGCGTCGACGGCAAGCGCGTCGTGCTGGTGGACGACATCCTGTATACGGGCCGTACTATCCGCGCCGCTCTGGATGCCGTCATGGACCTGGGCCGTCCGAGCCGCATCGAGCTGGCAGTTCTCGTTGACCGCGGTCACCGTGAGCTCCCCATCTCGCCGGACTTTGTCGGCAAGAACGTTCCCTCGTCGCATGAGGAGAACGTGCACCTATATATGAAGGAAGTCGACGGCCACACCGCCGTCGAGATTAACGACGTCGCGCCGGGTTCCCACGTGGGCTCCGCGCCGCTGGGAGGTGAGTAGTACCGTGGCGTTCAACCATAAGCACCTGATCGACATTACCGAGTACTCCGAAGAGGACATCAAGCTCATCCTCGAGACCGCCAAGGCGTTCTCTGAGGTCAACGAGCGTGCGATCAAGAAGGTCCCCACGCTCAAGGGCAAGACCATCGTCAACATGTTCAACGAGCCCTCGACGCGCACCCGCAGCTCCTTCGAGCTCGCCGAGAAGCGCCTTTCGGCCGACAGCCTCAACTTTGGCGGCTCCTCGACCTCCACGGTCAAGGGCGAGAGCCTCGTCGACACCGTCGAGACCCTCAACGCCTACAAGATTGATTGCATCGTCGTTCGCGATAAGCACGCCGGTGCTCCCTACATCGTCACGCAGAACTCGCCCGCGAGCGTCATCTGCGCCGGCGACGGCAAGCACAACCACCCCACGCAGGCCCTGCTCGACCTGTACACCATCTGGGAGCACAAGGGTGACTTCCACGGTCTGAAGGTCGCCGTCGTCGGCGATATCGCGCACTCCCGCGTGTGCGGCTCGCTGATCCCCGCACTTAAGATCATGGGCTGCGAGACCTACGCCGTCGCCCCCGGCACGCTGCTGCCGCCGGCGCCCGAGGTCCTGGGCTGCGACCACGTGACGAGCGACCTCGATTCCGTCCTGCCCGAGCTGGACGTCGTCTACATGTTGCGCGTGCAGCAGGAGCGCCTCGAGGGCGCACCGTTCCCCACGATTCGCGAGTACCACAAGCTCTTCGGTCTGACCAAGGACCGCGAGAAGCTCATGAAGCCCGATGCGATTATCTGCCACCCGGGCCCCATCAACCGCGGCGTTGAGTTCGACTCCTATATGGCCGACCACCCGCAACGCTCCGTCATCCTGGAGCAGGTCTACGCCGGTATCTGCGTGCGTATGGCTATCCTGTATCTGCTGCTTGGAGGTGCCGATAATGGCCTTGCTTCTTAAGAATGCCCACGTCGTCGATCCGTCCGTCGAGCTTGACGGTGTCGTCGACGTCCTGATCGACGGTGACAAGATCGCCGAGGTCGGCGAGAACCTCGCCGCCGAGGGAGCCGAGGTCCGCGACCTTTCCGGCAAGTATCTCGTCCCCGGCCTGGTGGATATGCACGTGCATCTGCGCGAGCCTGGCTACGAGGTCAAAGAGGACATCGAGAGCGGCACCCGCGCTGCTGCCAAGGGCGGCTTCACCGGCGTGTGCGCCATGCCCAACACCGATCCCGTCACCGATAACGGCACCGTCGTGGAGTTCGTCAAGTCCCGCGCTGCCGAGGTCGGCCACTGCCGCGTCTATCCGTCGGGCGCCATGACCCGCGGTCTTAAGGGCGAGGCCATGTCCGAGATGGGCGATATGGTCGCCCACGGCGCCGTCGCCTTCACCGACGATGGTCGTGGCGTGCAGGGCGCGGGCATGCTCCGTCGCTGCATGGACTACGGCAAGATGTTCGGCAAGGTCTTCATGAGCCACTGCCAGGACGAGGACCTGGTCGGCCATGGCCAGATCAACGAGGGCAAGGTCTCGACCCGTCTGGCCCTCGAGGGTTGGCCGGCTGCCGGCGAGGAGCTCCAGATCGCCCGCGACATCGAGATCGCCAAGCTGACCGGCGCCAAGCTGCACATCCAGCACATCTCCACCGCCCATGGTCTGGAGATCGTGCGTGCCGGTAAGGCCGCTGGCGTTCAGGTTACCTGCGAGGCCACCCCGCACCACATGTTCCTGACCGAGAACGACCTGGACGAGACCTACAACACCTCGCTCAAGGTCAATCCGCCGCTGCGCACCGACGAGGACGCCGAAGCCATTCGTCAGGGCGTCATCGACGGTACCGTCGACGTGATCGTTACCGATCACGCTCCGCACACCCCGTGGGAGAAGGCCCGCGAGTTCGAGCTCGCACCCTTTGGCATGATCGGCCTCGAGACCTCGCTGTCGCTCGTGCTCACCGAGCTGGTCAACACGGGCAAGATGAGCATGGGCCGCATGGTCGAGCTCATGGCCATCAAACCGCGTGAGATCCTGGGTCTCGACCAGGTTCAGGTCAAGGCGGGATCCGTTGCCGACCTGACCGTGTTCGACCCCTCCGCAACCTGGACGGTTGGCGAGGACGGTTACGAGTCGCGCGCCGAGAACTCCGGTTTTGCCGGCCGCACGCTCACCGGTCGTGCCACCGATGTATTTGTCGGCGGTAAAAAGACGCTTGCCGACGGCTGCATCTGCTAGCATAGCCTTATCGCTTTTGTGCGCGGCGCCCTTGCGGTGCCGCGCTTTCTATTCGTTTGGACCATGCAACCGCATGGGGGATTGGAGCGTTTATGCCCACACCTTCCACTGCACGCATGCACGACTTCGAGGTCGTCTCGAACCGGGAGATTGCCGACGGCGTCTTCTCGCTCGTCATCTCGGCCCCCAAGCTTGCAAGTGCGCTCAAGCCCGGTCAGTTTGTGAACATCGCCGTACCCGGTGATGCGTCCTCGCTGCTTCGCGTGCCCCTGAGCTACTACCGCGCCGACGCCGAGGCCGGCACCGTCGAGCTGTGGTACGCCGTCGTGGGCGACGATACCCGTCGTTTGTCCCAGATGGGCCCCGGCTCCACCTCTAACCTGTTGGGCCCTGGCGGCCGCGGCTGGCTTGTTCCCGAGGGCACCAGGAAGGCGCTGCTCGTGGCGGGCGGCATCGGTGTTCCGCCCGTGCTGTGCCTTGCCGGCAAGCTTGCCGAGCAGGGTGTGGCCGTCGACGTGTGCCTGGGTTTTGGCACCGCTTCCAAGGCCGTGGGCATCGATGAGTTCCGCGCGCTGGGCGCCACGGTCAACGTTTGCACCGACGACGGCTCGCTCGGCACGCACGGTTTTTGCACCGATCCTGCCGCCGAGCTGCTCGGCGAGGGCGGCTACGACTACGTCGCCAGCTGCGGTCCCGCCGTCATGATGAAGAAGGTCGCCGCTGCTGCCGCCGAGGCCGGTGCGTACTGCGAGGTGTCCCTCGAGCGCATGATGAGCTGTGGCTTTGGCGCCTGCAACACCTGCAATGTCGAGACGGTCGACGGTATGAAGGGTGCTTGCATGTGCGGCCCCGTGTTCGATGCTTCCAAGGTGGTGGTCTTCTAGTGGGTACCGTGAACATGGCCGTCGATTTCGGCGGCGTCAAGATGCAGAACCCCATCAACACCGCAGCCGGTACTTTTGGTTACGGTTGGCAGTTCCAGAACTTCTTTGATGTTTCCCAGCTGGGCGCCATCACCACCAAGGGTTGCGCAGCCGAGCCCTGGCCCGGCAACCCCGCGCCCCGCATGGCCGAGATCCCGGGCGGCATGATCAACTCCGTGGGCCTTCAGAACCCCGGCGTGGCCGCCTTTGCCCGTGAGTCAGGCCCGTGGCTCGAACAGCTGTCCAAGGACGGTTGCCAGGTCATCTGTCAGGTTGCCGGCCACTCCGTTGACGAGTTTGTGCGCGCGCTCGAGATGTATGTCGAGCTATGCCCCTGGGCTGCCGGCTACGAGATCAACGTGAGCTGCCCCAACATCGCCGCCGGCGGTGCCGCCATGGGCTCTACGCCCGAGGGCGCCTCTTCCGTTATGGCTGCCTGCCGCAAGGTGACCGATAAGCCGCTGTTCGTGAAGATGGCGCCGGTCAACGTCGCCGAGATCGCCAAGGCCCTCGAAGCCGCCGGCGCCGACGGCCTTTCGGTCATTAACTCCATCCAGGGCATGGCCATCGACGTCCATACCCGCAAGTCCCGCGTGGCAAAGCCCAAGGGCGGCCTTTCGGGCCCGCTGTGCCACCACATCGCCGTGCGCATGGTCTGGGAGGTCGCCCAGGCCGTCGATATCCCCATCAACGGTGTCGGCGGTGTCATGACCGGCGAGGATGCGGCCGAGTTTATCCTGGCCGGTGCCACCTGCGTGTCGGTTGGCATGGCCAACTTCGTCGATCCGTGCGCTTCGCTCAAGATCGCGCACGAGCTCGAGGCCTGGGCCGAGTCCCAGGGCGTAAAGGACATCAACGAACTGGTAGGTGCGTTCGAATGCTAGAGACCGATGCCCGCGACCGCGTAATCGTCGCCCTCGACTGCGATCGTGAGCGTGCGCTCGAGCTCGCCCACGAGCTTTCGGGCCATGCCGCTTGGCTCAAGGTTGGTATGACGCTCTATTACGCCGAGGGTCCCCAGATCGTCAAGACCTTTAAGGACCTAGGCTTTAAGGTCTTTCTTGACCTTAAGTTCCATGATATTCCGCATCAGGTTCGCGGTGCCGCCCGCTCGGCCTCGCTTGCCGGTGCCGACCTGCTCTCGGTTCACGGCTTGGGTTCGGGCGCAATGCTTGCTGCCTGCCGCGAGGGTGCCGAGGAGGCGCGCGACGACCGCGCCAAGCTCGTCGCCATCACCGTGCTCACGAGCATGAATCAGGATGCCTTGAGCGAGATCGGCGTCGAGTCGCCCGTGGCCGAGGAGGCCGCCCGCCTGGCAAAGCTCGCTCAGGCCAACGGCATCGACGGCATCGTGTGCTCGCCGATGGAGGCTCACGACATGCGTGAGCTGTTGGGTCCCGATGCCCTGATCGTGACTCCGGGTGTGCGTCCGGTTGGTGCCGCCCTTGGTGACCAGTCCCGCGTGGCGACGCCTTCCCAGGCTATCGAGCGTGGCGCAAGCCACATTGTGGTGGGCCGTCCCATCACCGGTGCCGACGATCCGGTTGCCGCCTTTGACGCCATCGTCGCCGAGCTGGTCGAAAACGTCGCGTAAAAGATTCCCCTAAGTCACCACTTTTGGGTCTCATTAGCACAAAATAGCCCCTGTGCCTGCGTAAACTTTCCCATCCTTTGTGTGGAATCGCAGGTCAGGGGCTTAACTTTGGGCGCAGTATATTGCACTTTTTGCGGGTATCGTCTAACCTATGGAGCCGCGATTGGGCATTTTGTACGTTCTACGTGCTAAAATGCCAATTATTGAATCAGATATAACCCAACTATTTGGAGGTACGAATGGCACTCCCTCAGCTTACCGATGAGCAGCGTAAGCAGGCTCTTGAGAAGGCTGCTGCCGCACGTCACGCCCGCGCTGAGCTTCGCGAGCAGATCAAGAAGGGCGAGAAGTCCCTCGAGTCCGTGCTCAACTCCGATGACCCCATCGCTTCCCGCATGAAGGTTTCCACCCTCATCGAGTCTCTCCCTGGTTATGGTAAGGCCAAGGCCGCCAAGATCATGGAGGAGCTCGGCATCTCCGCTACCCGTCGCGTTCAGGGCCTTGGCGTCCGTCAGCGCGAGCAGCTCCTCGAGCAGCTGACCAAATAAGTGAGCGCTCAGGATTCCAAGCTCTTTGTGATTTCTGGACCGTCAGGCGCGGGCAAGGGCACGCTCGTCACTCGTGTGCGCGAGCGTCGCTCTAACCTGGGCCTGACGGTTTCGGCTACCACGCGAGCCCCACGCAAAGGTGAGGTCGATGGCGTCAATTACTTTTTCCTGACGCGTGAGGAGTTCGACCGCCGCGTGGCAAACGGTGAGTTTGTTGAGTGGGCCGAGGTCCACGGTAACTGCTACGGCACGTTGGTGAGCGAGGTTCAGTCCAAGCTCGCCTCTGGTTCGTCTCTCATCTTGGAGATCGATGTCCAGGGTGCCCTGCAGGTGAAGGAGCGTTTCCCCGAGGCCGTGCTGATCTTTATCAAGCCGCCTTCGCTTGAGGTACTCCGCGAGCGTCTAGTCGGTCGCGGTACCGAGACGCCCGAGACGATTGAGCTGCGTATGGCAAACGCCGCCGATGAGCTTGCCCTTGCCGACCGCTACGACGACGTCGTGGTAAATGACGATCTCGACCGCGCGACCGATGAGCTCGTTCGCGTTCTCGATATGCATGAAAGGATCTGAGGTCCGTGTCCGTTGTAAAGCCTTGCATTGACGATCTTCTGGAGAAGACCGATCACAACCGCTTCCTGCTCGCTTCGCTTGCCTCCAAGCGCGCCTGCGACATCAATAGCATGCTGCGTGGCCAGCACAACCGCGTGCTTGCCGTCCAGGATGTCGATGACATCACCATCGGGCTTTCCGGTGCCGATACCATTTCGATGGCTATGGATGAGATTATCGACGGCGACATCTCTTACGACGAGGCCCGTTATGAGAAGGCGCTCGGCCACAAGGTTGCTGAAGCCTAAATGGCGGCTCGCGTCTGCCTGGTCCACTATCACGAGGTTGGACTTAAGGGTAAGAACCGCGCACATTTTGAGCATATCCTCATGGATAACATCAAGGCGGCCTTGGCCGCCTTTTCCGTGAATGCCGTGTCTCGAATTTCCGGTTATATCCTCGTGACCTTTAACGAGCATCAGGCCGACGAGGCGGCTCGTGTCATTCGCACCGTTCCCGGCGTTGCTCGCGTGTCTTTGGCGTATCACACCAATCGCGACCCTCAGGAGTACTGTGCCGCCGCCGTGAAGGCGCTGCGTGAGTTTGGCCCCTTCGATTCGTTTAAGGTGCACGCCAAGCGCTCCAATACCGACTATGAGCTCACCTCGATTGATATCAATCGACAGGTTGGCGAGGTGCTGTGCGAGGCGTTCCCCGATAAAAAGGTTCAAATGCACGATCCCGACGCGATGGTTCACGTGCTGGTTGTTCAGGGTAGCGTTTATGTGTACGCGCGCTCCGAGCGCGGTGTGGGCGGTCTGCCGGTGGGCTCTGCCGGTAAGGTCGTGACCCTGCTGTCATCGGGTATCGACTCGCCGGTGGCGACCTGGATGCTCGCGCGACGCGGAGCCGTGTGCGTGCCGGTGCATTTTTCCGGTCGTCCGCAGACGCCAGATACCAGCGAGTATCTAGTGCAGGACATCATTCGCGCCCTTGAGCCGGGTGTCCAGATCGGCCGTCTGTATGTTGTGCCGTTTGGCGACTGCCAGCGCGAGATTTCGGTGACCTGTCCCAGCAACCTGCGCGTGATCATGTATCGCCGCATTATGTATTCGGTTGCCGAGCGCATTGCACACATCGAGGGCGCCAAGGCTATCGTGACGGGCGAATCGCTTGGGCAGGTTGCCTCCCAAACGCTTGAGAACATCATGGCCGTCAACGAGGCCGTGAAGATCCCCGTGTTCCGCCCTCTCATCGGTTCGGACAAGCAGGAGATCATCGCGCGCGCCGAGGAGATTGGTACGTTCGATATCTCGACTGAGGCCGCTCCCGACTGCTGCACGCTGTTTATGCCGCGCCGTCCCGAGACGCACGCTAAACTCGATGCCGTGCATGAGGCCTGGGAGTTGTTCGATCACGAGGAGATGATCGAGCGCCTGCTCAAGCAGACCGAGTACATCGACTTTGAGAGCAACACGTATAAGGCCCCTAAGACCTTAAAACGCAAACATTCGGAGCTTGCTCCGCGTGAGATTTACCAAGATCACGAGTAAATTTGTGCATAGACCGACGATGCGTCTGCATCGTCGGTCTTTTGCTATCTGGGCATTTTGCGACTAAGTGTTCATTTGCTGACGTGTGCCTGAATAAATGGACAGATTTGTGCAAGATTTTGGTCGGCTTTTGGTTTGACCGCGAAAACCGGTTTTGGAGCGTGGCTGTTGCAGGGCTCTTTTCCTGACACGATGTTGTTGGGAGGTTTTGCTATGGCGCAGCGCGAACAACACGAACGGGTCAAAAAGATGGACCGCTGGGCGGGCAAGCTGCTCGGTCATAAGGCAGTGGTGGTGGCGATGCTGGGCGTCATTGCGATGGCGAGCGGTTTGGCGATGGCGAACCTTGGCGGCGGTGCCGGCGGCGTGTCGTTTGAGCGCACTGATGGTTCGGGCTCGTTAGTGGAGCCGGGATCCGGCGATGCCTCGAGCGGAAAGACATCCGAAGGCTCTTCGCCTAAGGCGTCTGCCGCGGCAGAGGTCTATGTCGATGTTGATGGCGCCGTTGTGTCGCCCGGTGTATATCGCCTCAAGGATGGCGCGCGGGTGGCTCAGGCGATTGATGCCGCCGGCGGGCTGGCGCCCGAGGCAGACGTTACGGGGCTCAATCGGGCATCTAAAGTCGTCGATGGACAGAAGATTCACGTTCCAACGGTAGGGGAGCAGCAGGCGTCCATTGCGGAAGCCGATGTTGATGGTGGGGCTTCCGCATCGTCGGGCGTGAGTGGCGCTACAGGCCTAGTAAACATCAATACGGCAAGTGCGGCGGAGCTGCAGACGCTCTCGGGCATCGGGCCTTCTATGGCCCAGTCGATTATCGATGAGCGGACAAAGAACGGTGCTTTTGCCTCGGTTGACGATCTGATGCGTGTGTCGGGAATCGGCGAGAAGAAGCTTGCCAAAATCAAAGATTGCATCTGCGTATGAGTGCGACAGAGCGCGAGCATGTGATGCCTCCGCGGCCCTTGATGCCGTGGACGATGGCCCTGTGTGCCGGCATGTGCGTGAGCTGCGCTTTGGTGCTTAACGTGGCCGCTGATGCGCTGCTGAGGGAGCGGGTGCCGGCGGTCGGGCCGCTATGGGCCATTCCCATTGCGGCGGCGGTCTTCGTTGTGCTGGCTCAATCTTGTGCGCGGCTTGCCCCTTTGAAGCGGTGGCTGTATGCCGCGTCCGTCGGTCTCGTGGCGGGAGCGGTCGTCTCGGCGTGGTGGGCTGTGGGCACGCTAGGCGCCTCGAAGGCGCTCGACGGTCGAGCGGCAAGCAGCCTCGAGTTTGTCGTGCAGGGTGATCCATCCATAAACGACGACGTGTATTCCTATACCTGCGAGGCACGCGCGGACGGTAAGAACTTGGCAGCGGTTCGCCTATCGTGTGACCGCGAGCTCAAGGTCGGGGCGCACGTGCGTGTTATCGGTCGCGTTTCACGTTTTGAGAACGATGCGTTTGGACGATTGCGCGCGCTCCGAGGCGAGGTACGCAAGATAAAAGCCGTTCGGATTGTGTCGATCGATGAGGGTTCTCCGGGGCCGCTGCTTCGGCTGCGAAATGGGCTGCTTGCGTCCATCGCGCCTGCGACCGACCCGGCGCGTGCGCTCATAGCCGGTGTCGTCTGCGGTCGTTCGGCCGAGCTACGCGCCCAGCCGGCGGGCGACTGGTTTTCGGTAACGGGAACGGCGCATCTTATCGCCGTCTCGGGCAGCCATTTGGCTATCGTGGGGTTTGTAATCGAGGGTGTATTGCAAAAGACTCGGTGCTCACGTGGTCTTCAGCGGGCGATATTGGCGATAACGCTTGTGGGCTACGCTGCCTTTACGGGCGCGTCTCCCTCGGCCGTGCGCGCGTGCTGCATGGTGTTCGCGACGCTTGTCGTAAACGGCGTGGGGCGTCGCCGGCACGGCGCATCGGCACTCTTCGTAACCATGTCCATCTTTGTGCTACTGCGACCGACGGTGCTGTTCGAGATGGGCTTTCAGCTTTCATGTGTCAGCGTCTTTGCCATTCTGTGCTTTTGCCCCTATGCGACCTACGCTTTGGGTGAGCTGGGTGTGCCATCGGGCGTTGCCAGCATGCTTTCCGTCACGCTGTGCTCGCAACTGGCGACTCTTCCCATTACCATTCCCGCCTTCGGTACGTTCTCGCTCATTGCTCCGTTGGCAAATGCGGTCATCGGCCCGGTGGTGAGCGTACTGCTTGCTGTGTCCATCGTGCTGGTTCCCTTTTCGCTCGTGGGACCGTTGCGGACTTGGGCGCTCGTGGTGCCCATGATTGTCGCTCGCTGCGCCCTGTTCTTTGAGCAGCTCTTTGCTGCCGTTCCGGGCGCATCCGTGAGTGTGTCGCCCGATAGCGTGTGGATTTACCTGGTGCCGTGTTTGCTGGCGGTTCTGCTGGTCTGGTGGCCGCGTCCCCGTGCACGTCCTATGGCGGTGGGGCTTGCATGCCTGGTGCTCTTGGCTGCTATTCCGTACGTCTACTGGGATCGATTCGCTCCGCCTTCGGTGACGGTGCTCGATGTGGGCCAAGCCGATGCGATTCTTATCCGCCAGGGCGGCGTAGTAGCGCTCGTCGACTGCGGGCTCGACGAGCGCGTGGTAGCGGCGTTGGTTCGCAATAACGTGCACCATATCGATGCCGTCTTTGTGACGCATTGGGATGAGGACCACTGGGGTGGTCTGCCTGCCGTGCTCGAACAGTTTTCGGTCGGAACGATTGCCGTGGCGGCGGATGCGCTGGAGGATGCTCCTGCCGAGGTATTGAACCGACCTGGCGTGGAGTATCGGCAGGTGCGCCGTGGGGATACGGTCGACATCGGTTCATTTTGCGGCCGCGTGATGTGGCCATTCAAGTCCGTGGATGGCGAGGGAAATGAGGACTCGCTTGTCCTGCTGCTCTCTTATGTTCAGGAAGGCAAGGGCCTGCGTATGCTCCTCACCGGTGATGCCGAGCTCGATCAAGAACGGGAATTCGTGCAGGAGGTGGGGGATATCGATGTACTTAAACTTGGGCATCACGGCTCTAAGGTTTCAGTCGATGGTGAGTTGCTGGACGTCCTGAAGCCCGAGCTTTCCCTTGCGAGTGCGGGTGAGGGGAATCGATACGGCCATCCGTCCGATGCCTGCATCGATGCCGTTAAGGAAGCGGGTGGTGTGTTCGCGTGCACTATCGAACACGGCGACATTACCGTCACGCCGTCTGCGAATGGCTTTGCGATGCGATGCCAGCGACCGTGATGACATCGTTGGCGCGCGGCTGGCCCCTGGGCTAAAATGGCACGGTACGAATTCGAGAGCCTGCGGGAGGGGAGCGCAATGTCCGAAACCGGTCTGCTGCCGGCATATCTGATCGTCGGTACCGACGGCGTCAAGCGCGATCACGCCGTCTCGCGTATGAAGGCGCGTCTGGAAAAGTCGGGTATGGTCGAGTTCAACCTCGACGAGCGCGATATGACCAAAGACCCCGATATCGAGTCGATTATCGGATCGCTCAACACCTTTCCCATGGGCAGCGAGTTTCGCCTGGTAATCCTTGACGGCTGCTCAAAACTCGCCAAAGCGATCTCCGAGCCGCTTGTCGACTATCTGGCGAGTCCCAGCCCCACGACGGTTTGTCTCATCATCGCCGACTCGCTTGCCAAGAACACGCGCCTGTATAAGGCGATCGCCAAGATCGACAAGAAGGCGGTGATCGATTGCTCCGGTACCAAGCGCTGGGAGCTACCGCGCCGCGTGCAGCAGATGGCGACGCGGCACGGCAAGTCGATCTCGACGGCGGCCGCCGAGGAGCTCGTCTCGCGTTCGGGTGAGAACACCCGCATGCTCGATAACGACTTGGCTAAGCTTGCCCAGATGGTCGAGGCGCCCCAGATTGAGCTTGCCGACGTTGAGCGCTGGATTGTACGTACGGCCGAGGTTCAGCCCTGGGACTTTCTCAATGCGGTCTCGGCCCGTGACATGCGCCGCTCGCTCGAACTCTTCAATCTACTGCCCGCCAAGAGCTACGTGTGGACCTACACGCTGTTGTGCGGGCGCATCCGTGAGCTGATCGTTGCCAAGGCGCTCGATGCGCGCGGACAGGGTCGTGAGCTGGCCGCAACGCTCAGGCTCCAGTCTTGGCAGGTCAAGAATCACCTGACCTGGGCGCGCCGCTTTTCGATGGCAGAGCTCGTCGCAGCGCTCGAGGGCGCGGTCGATGTGGAGCTCGCGCTCAAGGGTTCGGCCGATTCTCAGACCGCGCTTTTGCTCTGGATTACGAACATCTTGAGAAAATCGTGATGATACCTGCCTATTTGACAAATTCGTTCTATCCCTTTGAGGGGGAGCGTGCTATAGTAGGCGCTTGCATGACCTCACCGTGTCTCAGAGGTGTCATACATTTTTTGCAAGGAACTCGAAAGGAACTCCAGAAGTGGCAAACATCAAGTCTCAGAAGAAGCGTATCCGCACCAATGAGGCAGCTCGCATGCGTAACAAGGCTGTCAAGTCCGAGCTCAAGACGCTGACCAAGCACGTCCAGTCCGCCGTTGCCGAGGGCGACGCCGAGAAGGCCCAGGCTGCCCTCAAGACCGTCACCAAGCGTCTCGACATGGCTGCCGCCAAGCATGTTATCCACAAGAACCAGGCTTCCAACCGCAAGTCCGGTCTTGCCAAGCTCGTGAACAGCATCAACGCCTAAGTTGTAAATTTCACACCACACAGATTACGCGCATAAATGGAGCCTGTTTTATGGAACAGGCTCCATTTTTTGTACCGCTCGGGTAAGATAGTCCGCATGAATACTTCAATTGACATTTCCCACATCCGCAACTTCTCAATCGTTGCGCACATCGACCATGGCAAGTCCACGATCAGCGATCGCATCCTCGAGCTCACCCATACCGTCGACGAACGCGACATGGAGTCGCAGCTGCTCGACACCATGGATATCGAGCGCGAGCGCGGCATCACGATCAAGTCCAATGCCGTTCGCGTGTCCTATGACGCCGACGATGGCGAGACGTATCAGTTCAATCTGATCGATACGCCGGGCCACGTGGACTTTACCTATGAGGTTTCGCGCTCGCTGGCAGCCTGTGAGGGCGCGGTGCTCGTTGTCGACGCCACGCAGGGCGTTGAGGCGCAGACCGTCTCTAACGCGACGCTTGCCATGAACGCCAATCTGGACATTGTGCCGGCCATCAACAAGATCGACCTGCCCTCGGCTCATCCCGACGAGGTTAAGACCGAGATCGAGGATGACCTGGCGATCCCTGCCGATGATGCCGTGTGTGTCTCGGGCAAGACCGGCGAGGGCATCCACGATCTGCTGGAGTCCATTGTCTTTTTGATCTCTCCGCCCAAGGGCGATGCGAACGCGCCGCTCAAGGCACTCATTCTGGATTCATACTTCGACGAGTATCGTGGCGTCGTCGCCACGGTCCGCATCTTTGACGGCTCCATCAAAAAGGGCGATACCTTGCGCATGATGCAGGCAAAGGGCGACTTTTTGGTCGATGGCGTGGGCGTCAAGCGTCCCGCCGAGACCCCGGTCGACGCGCTCACGGTCGGCGAGGTCGGATACGTGGTCACGGGCCTGAAGGACCCCGAGGCCGTTCGCGTGGGCGATACCCTCACGTGGGCGTCGAATCCCTGCCCCGAGCCGCTTCCCGGCTACCGCGAGGCCAAGCCCATGGTTTATACGGGCCTGTTCCCGATCGATAACAAGGACTACGAGAACCTGCGTGACGCGCTCGATAAGCTACACGTCAACGACCCGTCGTTGGTGTGGGAGCCCGAGACCTCGGTGGCGCTCGGCTTTGGCTTCCGCGTGGGCTTCCTGGGCCTGCTGCATATGGAGGTCGTTAAGGAACGCCTGGAGCGCGAGTTCAATCTGGACCTCATTGCCACGAGTCCTTCGGTCGACTATCACGTGTACAAGACCGATGGCGAGATGATCGATGTCCGCAGCCCGCAGGACCTGCCCGAGGCCACACGTATCGAGCGTATCGAGGAACCCTACCTCAAGGCCAAGATCATCTGTCCGCCCGAGTATACGGGTGCCGTCATGCAGCTCGCCATCGAGCACCGCGGCGTGACGACCGACATGATCCATCTCACGAGCAAATCGGTCGAGATGCGCTTCGATATGCCGCTTGCCGAGCTCATTTTGGACTTCTTTGACCAGCTCAAGAGCCGTACCAAGGGCTATGCCTCGCTCGACTACGAGTTCAACGAGTACCGTCCCTCCGAGCTTGTGAAGCTCGATATCTTGCTTTCGGGTGATGAGGTGGACGCGCTGTCGTTTATCGTCCATAAGGACAAGGCCTATGGCCTGGCCCGTGGTCTGTGCGACAAACTTAAGGAGATCATCCCGCGTCAGCTGTTCGAGGTGCCCATCCAGGGTGCTATCGGTAACAAGATCATCGCCCGTTCCACTGTCAAAGCGCGTCGCAAGGACGTTCTTGCCAAGTGCTACGGCGGCGATATCTCGCGTAAGCGCAAGCTGCTCGAGAAGCAGAAAGAGGGCAAGAAGCGCATGAAGGCCATCGGATCGGTCGAGGTCCCGCAGGAGGCCTTTATGGCGATCCTCAAGGTGGACGAGTAGGTCTATGGCGCTTTCCGAATACAGCAAGCGGCTGCTGGGCGCCTATGCCGAGCAGCCGTTCCTTATGGCTCCCATGGCGGGCGTGACTGACCCCGCCTACCGCATCATGTGTCGCCGCCGCGGTGCCAACCTTGCCTACAGCGAGATGGTGAGCGTGGCGGGCCTTGCCTATGCCAGCAACAAAACGTGGCGCCTGGTGCTGCCGGCCGACGAGGAGCAGCAGATTTGCGTGCAGCTCTTTGGCTCCAAGCCCGATCAGTTTGCGAGTGCCGTCGCCGCCGTCGAGGAGCGTGTGGGCGATCGCCTGTCGCTCATCGATATCAACATGGCCTGTCCTGCCCGAAAGGTTGTCACCAAGGGCGAGGGCTCTGCCCTTATGCGCACGCCCGATTTGGCCGAGAAGATCGTCGAGGCGGCGGTGGGCGCGGCGCATGTGCCCGTGACCGTAAAGATCCGCAAGGGCTTTTATGCCGAGGACCGTAATGCCGCGACGTTTGCCCAGATGCTCGAAGGCGCCGGTGCCGCCGCGGTGGCGGTGCATGGCCGCTGCGCCACGCAGCTCTATACGGGCCAGGCCGATTGGTCGGTCGTCGATGAGGTTGCCGACGCCGTTGAGATTCCCGTGATCGGTTCGGGCGACGTGTTTACCGCCGAGGATGCCGCGGAGCATCTGCGCAACTCGGGCGCCAGCGCGGTGTTTATCGCGCGCGGTATCTACGGGAACCCGTGGGTGTTTGGCGATGCTCGCGCCCTTGCGCTCGATGGCACGCCGGTTCCTTCTCGCTCCTCGGTCGAGCGCCTGGAGGCTCTGCGTGAGCACCTGACGTTGACGCACGAGCTTCTGCCGCTTATGTCGCGCGCCCGTACGTACGCGAGCTGGTATCTAAAGGGCATGCCCCATGCCGCCGCCTGGCGCGCTCAGGTGGTGCGCTGCTCCACGTACGAGGAGTTTATGGCACTGGTCGATGATATCGAGCGCGATGTGGTGGCCTGCGAGGCTGCCCTTGCCGCCGGCGAATCGGTGCCCCCTCATCCGCTGGAGGCTTAAGGGTGGCCGTTACCGCGCTGTACGTGCACGTGCCGTTTTGCGCCCAAAAGTGCCGGTACTGCGACTTTGACTCGCGCAGTTTTTCTCCGTGCGACCTGAGTGCTGCGCTCGATGTCTATTTTGAGCAGTTGTTCGCGCGCCTCGATGCTTTTGGCAAGGCTGGGGCCCTTGACCATATCCGCACCGTCTATGTTGGCGGCGGTACGCCGTCGCTGGCGGGGGAGCGCCTGGTGGAGCTGGCGCGGCGTATTCGTGCGTGGTGCGCCCCCGTTGAGTTTACCTGCGAGGCCAATCCCGAGTCGCTGACCGCCGAGCTTGCCACTGCGCTTGCCAAGGTTGGTGTCACACGCGTCTCTCTGGGCGTGCAAACGCTCGATAACACCGAACTTACCGCCATCGGCCGTATTCACGATGCCGATCGGGCGTTTGCCGCCATCGCGACGGTCAAGAACTCTGGGCTTGACGTGTCGTGCGACCTTATGTGCGGACTTCCCGGGCAGACCGCAGCGAGTTGGAAGCGCACGCTCGATGGCGTGCTGGCGGCGGCTCCGCATCATGTGTCGGTCTACCCGCTCACGCTTGAGGAGGGGACTCCCCTTTATCGCATGGCGTGCCGCGACGAGTCGGTCGAGCCCGACGAGGATTTTCAAGCTTTGTGCATGGATGTGGCGCGTGAGCGTCTGGGTGCGGCCGGCTATCACCCGTATGAGGTGGCAAGCTATGCGCTCGACGGACATGAGTGCGCCCATAACATTGCCTACTGGACCGGCCAGGGCTATTTGGGCCTGGGTCGTTCCGCCGCGGGCATGCTCGACGCCGAGGATTTCGACCGTCTTGCAGGTTTGTTCCCCGGCGTGTCTTCTCGAGGCGATTCGTACCGCGTGCGTCTGGTGCAACGTGACGATGACGCGACGGCGTTTGAGGCCGAATATCTGTCGCAGCGTGAGGCTGCGGCTGAAGACCTGATGCTGTCTTGTCGCATGACGGGCGGTGTTGCGTCCGACCTGTTGGTTCGTGCAGCTTGCGTCATCCCGGCCGATGAGCTGGCAGCTGCCTGCGATCGCGCGCTCGAATTGGGTCTTGCCACTTGGGTGCCCGAGACGCTCGGGGTCCATGAGGGACCTTTCACTTCGGCAGATGTCGTCGCGGGCTATGTTCGAGCTCGTCTGGCGCCGACGCACTTGGGCTGGCTCGATGGAAATGTTCTGTTCGAGCTGTTTTGGGATCTAGCTTAGGCCGCTCGTGTAGAATTACCGGAATATATACGCTGCTGTGAGCAGGAGGTTGCCGCGCATGGCGACGATGAACGAAAAAGATTACTACGAGATTCTGGGTGTCTCCAAGGACGCCACCTCGCGTGATATTCAAAAGGCCTTTCAGCAAAAGGCCCGCAAGCTCCATCCGGACGTCAACAAAGAGCCGGATGCCGAGGAAAAGTTTAAAGAGGTTTCCGAGGCCTACGCCGTGCTTTCGGATGAGCAAAAACGTGCGCGCTACGACGCCATGCGCTCGGGCAATCCCTTTGCCGGTGCTCCTACGGCTTCGCCCTATGGTGGCGGCTACGCCGGCAACACAGGCTATGGCAATCCCTTTGAGGGCGGTTTTCCCTTTGGCGGCGCTTGGGGCCAGCAGCGTCGTGGGCAGGCTGCTTACAATCCCGAGAACGGCGCCAATGTGGTCGTCGATATCAAACTCGACGCCAAGGAGGCCAAGGGCGGTGCCCGCAAGACCGTCCGCTACACGCGCTTCGATACCTGTAGCAACTGCGGCGGCTCGGGCTCCGTTTCGTCTGAGCATGCCCATACCTGCCCGAGCTGCGGTGGCCGCGGCCACATCGACGTCGATCTGTCCTTCCTGTTTGGTGCCGGCACGTTCCAGTCGGTCTGCCCTGAGTGCGGTGGCTCCGGTAAGGTCGTCGCCGACCCCTGTCCCGATTGCGGCGGCAGCGGGCGGACCCGTGTGACCTCCGAGCAGACGATTGAGTTTCCCGCCGGCACGCACGATGGCGACGAGGTCCGTATTGGCGGCATGGGTCACGCCGGCACCAACGGCGCCTCTGGCGGTGATCTGGTCGGTCGCGCCCATGTTGAGGCCGAGCGCCTGGAAGGCAAGGCCCGTACCGGTTTTTACCTGATGGGCATCGTGGCGCCGTTTTTGGTGCTCTCGGCCATCTCGGGCGTGTTCTCGGCCTTTGCCGTGATGTGCTTTATTCCGTTTGCCATGGGCCTGTTCATGGTGCTCTCGGACGGCGTGCTGCACCGCAGCCTGCTGTGGTGGAAGCGCGGCGCGATGCAGTTTGCCAACGGTTTTGCCAACGGATTTATGTTTGCGCTCGTGTCGGTTTTGTTTGCGAGCTGCTCGCAACGTGCCATGCTTTCACCCTACGCAATGCAATAACATCAAACCCTCTGTTTGCGGCCGGCCCAGCTTGGGTATAGGACGCACTGTGACAATAATGAAAGTCGGAAGGATTCGGTCGTGTCGGAAAATAGGGATTACTACGAGGTGCTTGGCGTCGACAAGGATGCCGACGCGCGGACGATTAAGCGCGCGTTTCTAAAGAAGGCCCGTACCGTACACCCGGACGTTTCGGACGACCCCGAGGCCGAGGCCAAGTTCAAAGAGCTCAACGAGGCATATTCCGTTCTTTCCGATGAGCAGAAGCGTGCTAACTACGACCGTTACGGCATTGCCGACGGCCCTGGTGGTTCGGGCTACGTCGACATTAACGATATCTTTGGCGGCATGGGCATGGACGACCTCTTCTCGTCGTTCTTTGGCGGCGGTGCCGGCGGTGGCGCCCGAAATCGCCGTGAGCGTCGTCGCGGCCGCGACATGGCCATCTCCCTTTCGGTGACGCTCGAGGAGGCGGCACTCGGGTGCAAAAAGACGATCAGCTATGACCGCCTTGCTCCCTGTGAGGATTGCAATGGCACCGGTAGGGCCGAGGGCGCGCAGGAAAAGCAGTGCAGCCGCTGCCACGGCACGGGCTATGTCACGACGGTCCAGCGTTCGTTCCTGGGCCAGGTTCAGTCCTCTTCGCCTTGTCCCGACTGCCACGGCGAGGGCACGGTCATCGATCATCCCTGCGAGACCTGCGACGGTCAGGGCCGCACGCCTTCGCATGAAAAGATCGACATCGATATCCCCGCCGGCGTTTCGACCGGTCGCCAGCTGCGCGTGAGCGGCTTTGGCGAGGCTGGCCTTCGCGGCGAGCCCTCGGGCGACCTGATCGTCAACGTGCGCGTCGCCGACCACGAGCGTTTTAAGCGCAACGGTGACGACCTGTACCTCGTGAGCGATATTTCGATTGCGCAGGCAGCGCTCGGCTGCGAGATCGAGGTCGAGGGCATTATGCCCGATGAGGTCGTCAAGGTGACGGTCCCTGCTGGTACACAGTACGGCGACACCGTGAGCGTCAATAATTACGGCATGCCGCGCATTGGCGGTGGCGGTTCGCGTGGTCGCCTGATCGTGCAACTGCGCGTGGTCGTTCCCACCAATCTTTCCAATAAGCAACACGAGCTGCTCCGTGCTTTTGCCGATGAGATGGGCGATGACGTCGCTTCCGGTAAGAAGTCGGTGACCGACCGTATCAAGAGTGCCCTCGACGATATCCTCGATTAAGGAGTCCGCGTGCTCGCACCCCATATTTCCGTCGTCAACCTCGGCTGCCGCGTCAACCGGGTTGAGTCTGACCGTATCACTGCCGATCTTATGCGCCTGGGCTTTGCTATTGTGGATCCCCAGGATGCCGATCTGATCGTCATTAACACCTGTGCCGTTACGGGCGAGGCCGAGGCCAAGACCCGTAAGGCCGTCCGTCATGCGCTGGCCCATCCTAACGACCCTTACGTGGTCGTAACCGGCTGCGTCGTCAACCTGCATCCCGAGGAGTTGCTGGAGCTCTCCGATCGCGTGATCGCCGAGCCGTCCAAGATTGACGTCGCCGAGCGCGTCTGCGAGGTACTGGGTGTCGAATCCGATAGCGTTCCCGCCTGCAGCGATGGCGAGGTGGTCGATGCGCTCGGTCGCTCTCGCCTGGGCGTGAAGATTCAGGACGGCTGCAACCATCGCTGCACCTATTGCATTGTGTGGAAGGCACGCGGCCCCGAGCGCTCCGTGCCCGTCGAGTCCGTGCTCGAGCAAGTTCGCGAGGCCCAGGAGGCCGGCGTGCCCGAGGTGGTGCTGACCGGTGTGAACCTGGGTGCCTACGATGGCAAGAGCGCGACCGACGAGCACGTCGAAATCGATGAGCTGCTCGAGGCCATCATGGAGCGCACATCTATTCCGCATGTGCGCATTTCCTCGGTCGAGCCCATGGATATCTCTGAGCGCCTGCTTAAGGTTATGGCGCGCTATCCGCAGCGTATCGCCCCGTTTTTGCACCTGCCCGTGCAGTCCGGCTGCACGGCGACCCTGCATCGCATGGGCCGTCCCTATAGCGCCGAGGCCTTTGAGGACACGGTGCGTATGATTCGCGCCAACTTGCCCCAGGCGTCCCTTTCTTGCGACGTTATTGTCGGCTTCCCTGGTGAGACGGACGAGGAGTTCGAGGAGTCGCTGGCGCTGTGCCGCCGTGTGGGTTTCTCGCGTATGCACGTGTTCCGCTACAGCAAGCGTCCCGGTACCCTTGCTGCCGACATGCTCGACCAGGTTCCGCCCGAGGTTATGGCCGAGCGCAGCCGCCGTATGCGGGCCGCTGCACAGGAGCTCGCTATTGCCGACGCTCGCCGTCGCGTGGGCACGGTCGAGCGTGCCGTGCTCGAGTATGGCGACAACCTGACGCTCGGCTCGTTCCATCATGCCCGTCTTGACGATACCTGTGGACTTACAGCCCCGTGCCTGCTCGATGTTGCTATCATCGGAGTCGATGATTCCGGCTTGGTCCATGCACGCAGGGAGGTTCATGGAAGCCTCGAAGATTAGACTTACCGTTCCCGAGGGGATTGATCCCTCGCGCGTTTTGGGCGCTGGCGACGGCGTCCTTCGTGCGCTCGAGAACTTGGTTCGCGCCCATGTGGTTGCCCGTGGCGATAGCATCTCCGTGAGCGGCGACCCGGACGAGGTCGAACTCGTGGCGCGCTTTTTCGAGCACGCTTTTCGCGAGGCGGCCGCCGGGCGCACGCTGTCTGCCGACGATGTCTCTCGCTGCCTGGCCGTCTTGCGCGACGGTGAGCACGAGGCTACGTCGCTTCGCGATGACGTGCTGCTTTCGTATCGCGGCCGCGTCATTCGCCCCAAGACGCTCGGGCAAAAGCGCTATGTGGATGCCATCCGCTCGCATACCATCACGTTTGGCCTGGGTCCAGCCGGTACCGGTAAGACTTATCTGGCCATGGCGCTCGCCGTTGCCGCGCTCAAGCGCCACGAGGTGGGCCGTTTGATCTTGACGCGTCCGGTTGTCGAAGCAGGGGAGAACCTGGGCTTTTTGCCCGGCACCCTCGAGGAAAAGATCGATCCGTACATGCGTCCGCTCTACGACGCCCTTTTTGACATGATGGATCGCGAGCGCACCGATGAGCTTATGGAGCGCGGCGTGATCGAGATCGCCCCGCTTGCCTATATGCGCGGTCGTACGCTGAGCGATGCCTTCGTGGTGCTCGACGAAGCGCAAAATACCACGCCCGAGCAGATGAAGATGTTCCTGACACGACTTGGATTCAACTCCAAGTTCGTGATTACCGGCGACCTCAGCCAGCGCGACCTGGTGGGTCGTCGTGGTGGCTTGGCGGATGTCGAGAAGATTTTGGGCCGTGTCGACGATGTGGCGTTTGCACACCTGGAGCGCGCCGATGTGGTGCGCCATGCCCTGGTGGGTCGTATCGTCGAGGCATACGATGCTTATGATGACGTGCGTGAGCAGCGCTCGCGCGACCGAAAGGAGTCCCGTTGAGTGTATTGATCAGCAACGATGCCGAGCTCGATACGCTGCTCGACGCGCAGGAGGTGGAGCACATTTGCGAGGTTGTGCTTGCCGCCGAGGACGTTGAACGTGAAGTCGAGATTTCCCTTTCGTATGTCGACGAGGACGAGATGCACGAGCTCAACCACGAGTGGCGTGGCATCGACCGCACCACCGATGTGCTCTCGTTTGAATGCGACTCGGCCTTTGACGAGGATATTCCCGCCGACGAGACGCTCGAGCTCGGCGATATCATCTTGGCCCCGCAGGTCATTGCCCGTCAGGCCCCCGGCTTTGGCAATAGCCCTGCCGACGAGTGCCGCCTGATGCTCGTACACGGCATGCTGCACCTGCTGGGGTATGACCATATCGAGGACGACGAGGCCGAGGTCATGGAGGCCCGCGAGGACGCCATCCTGCGCGATCTGGCGCTCGAGCGCGGCGAGGACCCCAAGCTAGTCCACGTCGGCCCCATCACCAACCACGCCCACGACTAGGAGCCGTCTATGATTCCCGGATCGAACAAGGACCATCCGTCCTTCTTAAAGTCCTTTTCCTACGCCATGGAGGGCTTCGTCACCGCCGTCAAGACCGAGCGCAACATTAAGGTCATGCTCGTGGCGGGCGTGTGCACTGTCATTGCCGGCTGCATTGTGGGGCTCGACATTGCCGAGTGGGCTACGATTATCATCTGCTGTGGCCTGGTGATTCACGGCGAGCTGTGCAACACCGCTATGGAGGCCATCGTCGACCTAGCGACCCAGGAGCTCCATCCGCTGGCCAAGCGTGCGAAGGACATCGCCGCCGCCTCTGTATACGTTCTTTCCATCACCGCCGCGATTGTGGGCGTGCTGGTATTTGCCCACGCGCTCGGCTTTATTTAGAAAGGGATTCCCATGTCCGACAATATGCAGCCTACCGATGAGATTTTGGACGACGAGTCCCTGGACGAGGCTGAAGGTGCCGATTCGTTTGACGAGGCCGAGGAGTTCGACCCGTTTGAGGGCATGAGCGATGAGGAGCTCGACGCCCTGTGCGACGAGGGCGACAGCCTCGCGGGCTTTGGTGACGTGGAGCCCGGTTTCCGCAGCGGCTTTGTGGCCCTGGTCGGACGCCCCAACGCCGGCAAGTCCACGCTGCTTAATGCCTGCTATGGCAAAAAGGTCGCCATCACCTCGCCGGTGGCACAGACGACCCGCCGTCGCATGCGCGCCGTCGTCAACCGTCCCGGCTACCAGCTGGTCTTTGTCGATACCCCGGGTATTCATAAGCCCAAGGACGGTCTGGGATCCGAGCTCAACAAGAGTGCGTTGTTCGAGCTGAACGATGTCGATGTTGTCGCGTTTTTGATTGATGCCACTAAACCGATTGGCAGGGGAGACGCCTGGGTTGCCGAGCGTGTCAAGAATGCCCGTTCCAAGAAGGTCCTGGTGCTCACCAAGGCCGATGAAGCCGACCCCGCACAGGTCATGGAGCAGCTTAAGGCCGCCCACGAGCTTATGGAATATGACGACGAGATCGTGACGTCGTCGGTCAAGAACTTTAACGTCGATGCCTTCATCGAGACCGTTGCGCACTTTTTGCCCGAGGGTCCGCGTTGGTTCCCCGAGGACATGGGTACCGACGCTTCCGATGAGACGCTCGTTGCCGAGTTTGTGCGCGAGAAGGTTTTGCGCCGCACCCGCGATGAGATCCCGCACTCCGTGGGCGTGATTTGCGATGCGCTTGAGCAGACCAAGAAGGTGCTGCGCGTGCACGCCACCATTTACGTCGAGCGCGAGGGCCAAAAGGGCATCATCATCGGCAAGGGCGGCGAGATGATCAAACATATCGGCATCGACGCCCGTCGCGACCTTGAGCGCATCTTTGGCACCCAGGTCTTTTTGGAGCTGGACGTGAAGGTCAAGGCCGGCTGGCGTGACGACGAGGCCCAGATTCGCCGCTTTGGCTATAACGCCGAGGATTAGGGACACGCGGCGCGAATGGCAGGTTCTCGTACATATCGCACGAAGGTGCTCGTCCTCGATAAGACCAAGCTCAAAGAGACGGACCTGATCCTGACGATGCTTGACGAGCGGGGTCGGCAGGTTCGTGCCGTGGCAAAGGGCGCGCGCAAACCCGGTGGACGCCTGGCTGCGCGCTGCGAGCTGTTCTGTACCGTCGATATGTTGCTCGCGCATGGACGCTCGCTCGACGTTGTTTCTCAGGCCGAGCTTTTGGAAGCGCCGGTTGGCGCCGCGCCCGATTACGAGACGACCTGCGCCGCAAGCGCGATTGCCGAGGTCGCGCGCGTGTGCTCATTCGAGGACGCCGAGGACCCGTTCACCTTTGCCATCACGCAGCGAGCGCTTGCCCTGGTGGGCAGCGGGCTCGACGCGGCGCATATGGATCTACTTGTGGCGGCATATGTCTTTAAGCTGCTGTCGCACGTTGGCTACCGACCCGATTTCTCGGCATGCGTCTCGTGCGGCGATCCCATGCTCTCGTATTTCTCGGCCCAAGCCGGCGGGCTTCTGTGCGGGTCATGCGCGTCGAGCATTCCGGGTGCCGAGCTGGTGTCGACCGGCGAGGTCGCATGGCTGCGCGCTCTGATGTCCATGACGTTCGATGAGCTCATGGCCGAGCGAATCGATCCGCATACGGCTGCTTTTTTGCTGGGGCTTTCGCATGTTTGGGCCGCCACGCACACCGATCAGCGGCTCCGTGCGATGGAATTCATGTTGGGTCGGTGATGATACGCAGGCGCGCGCCGCTTGTGGTAACATACCGACCTGTTGGTACCTCGACCTTGGATGTTCGCTCCACCGGCGGCTTCCCAGTCCGAGGCGAATAGAGTCGCCCACGGGCGACGCGAAACGAAAGGTGAAACAATGACTGTTTCCAAAGAGCGCAAGGCGGAGCTGACCGCTCAGTTCGGTAACTCCCCGGTCGATACCGGTAACCCCAAGGTTCAGGTCGCCATCCTGTCCGAGCGCATCAAGGAGCTGACCGAGCACATGAAGTCCCACCAGAAGGACTTCCACACCCGTCGTGGCCTGCTCATGCTCGTTGGCCGTCGTCGTCGTCTTCTCTCCTACATCAAGAAGAACGACATCGTCGAGTACCGTGAGCTCATCAAGGCTCTGGGCATCCGCGACAACATCCAGTAAGGATTTGTACATGCTAAGAGCGTCCTGCGCAGCGGGGCGCTCTTTTTGTGTAAGGGCGTGAACAATCACGCTCTGAAGCGTGACGGGGGCAGGGGGCCCGCGTCACATGAGAAGCCCGCAGGCAAGGGGCCTGTGGGGTAAAGGAGAACAATGACACTCGTATCCAAGACCTTTGAGCTGTACGGCAAGACCTACACCTTTGAGTCCGGCGAGCTTGCCAAGCAGGCCACCGGCGCTTGTCTGGTCAAGCAGGGTGACACCACGATGCTCGACACCGTGGTCGTCTCCAAGGAGCGTAAGAATTACGACTTCTTCCCGCTGACCGTCGACTTCAACGAGAAGATGTACGCTGCCGGCCGCATCCCGGGTGGCTACCTCAAGCGCGAGGGCCGTCCCAGCGAGAAGGCCACGCTCACGGCTCGTATGATCGACCGCCCGATCCGCCCGAGCTTCCCGGACGGCTTCCGCAACGAGGTACACATCGTCGCCACCTCGCTCGTCGCCGACCAGGTCAACCCCTTCGACGTCATCAACGTCATGGGCGCTTCGCTGGCCATGACGCTCGGCGGCGTGCCCTTCGAGGGCCCGCTTGCCTGCGTGCGCATTGGCCGTAACGTGGAGACCGGTGAGTTTATCGTCAACCCCACCTATGAGGAGCGCGAGAACTCCGACCTGGACCTGGAGTTGGGTGGCTCTGCCGACTTCATCTCGATGGTCGAGGCCGGCGCCGAGGAGATCTCCGAGGACGACATGCTCGCCGCTATGAAGTTTGGTCAGGAGGCCCTCGCTGCCTTCTGCCAGGCCCAAGACGAGTTCGTTGCCGAGTGGGAGCAGGTCAACGGCGCTATCGTCAAGAAGGAGTACCCGCTCGACCAGCCCGTCGAGGAGGTCCAGGAGCGCATCTTCGCCCACTACGACGAGATGGCCGCTGCCCTGCGCGACGCCGACAAGCTTTCCCGCATCGGTAAGGTCGAGGCTCTGAAGGAGTCCATCCGCGCCGAGTTCACCGACGAGGAGCAGGCCGCCTGGGAGCGCGAGATCCCCGTGGCGCTCAAGAAGCTCGAGAAGAAGGCCATGCGCACCATGGTCGTCGAGACCGGCGAGCGCGTCGACGGCCGTGCCGCCGACGAGATCCGTCCCATCATGGTGAAGGACAACTACCTGCCGCTCGTTCACGGCTCCGGCCTGTTCCAGCGTGGTCAGACCCAGGTGCTCTCCGTCCTGTCGCTCGGTATGCTCAACGAGGGCCAGCGTCTGGATACCATCGAGCCCACCGAGGGCAAGCGCTATATGCACCACTACAACTTCCCGCCGTTCTGTACCGGCGAGACTGGCCGCATGGGCAGCCCCAAGCGCCGCGAGATCGGCCACGGCAACCTGGCCGAGCGCGCTCTGCTTCCGGTGCTCCCCGACGAGAACGAGTTTCCCTACGCCATCCGCGTCGTCTCCGAGGTCATGGAGTCCAACGGCTCCTCTTCGATGGCTTCGACCTGCGGTTCCACGCTCGCCCTTATGGACGGCGGCGTGCCCATTAAGCGCCCGGTCTCCGGTATCGCCATGGGCCTGATCCAGGAGGAGGGCAAGACCGTGGTCCTGTCCGACATCCAGGGTCTCGAGGACTTCCTGGGCGACATGGACTTTAAGGTCACCGGCACCACCGAGGGCATCACCGCCCTGCAGATGGACAACAAGGCCACCGGTCTTACCTTCGACATCCTGGCCCGCGCCCTGCAGCAGGCCAAGGAGGGTCGCGCCTTCATCCTGCAGAAGATGCTCGATGTGATCCCCGAGCCGCGTCACACCACGCGCAGCACCGCTCCGCGCATCGTCTCCATCCAGGTTCCGACCGATAAGATCCGCGACGTCATCGGTTCCGGCGGCAAGGTCATCCGCGGTATCCAGGACGAGACCGGCGCTTCGGTCGACATCCAGGAGGACGGCACCGTCTTTGTCGGCGGCACCGGCGAGTCCGTCGATCAAGCCGTCGAGCGCATCAAGCTCATCATCAAGGTTCCCGAGCCGGGTGAGGAGTACACCGGTCGCGTTGTCTCCATCCAGCCCTTCGGCGCCTTCGTGAACCTGCTGCCCGGTAAGGACGGCCTGCTGCACATCTCCCGCGTCGCCAAGGGCCGCGTGGAGAAGGTCGAGGATGTCCTCAACGTGGGCGACGAGGTCAAGGTCGTCGTCATCGAGGTTGACGATCGCGGCAAGATCTCGCTCGATCGTCTCGACAAGCCCGAGGCCCCGGCTCGCGCCGAGGGTGCCTCCGAGGGTGACGGCGAGCACTTCCAGCGTCGTGAGCGTCCGCGTCGCGAGCGCTCCGAGCGCAGCGACCGCCCGCGCCGTCCCGGCGACAACGGAGGGCGCAAGCCCCGCCGTCACCACGACGCCGAGTAACAGCTACACATAAGCAGCTCATGCAAGGGCGACTCCTTAACGGGGTCGCCCTTTTGCTATTCCCGGCGGGGGCCGCGGGTAAAGTTTCCTGCTCTACAGTCCTGCTCGCACGGAGAGCACATTAAGTGCTCTCCGGCTCGTGCGGAACTCGCGATAAACTTTACCCGCG
>UQWS01000006.1 GCA_900544875.1 uncultured Collinsella sp. | reverse complement strand
CTCGGGGTGGTTGTCCACGACGTAGTGCACGAAGTTGCTGCCGATGAAGCCGCAGCCGCCCGTGACGATGATGTTCCGAAAAGAATTGGTCATCCTTTAGCACCTTTCTTGCTGAGGGCCATACCTGCTAAAGCTTTATTTAACACCTGCGCCATAGTTTCAATTGCAACTGTTGCGGCTTCGACCTCAGTCTCATTTGGATCAACAAGTCCTTTTGTGACTAGCCCAAGATGAATTCTATTAGCGACTTTGAAAAACGGATCATCCTTCGGGTATATATATTTTCCATCGATACCGAGATCGTCTTCCCAGTCTTCCCCAGCCGGAATTGAGAACTTGGCGAGGACCCTTACGCCCAAGTTAGACTCATGGATAGATTCCTTTCTCCGATCGGGGCGTTCGGAACCAACAAGAACTGCTTTCTGGAAATAAGGACGCTCCGCCTGAGGCGGCATCAGACCAGATAGTTCCATTTGGAAAAGTCCATCATTGGAGTTTAGCGAAAGTGGTCCATTCATGTACGGCATTCCGAGAGCATAGACTACCGGGCTATCAGACGGGTCCGCATTATGAAGAGCAAACCAACACGCAGTTCTAAGGGATCTCGTGAGATCAATAAGCGGTGTCGGGCAAATCCCGTAGTGCTGCAGTAAAGCCCACTGTTCAACCCTTCGGGAGGCAAATCTTGTTTTCTCCTTGCCAAACAATCCCTTATACTCCCCGGTGAGCTCGCTTTCAAGTAGCGAACATGCTGTCCCAAGCACATCAAACCGCGAATCGAGTTCTTCAAGACTCAGCTCACGACCGTTATTGGCCCTATAAATTGAAGGCATTATCAATGAGCGCCCGGTTGCATCATCTAAATAATCGTTATTTTGACCCCTAAACAAAACCATGTAATCGGGGTTATAGGAAGATATCGACGCGGTCATTCTTACAAGGTCCTCGTAAAGTCTCACGAAATAAGGAGACTGACCCGCCATTGAGTTGGCGTTGATACGCGACGAAGCGAAGCCCGATTTCAGTTCAAGGGGAAGTAAGACGGATCTAATTAATCTCATTGAAAAATCCGTCATCTTGGATTGGCACTAGCCCTCCGGCGGCGACCTTCTTGAGGTGCTGGCCGTAGACCGACTTGCAGTAGGCCTCGGCGGCCTCCTCCAGCTCGGCGGTCGTGATCCAGCCGTTCTCCCAGGCGATCTCCTCGGGGACCGAGACCGGCAGGTCCTGGGAGTGCTCCACGGCGCGGACGAACTCCGCGGCCTCGTGCAGGCTCTCCATGGTGCCGGTGTCCAGCCAGGCGTACCCGCGGCCGAGGGTGACCACGGACAGGGTCCCCTCCTCCAGGTACATCTGGTTGAGCGTAGTGATCTCCAGCTCGCCGCGCGCGGAGGGCCTGACCTCATGCGCCTTGGCGGCGACGTCGCCCGGGTAGAAGTACAGGCCGGTGACGGCGTAGGAGCTCTTGGGGCGCTCGGGCTTCTCCTCGATGGAGACGGCACGGCCCTGCGCATCGAACTCCACGACGCCGAAGCGCTCGGGGTCGTCCACGTGGTAGCCGAAGACCGTGGCCCTGCCGGACTCTGCGTTCTGGACGGCGCGCGTCAGGTGGCGGGACAGGCCGTTGCCGTAGAAGATGTTGTCGCCGAGCACCAGGGCGCACGGCTCGCCGTTAATGAACTCCTCGCCGATGGTGAAGGCCTGCGCCAGGCCGTCGGGGCTGGGCTGCTCGGCGTAGGAGAGGTTCACGCCGTAGCGCGAGCCGTCCCCGAGCAGGCGCTCGAAGTTGGGCAGGTCGGTCGGGGTGGAGATGACCAGGATGTCCCGGATGCCCGCCAGCATGAGGGTGGACAGCGGGTAGTAGATCATGGGCTTGTCGTAGACCGGCAGCAGCTGCTTGGAGGTCACGAGCGTGAGCGGGTACAGGCGCGTGCCTGACCCGCCAGCGAGGATGATGCCTTTCATATTAAAATCCAATCCATTTTGATGTAGCTATCGCTGCTTCTTAAGTTTGGTCAAACATGAAGCAACGCTTTTCAGCGCAGAATGATTGAGCAAGAGATAGCCAACGTAGACTAATGCATACAGAATCGCCGCAGTTCCACCAGATAAAAGCTCAGCGAACAAGACGAAAGCGACTGTAAGCAGGATCTCCTGAAACGGCCTAGTTGAACCCGGGGCGCAAAGCTGTTCGTTCAGATAGAGCTCGGACCACAACGACCTGCCAATAATGCAGATAACGGCGCCACACAGGACGGCGTCGAGCGAGTTAAGGACAAGAACACCGAATATCGAAAAAACAGCGCTACAAATAACAGTGACGATATTCAACTTCAGGAGCAGCTGTTCTTTACGAAGTACCTTGAAATAGGTAGTACAGCAAAGGCTCATCTTTGTATTGAAGACGCATATCGGAAGTAAGAGCGCAAAGTATTTGAGGCTTTCGGCATATTGAGGAAGCCATATCCCCAAAAACCAAACCATAGGGAAATAGAGTAAATAGATCGCAGGGAAAATAAGCTCGATAGAATTCCTTATGCCAATGTAAAAACGAACCCTCTCATCTTCAGAGCCTGTCCTAAGGGCAGGAAATAAAACCATACTCGCCTGTGAGACGAAGGTGATGAAGAAATTCACCAGAGAGAGGGAGAACGAAATTTTTGCAAAGGCGACGATACCCCAAAAATGATCGATAAGAAACCTAGATACCCCGAGGATTAGTGTGTCGGCGATGTTCGCAATCATCAGCTTCACGCCGACGATGATACTGCGGATGCCGTCCTTAAGCGAATTGCCAAAAGACACTGATTTAGCGCGTAGGATATCCCTGCCCATCCAAGAGCAATATATGAGCGCAATAATTTTCGAAACGAGATACGCGTAGACATAGGGATGGTAGTCCGAAACCTTAAATCCAATTAAAACAAGGAGCGGAGCCAGAAACACCAGCCTGTCTAGCATTGTAGAAAACGAAAAAAGCTTAGTTTCGTTCATGGCCTGAAAGACAAAGCCCAAATAACTTGTCAGGTTATATACGACGGTGTAAAGCGCGAAAGACGCGATAACAAATAACCGATTTGCATCATCGACGAGAGGCAGCGAAGCCAAAGTGATGCCGAGGCAAATCACTGCCTGGAAACAAGCACCGAAGATATACTGGGATTTGATTGAGCTCTTATCGATTTCATCACGAGAGAGACCCCCGTTAATCAGGTAGACACCATCATTCAGGCCAAGGTGAAAAAAGCCGGAATAGGTCGTATAAAACATGAACAGTTGCCAGTATCCATAATCAGCAACGCCAACGATTTTCGGCACGAGCAGCGACATGACGACACTGACCGATAGAGAAATAAACTGTGCAGCAAACGCAATCATAGTGTTGCGTGCGATAGACGAATAATTCATTCAACCTCGTTTGTTTAAACTAGCAACCTTGATTTATTCAGAAATCAAAATAGGGCCTGACTCGCACAAATCTGAATACCGAGCACTCGTTCTACCCAGAACGAGTCCACAGGAAACAAACAAGATGACCGTTGGCACCCACCAACCAAGCTCGCAATAAAACATGAGCTCCGCGCAGCATATGCAGGAAACGGAAAATAGTACTTGATCGAGTTCGCAACCCGACCTGAACGAACCGATACCAGCGGAAATTAGCAAGAATACAAAACTACAAATTCCAAGAAAACCATATTCATACAGCATTGCAAGGAAACCATTATCCACCGTTGAAAAACCGCTAATTTCAACCGTCGTGCCCAGCATAGTCATGCGACTACTGCCATAACCATTTCCAGTAAGCCAAAACAGCGGCCTGCTTAAAAAGCTATGAATAATATAGGCAATGGCTCCGGAACGCTGGCTATATGAAACATCAGTTTCAAGCTCACCAAATCGAGAAGCCACAAAGTTAAACAGTCCAAACTTGTAGAGAATGAAAACGAGTAGCAATACAGCTGGAACTAAAAGCGCAATTAAATTCCATTTAGAATACTCGGGGTTCTTTAGGCGAAAGATCAGGTACACCGATGCTAAAGCAATGAGAATAATCCACGCGCTACGACTCTTTGTCAGAAGCAGAGCGACCAAAAGAACTACAGAGTATAAGAGACGTTTCATCCTGCCCGTCTCCAATTTATAGTTGATTACAACAGCAATAACTATCATTTGGCCAAATACGATTGCATGACCGAAAAAACTACGCAGTCGATACAAGGATGGATTATCAATCGTTACAGTTTGCAGAAAAGAAAAGGAACCATTTGTAACTAGTCGTTGACCTAAAACAATTTCAAGGACAAAGCTAAATAGGCAGGCGAACACCATAACGTTGCGAAGCATAAGCAATGCAGACTCAACCCAGTCATCGTTCTTTACTTTGCCGTAAATATAACCAAGAAGGATGCAAAAGAAATACGAGCAGACCGTAAGGAGGGATTCATTAATGCTTCGGGACGTAAACGCAATGGCAGAAAAGAAAACCATCGCGCCCATAACGACAATGGGAATAGCGTTATTTAAAAACACTCTGTAGAGGCGCCCAGAAAGAACTTCTTTGAAAACGAGCAATCCTAGAACAGAAAAAAATAGTCCTTTAACGGGAGAAATGACACTTAAGATTGCGGCAAAAATCAAAATAGTGAATTCATTAGTAAATAGCTCAAGCATTCTAAACACCTACTTACTGTCACAGGAACTGATTAAGACCTTAAAATCACCAAGCAGGGAACGATTTGACAGTTCATACTTACGGTATTTTAGAATGGTGCCTAAATCACTTATTTTTAGGCCACCTACGAGCAAGTGCAAACGGGCATTTAAAACAGAACCGTAATGCTCTATATGTGAAGAAGATATACGATAATCGCCAGGATTACTACTGCAGTATTCTTCTAAAACCTTAGAAAATCTCAAGCACATCCCTATCTCAGCAACACGAGATTTCTTGTCAATATGTCGCATCTCAGTTGCATTAGAGTCATGCCTGCGGAACCGAATCAAGGGCTGATTTAGAAGTCTGAGAGTCCCCTTCAGTAATGAGAAGCGCCATAACATACCGTCATGCGCAAAATCATCCTGCCAATATGGCATGATTTCCCTTATAAAACTAGATTTAACGGCATACGAACATCCAGGGCGCCGTACCGACATAAACTTGCTATCGAAAACCGGGGTCTCCAAATCGTCCAGAGGTTTGGAATCATCGACAGCACCATAGACTGTTACCTTTTTACCGCCGCTCTCATAAAACGGCTCGACGGCGCAGCTGAGAACCTCAATCGAGGGGTCCTTCTCGAGGATTGAGGACATCACAGCGATTTTATCGAGTTCCCAAATATCATCCTGGTCGCACGGGAAGACGATTCCATCGTCTATAGATGCAAGGTCAAGAAGCCGTTTAAAGCTCTTGCGCCAGCCGAAATTCGAGCTGTTCTTGTTGACGGTCCAATTAGCGAGTGCGTGTTCCTCGATGTATTCGCAGATGAGATCGAACGATCCATCTGTCGAGCAATCATCCGCGATCACCACCCGATCCGGAGACACGGTCTGAAGTCGCAAGCTGTCTAGCTGTTCAGTAAGATATCGTGTGCCGTTATAGACTGACATCACAACCGTAACCATTAAAAACCTTCGTCCAATTAAAGTTCAGCCATTAGCTGATCGTAAATATTGATAAGACGTTCAACATACGCGATCTTTTTGAGATGGCTAAAGTCCGCCTTCTCAACTGCCTCCCTGTAACGCGAGTAAACATCAGAATCGAGCATATTGACCATTGCGTCAGATAGCGACTCCACACTACCTGCGTTGAAGATCTCGCCGAGACCTTTTGACATCACAAAGGAGGCCGCATCGCCGACATCCGAAACAATACATGGCAGGCCGGCGGCAATCATTGCTTCATAAGCGACGAGCCCGAACGTCTCTCGGCAAACAGAAGGCATGACGATAGCGCGAGATTGTTTCATGACGGAAAGAACTTCATCATGAGGCAAGGAGCCCATGAATCTGATATCTGGATAGCTATCCGACAACCTCTTCAATTCGGTACCGTCGCCAATGACGATCGCATTCACGCCCGCCCGACAGGCCGCTTCGCAAAACAAGTCACAGCCTTTCTCTGGACTTAAGCGGCCGACGAATAGGTATGCCGAAGAATCTCCTTCGGAATCATCTTGAAACTTAGCCGCATCAACATAGTTTAAGCAGTCATACCGTTCAGAATTCCACGCTAGATGAGGTTCGATCAATCGACGGCTGGAGTCGGAGACAAAGGCGACCGCCGGGCGAAGCGAGCCTAAGACATGGTTCTGCACGGAGAAACGAACGGACCGGTACAATTTTTGGGCATACGAGCGCTTGTCACAGTTGTGCAGCAGGCACTTCGGAGAACCGGGAGCGATTCCGCAGTTACAATGATTCACATAGTCGTAGAGCCCACCGTTAGAGCAAACAAGGAAGTACTCATGGGCAGTAATGAGACATTTGAAGCCCCGTCGCTCTATTGCCCTGAATATAGAGGGAGAAAGGGAGTGCGTCCAAGAATGCACATGAACGACCGCCGTTTCTGGGTCAAGCTGATTGAGCAAATCATCCAGCGCCGTTTCCGAGCGTCGGTTCCAGATGCCCTGAACAGCACCAGAGACGCCACCGTTCAAGACGTCGCCCTGCCCGCAATTAACGCAAATAACCCCCGATTCGACCAAAGCCGGATCGGGATCTCCCAGCGCTGAGAAGAAATAGCTGTTAAGCCCCATCTTTGCCAATGCCGAAGCTGTCTCGATTGCGATTTTTGAAGCTCCACCCCCGATATGGGGACGGTCGCAAATCGTAATCGCTGTGGTAAGGCTACTCATGCGCGTTCCCAGGTATAATGGATCGGACCAAACGTTTTACGCCCAACCGCATCGACGGCGGAAGCATTTTTTTCACACGGTCGAAAAGGCTCACTTTGGGAACCAAGACAGAATCAAAGATCCCCGACCCCAGTGCCTCATACTGAGCGATGACCGCATCGCGCCTCTCTTCAAGTCCTGAACGCTTATTAGGGTCTTCATGCAGGAGCACGTCATCCGCTGCGACGTCGTTGTTAGAATAGGCAACGCAATCGACTATCTCATCAATCAGCTTGGCGCCGCGCTCGGTCTTCACGATAACGGCTGAAATGCCCTTCTCAGGATACACGCAGTCTCGGGCTGACTCAGAACGCCAGGAGTCGCCGAGGATAATGTCAGCGGGACTGTCGCACCCTCTGAAGGGACAACTATAGCAAGACGATCTGCTGATCATGCCTTTGATATAGGACCCATAAAACGGGTCGAATGCGGCGGGCCTCTTTATAATCCTGCCGTCGGACAACTCAATCTTTATGTTATGGCCCCAACCGAATTTCGATTTATCTCTAAAAGTCAGTGCGGTGACATCGGACTTCTCCCGAAGCTCAAGCCAGTCAACATAGGAACGAAACATGGAAGAGCTTGGTACACCGTGGCAAACAACGCTGACGGTTGTCAGCCCATCCATCGGCTTACCCAAATAGAGAAGCAGCGCGGAAACCTGGCAGGGAGTACCGCTAAACAGTACATGCTTGCCGGATTTCAGATCGTTGAGCACATCGGGGTACGATTCACTCGCATCGCTCTGGACATATTTGGACTTTTGAAGGAGCGCAATATCGGCAAGATCGGATATACCGATATGCCTAACGCAATCAACACCGTCCCAAGCGGCGCCGTAAACACGCCCACCTTTCTCAAGAACCCGCTTCGCGAGAAGAGAGAAGACGCCGCCGGACGAACTCTGCGCGAGCTCGTCAGAATCACCACTCTGCAAAACAGCGGCGCGAATGACCTCCGAGTCCGCATCAACTCGGTTTTCCGCCGGACAGGAGCGCAGGCATAGGCCACAGGAAGTGCATTTGGCTGCATCCACCACGGGATAATCAAAACCATCGGGCGAAGGATGCATTTCAATAGCCGAAAAAGGGCATTTGGCCGCACATGCTCCGCATCCAAAACAGGCTTGATGAGAAATTATGGCGATGTTCTTGTTCAAGCTGACTCCCCCTATTGTTCGAGAGCATCCAAGAGCCAATTTTTCGAGAACGAGATGAGTGACTCCACATCCGACAGACGTCTTTCATACCCCTCGATTTCAGTAGCATGCATGTGGCTTTCATAGCCATCGAGTAGGCGATTTTCAGTGTTCGAGAGCCTCGCGAGGCTCTCGACTCGGGAATTCTGAGAGCGTTTGTCGGTCTCCTCAAATCGCTTGAAGCAGTAATAGTCCTTGCGAAAGATTTGGGAGAATAGCGTACCGTGCAACGAATCGGTCAGCACGAACCGCGCACTCGCCAAATACGCGAGCCATTCATCGGGACCAAGCCCGTAGCGTGGATTAAGCTCCTCGTCGACTGCATTTTTACCTGAACCAACAAGCGTCACAACTTCGCAGCCGAGCTCCTTCGAAATCGATTCGACCGCTTTCCTGTAAAACGGCCTATCCCCAAGAAAGTAGCAGACAATTTTACCGGGCTCAGGACATTTTCCGTCAATGAGAGGGGCCCAGTCCTCCTTCGACAGAAGCAGGACAGGGTCCACGACCTGTGAGGGACGCTCAAGACCGAGTGATTCGACAAAATCCGCACCGGCATCTTCGCGAACAGATACGGAACTGAAAGATTTAAGAAGATTAGCAATGATCCTCTTCTTCCTCTCTGTGGTGTTCGTAACACCGAAGCTGGGCGCATACGCGATTCGCTTATCACTGTCGCTCAGAAAGGAGAAATAGAAATTCCTGTTCAAAAGATATGGCGACCAAATCTGATCCGATCCACAGACGTACGCATCGTATTTCCCCCGCAAGCCGACCAGTCCGTCTGTATCGGTAATCCGTTCAGTAGTAACGATATTCTGGCTTAAAAAGCGATTGAAAACATCAGCGGTCGAGGAACCGAAGTCGTCATGCTCCTTCTTACGATTGAGCAGCTCATGTGCTTTACCGGCAAACAAATCGAAGGAATTTCGGTTGATCGCCCAGTTCAGTAGCTTTTCTTTGACGCAGGGGAGATAGTCGGCGTCAACAACATCATGACCCTCGGACTTCAAGAACTGCTGCAGAGCATAAGCCTGGAGCAACGTGCCGAAATTTTGGTTATGGAGCCACGTTAAAATACAGATTTTCATTAATTCACCGTTTCAAATAGCTTCAGGTAGTACTCTTCAAGCTTGGGCGCCGCCTTAAAGATGTCATAAGATTCAAACCCCGGAGATGAATGAGGATCGGAGCGATCAAAGACATCCCTGCGGGCGGCAAGGATCGCGTTGGACCACCCCTCGACGCCCATACTCAACGGAAGGAAGCTGCACCGACTGGATAACGCAACATCGTTGGGGACCCTTTCAGAGCAGATGCACGGGAGACCGGAAGCCTGGGCCTCAATCGCGACCATTCCGAGGCCCTCGTACAGGCTGGGGAGCACGAATAAATCGAGCGACTGATAGACGTCCTGCACATCAGAAATCTGGCCGAGAAAACGCACCGCCGAGGCAATGCCAAGTGAGCATGCCTTTTCCTCCGCTTGAGGTCTCAGTTTTCCATCGCCGCAGACGACAAGGATGGAATCAGGATTCTGAGCATGCACTGCCTTGAAAACATCAAGCAAAAACAACTGGTTCTTCTGAGAGATGAACCTACCGATATTCCCCAATACCAGCGTATCGTCCTTCGCTCCGAGCTGAGCACGTCGCTCGTCCCTAATCGATCGATTGAAAGAAAAGTTGTTCAAATCGATAGCATTATTAAAAACAGTAAAACGGGATGAACCGAACAGCCATTTTCCAGCATGCTCGGTGCAGGCTGCCAAATCAGTCGGATACCTTGTTGAGAACAGCTTCAAAGAGCCTTTGATGACATTTTTAGCAAACTCCCCCTTTCCGCTTGTAGAGTGGCTGTGGGCTATACGCACAGGTATGCCCGCCTTCTTAGCAGCGCGAAGCGGAAAGACAGAAAGCGCATTGATATGGCTGTGCACAATCTTCCAGTTCTCTTCCTTAAAGAGGCGCTGAAGCTCTCGCTGGTATTCGACAACATGCTGGTAGGGAGGAATCTCAAAAACCCTGCCACCTAAAGATTCAATCTCCTCGCGGGGAACAAGCGTCGAATCGGAATCGACAAGAAAATCGAACTGCACTTTGCTGCGATCAATATGGCGGTAGTAATTCATGACGACGGCCTCGACGCCGCCGCCAACCATCTTGCCAACAACCTGAGCTACTCTAATCGGTTCAGCCATTTAGCAAGCACCGCCACCGGTAAAGACCTCAACGACCGTGAGGAGAACAATCTTCAGGTCCGTGATGGGACCGCGTTTGGCGATGTACTCGAGATCACGTCGAACCATGCCGTCGAAGTCGGTATCGTTGCGGTCCGTGACCTGCCACCAGCCGGTGATCCCGGGCTTAACCGCCAGACGCTGCAGGTCGAATTCTGTATACTCGGCCACCTCGTTGGGCAGCGGCGGGCGCGGGCCCACGACGGACATCTGGCCCAGGAACACGTTCACGAACTGCGGGAACTCGTCGATGGAGTGCTTACGGATGAACTTGCCGATCTTGGTGACGCGCGGGTCTTCCTTCATCTTGAACATGGCGCCGGCGATCTCGTTTCGCTCCTTGAGCTCGGCGAGACGCTCGTCGGCGTCCCTGTACATGGAGCGGAACTTCCACATGCGGAAGGTGGACAGGCTGCCGTCGCGGCGGGTCTGGCCCACGCGGATCTGGCTGTAGAACGGGTTGCCCTCGCTCTCCAGGCGGATGGCCGCGGCGAGCACCAGACTCGGAATGGCGATGACGGCCAGAACGCAGCCGCTGAACACAATGTCGAACACGCGCTTTACGGCGCGGTAGCCCAGGCGCGTGCGGTCCCAGTCCTTCACGGCCTGCATGCCCTTGTAGCGCATGCTCGCGTCGTCGCCGCTCATGGCCTGGGCGACCAGCACGGCCCCCACCGGCGCGTTTTGCCCTGTCACTTCTTTAGTAGTCAAGTTCAAATCCACGTCCCTGTTCCCAGGGACACCCCCCCCATCGATGAATTCAAATAACGAATGAATTACCAGCGCAACGTCTCCCTTACGTTTTGCTGGGCACGTCGAGCGCAAGCAGCTCCCTAAAAGCGAAGTCGCCTTCGCCCACGTCCACCAGGCACCAGCGTTTATGACGGTCGATCTTCTTTACACGGGCCTCTTGCCCCACCAAGGGCCCCTGCTCTATGTGCAGCACACCGTCTTCTATGCGCGCCACGCTGTTGCGCACCACGCCGTTATCGTCGAGCACGCTGCGGTACCAGTCCTGCGCATCGTCCGGCATGGGCGCATAGGCCCGCTCCTTACTGCCGGCAATGCGACAGCCAAAGCTCAGCTGAGCCAAAGCCTTGTCGAGCAGGGCAGCATCGCGCGTGGCGACGAAGAAGTATTCCTTGTACATGGGTTTGGTTTGGAGCGACCAGGCTCCGTCCCGCTTAAACCAGAACTCCTTTTGCATCACAAAAGCGTCTTGCATCAGCTCGTGCGGGATAATGCGACGGACCTTTTCGCAGGTCTCGCGTTCTTTACCATGGGGGGTGTGGACCAGATACCAGCGGACGCGGCCGCGCTGGCTTTTGGTGATAGCGCCGTTAAAAGCACCGGGCAGCTGCTCTTGGCGCCGCATTGTCCGTTCCATGTTCTCGCCCCCTTCTCCAGCTCCGCGACGCACGCAGATGCAGGGGCGTTAAGAACAGGCTTCTCGCTCGCAGCTAGGCGCAGTCGCAAAAGTACAGGTTTTTGTATCTTTCGACGTTGCTCATTATACGAGCAAACCGCTCACGTTTTACCAGATTGCACAAAATGCGCCGCGAATGGGCGCATCTCCATACCCCTCTACAAAAACCTGTACCTTTTTGCACAACAAAAAAGCCGCTCTAACCAGCGGCTTTTCTTCTATAGACAACAAAAAGGCGACCGCCCGCGAGGACGATCGCCTTTGTTAATTCTTGTATTGTTTGTGCTAGGCGCGGGTCTTGATCTCCTCGAGCACCTTGGCCACAAACTCGTCAACGCTCATCTGGACGGTCTCGTTGGAGCGATCGCGGACGGAGATGTTGCCGGCCTCGACCTCCTTCTCGCCCAAGATGAGCATGTAGGGCACGCGGTCGATGCTGCGAGCCTCACGGATCTTGTAGCCGATCTTCTCGTCGCGGTCGTCGCAGACCACGCGAATGCCGGCTTCCTCCAGCTTGGCGCACACCTCGTGAGCGTAGTCGCGGCTCTTCTCAGAGACGGGAAGCGCCTTGACCTGCACGGGAGCCAACCAAGTGGGGAACTTGCCCGCAAAGTGCTCAATCAGAATGCCAATGAAGCGCTCGATGGAGCCAAAGCACACGCGGTGCAGCATGATGGGGCGCTTCTTGGTGCCGTCGGCGTCCACGTACTCCAGGTCAAAGTTGAGCGGCATCTGGAAGTCGAGCTGCACGGTACCGCACTGCCAGGTACGGCCGAGCGAGTCCTCCAGGTGGAAGTCGATCTTGGGGCCGTAGAAGGCGCCGTCGCCCTCGTTGACCTTGTAGTCCATACCCAGCTTCTCCAGAGCGGTGCGCAGGCCTTCCTCGGCGCGCGCCCAGTCCTCGTCCGAACCCATGGAGTCCTCCGGGCGGGTGGAAAGCTCGACGTGATACTTAAAGCCAAACTTCTGGTACACGGAGTCGATGAGGTTGACAACGCCCACGATCTCGTCGGTCAGCTGGTCGGGACGAACAAACAGGTGGGCGTCGTCCTGGTTGAAGCAGCGCACGCGGAACAGGCCGTGCAGGGCGCCGCGCAGCTCGTGGCGGTGCACCAGGCCAATCTCGCCGGCGCGGATGGGCAGCTCGCGGTAGGAGTGCGGCTTGGAGGCGTACACCAGCACGCCGCCCGGGCAGTTCATGGGCTTAATGCAGTACTCTTCGTCGTCGATGACGGTGGAGTACATGTTGTCCTTGTAGTGGTCCCAGTGGCCCGAGGTCTTCCACAGCTGCTTGTTCATGATGAGCGGCGTGGAAATCTCCACGTAGCCGGCCTTGTGGTGGATCTCGCGCCAGTAGTCCAGCAGCGTGTTCTTAAGGATCATGCCGTTGGGCAGGAAGAACGGGAAGCCGGGGGCCTCGTCGCGCATCATAAAGAGGTCCATCTCGCGGCCGATTTTGCGGTGGTCGCGCTTCTTGGCCTCCTCCAGCATGTGCATGTGCTCGTCGAGCTCTTCCTTGGTGGCAAAGGCGACGCCGTTGATGCGGGTGAGCATCTTGTTGTCCTTGTCGCCCTTCCAGTAAGCGCCCGAGACGCCGGTTAGCTTAAAGGCCTTCAGCGCCTTGGTGTAGCAGATGTGGGGGCCGACGCACATGTCGATGTAGTCGCCCTGCTGGTAGAAGGTGATACGGGCGTCGTCGTCCAGGTCGCCGATATGCTCGACCTTGTACTTCTCGCCGCGCTCCTCCATAAGGGCGATGGCCTCGGCGCGGGGCTTCTCGTACACGGAAAACTTGAGGTTCTCCTTGACGATCTTTTTCATCTCGGCCTCGATCGCGGGGAAGTCGTCCTCGCTGATCTTGACGCCCTCGGGCAGGTCGACGTCGTAGTAGAAGCCGTTGTCGGTCGCGGGGCCGTAGGCAAAGTCGGCCTCGGGGTACAGGCGCTTGATGGCCTGCGCCATGATGTGCGCGGCAGAGTGGCGGATGACGTGCGTGACCTCGTCCTGCGGGAGCTCGGCCACCGAACCGTCATTGTAGAGTGCCTTCATGGGTATGTTTTCTCCTCTCGGATGCCTGATGCAAGTGCGTGCGATGCGCTCGGCGTTTTAACTTGCATCATTATAGGCAGGTTGCCTTGGTATACAAGCGCCCGCCGCACCTTAATGGCACGGCGGGCGATTTTCTACGCATGCTTCATCGTGTGGGTCGGGGTGCGTGTGGCTTGCGCGGGACGCGCGGTGCCCGTGGCTTGCGGCCGGCCCGGCGATGGATGCGTTACTGGATGCAAGTTCGGCAGTAGGGGCAGACCTTCCAGTGCGCATCGAGTGGACGATGGCAGCTGGGGCAGACGTTGCGAACCTGGGTATCGCACACCGGGCAGACGACAAAGTCCTTCTCGATGGGGGCGCCGCACTGCGGGCAGGTGCCGTACTGGGCAAGCTGGCGTTCGCGCAGGGCCATATCCAGCTCCTGCTCCTCGCGGTCGGACGCGTAGGAGTGCGGGCGCAGGACCAGGTAGGCGATGAGGCCTACAAACGGGATGAGGGCAATGATGCCCCATGCCACGTAGGCGCTGGCGCCGCGGCGGCGAGCGTCGATGAACACATAGACGACCGACAGCACATACAGGGCGATGATAAAGCCAACGAAGGCATAGACGACGCCCATAAGCTGCGGCGACATGAGCTCGGAGATGTACTTGGACATTACGGATACCTTTCGGATTATTTACAGTCCGGTCAAGTTTACCACGGGGTTTGTTTATATGGGACCACGGCTAGACGCTGGGCTGGCGCGGACACAAACATCTCAATCTGTAACAGGTGGAGGCGAAATCCGGGTCTAGATGTTACAGATCGAGACACAGGGGTCCCTCCCCGACTTCAATCTCGATCTGTAACATCTTGGGCCCCAAAACCCCTCTTACTGTTACAGATCAAGACATTCAAAATCCGCCGGAAGGTTTGTCTTGATCTGTAACATCTGGAACCCAAATCCTCGTCTAACTGTTACAGATCGAGACGAACGGTTTCCATAGTTGTCGGCAGACGAGGTTGTCGACGTTACCGGGTCTCACCTCGTCTGCCGTTGGCGGGTGTTGCGGGGCTGTTCGCCGCATTGACGCCGCTCTGGGGACGCGCAGACCGTAGGATAGTCTTATTGACAGCCTGTCAACTTGTCTAGGAGGCACCGTGGCAGAAACGTTTGATATCGCGATTGTCGGCGCGGGCATCACCGGATGCGCCATCGCGCGGCAGCTCGCGCGCTATGACCTGTCCATTTGCGTGGTCGAGGCGGCTAACGATATTGCGCTGGGCGCGTCGAAGGCCAATGGCGGCCTGGTGCACGCCGGCTACGATCCGACACCGGGCACCGTAAAGGCGCAGGTCAACGCCCGTGGCTGCGAGTTGTACGGTGCGTGGGCGCAGGAGCTGGGCTTTCTGTTCTGCCGCACCGGGTCGATGGTGTTGGGCTTTAACGACGAGGACCGCGCGCATCTGGAAAAGCTGCGCAGCAACGGCCATGTCAACGGTGTGCCCGAGCTGTCGATTATCGGCCCCGAGCGCATCCAAGAATTAGAGCCGCGCGCCAGTGCCCAGGCCACGTGCGCGTTGTGGTGCCCATCGACTGGGTTTGTCGACCCGTTTGAGGTTGCCATCGCCGCACTGGAGAACGCCGTGGCCAACGGGGTGACGTTTATGCGCTCCGCACCCGTGGAGGCGATTGAAGTCGCGGGCTCGGGCGACGACGCGCGCTTTACGTTGGCGACGCCCGCCGGAGACGTGCGCTGCCGCTACCTGATCAACGCCGCGGGCAACGGCGCCGCCGACATCTCGCATATGGTGGGTGCCGAAGAGTTCCAGATGATCTGGCGTCAGGGCAACATCGTGGTGCTGGACAAGGAACCGCGCATGCTCATGCCGCTCTACCCGGTGCCGACGCCGATATCTAAGGGCGTTATCGTCACGGGCACCGTGCACGGCAACACCGTGATTACCGCCACGGCTGCCGTGCGCGAGCCGGGCGACACGCAGACCTATGCAAGCGATGTGGACGCGCTGCTGACCGGCGCGCGCAAGCTGGTGCCCGACCTGGACACGCGCCGCGTGATGCGCGCGTTTGCCGGCGGGCGTCCGGTCATTAAGGGTACGAACGACTTCTTTATTGGGCAGTCGGCCGTGGTGCCAGGGCTTTTCCAGGCGGCGGGCATTCAGTCGCCGGGCGTGGCGGGCGCGCCGGCCATTGCCGAGCGCATGGAGCTTGCGATGCGTGAGGCGGGCGTGGAACTGCACGAGCGGGCGGACTGGAACCCAATTCGCCGCGCGCCGGACGACTTTGACCGCTCACCGCTGGCGCGCAAGGAGGAGCTGATCGAGTCCGATCCCGCGTGGGGACAGATTGTCTGCCGCTGCGAGACGGTGCCCGAAGCCGAGATTGTGGCCGCGATTCGACGCCAACCGAGCGCGGTTTCGGTCGAGGGCGTCAAGCGCCGCTGTCGTGCCGGCATGGGTCGGTGCCAGAGTGGTTTCTGTCAAAGCCGCGTGGTGGCGATCCTTGCCCGCGAGCTGGGCTGCGACCCCAGCGAAGTACTGTTGGAGGATGCCGGATCTTGGCTGGTCGAGGGACCGCTGAAGGGGGTGCGCTAGGATGGCGACGCTTGATATGCGTGACGGACATGCGGAGACCGGAGCTACAGGGGCGGTGCAGACGCAAGCCTTCGACGTGGTCGTTATCGGCGGCGGACCTGTCGGCATGGCGGCCGCGCTGACCGCGCATAAGGCAGGCGCACGCGTGGCCATCGTGGAGCGCGAGCAGCACCTGGGCGGCATCCTCCGCCAGTGCATCCACCCCGGCTTTGGCCTGTCGCACTTTAAACAGGAGCTCACCGGTCCCGAATACGCGCAGCGCTTTATCGACCAGGTGCGCGCGACCGACATTGCGCTGTTCCTGAACAGCATGGTGCTTGGGATTGATTCAGGCGAAGGTGTGGGCGCGAGCATGTCGGTTTCGGGCACCACCGCGGGGCATACCGTCACGCTCATGTGCCGCGATAGCATGCTGCAGCTTACCGGGCGTACCGTCGTTCTTGCCATGGGGTGTCGCGAGCGCACGCGCAGCGAGATCAAGATTCCCGGCAGCCGTCCCGCCGGCGTGTTTACGGCCGGCCTGGCGCAACGATACATCAATATCGAAAACCTCAAGCCCGGCTCGCGCGCCGTCATTTTGGGCTCGGGCGACATCGGGCTTATCATGGCGCGCCGCTGCACGCTCGAGGGGATTTCGGTCGAGGGCGTGTACGAGCTCATGCCTTACGCCAACGGACTGCGCCGCAACGTCAAGAACTGCCTGGACGACTTTGGCATTCCGCTGCATCTGTCCACCACGGTGACGCGTGTGATCGGGCGCGATCGCGTGGAGGCCGTCGAGGTGAGCCAGGTCGACGAGCACTTGGCGCCCATTCCGGGGACCGAGCGCACTGTTCCGTGTGACACACTGCTGCTTTCGGTGGGCTTGATTCCCGAGAACGAGCTTTCGGTTGCCGCAGGCGTTGAACTTGACCCTCGCACGCGCGGCGCTGTGGTGGACCAGAGCCTGCAGACGGTCGTGCCGGGCATCTTTGCCTGCGGCAACGTGCTGCACGTGCACGACCTGGCGGACAACGTAACGACCGAGTCCGAGAGGGCTGGCGCAGCTGCAGCGGCGTACGCGCTGGGTGACGGAGCCGAAACGAACGCGGTCGCGGACACGAGCTGCGAGCTCACGGTCTCCCCTGCCGGCATTGCGGGCTACGCGCTGCCGGGACGCATTACGGCTGTGGCGCTCACCAAGCTCAACTTCCGCGTACGCCGGCCGGTCGATACCGCTCGAGTACGCATCTTGGCCAACGGCGAAGAAATGTTTGCGGGCAAAGTCCGCGCGTTTAAACCGAGCGTCATGGAAAGCTTCCCGCTGCCGGCTAAGGTGATTCAACGCGCACTCGACCTGGGTGCCAGCGAAATCGTCCTGTCCGTCGATCCCGTTGAGGAGGCATAGCTCATGAGTACGAATGTGACCGAGACGCTGCAGTTCAACTGCACCACCTGCCCATCCGAGTGCCTCCTGACCGTAGAGGTGGAGCACGACGCCAATGGCACCATGGTGGAAGTGCGCTCCGTAACCGGTAACAACTGCCCGCGCGGCGATACGTTCGCACATCAAGAGCTCACCTGCCCCATGCGCGTGCTCACAACGACCGTGGCCGTCTCCGGCGGCGACGAAGCCCTACTCCCCGTCCGCACGGCCGAAGCCATCCCGCTAGAACTCCACGCCCAGGCCATGGACCTCATCCGCGGCGTGGTCGTCGAGGCCCCCATCCGCATGGGCGACGTCGTGCTGGAAGATCTTCTCGGCACCAACATTGACCTAGTCGCCAGCATGAACATCGACCGAGCCCAAGTAGCTAATTAGGGACGGAGCTCTTTTAGCTACTCCACCATCCGCCCGGTCCTCCTCCGCAGTTGCGGTGAAATACGGACTGTTTTATGGCTTCAGGCCGCTAAACAGTCCGTATTTCACCGCAACTTATGAGGGTGCGCATGGGATGCAAAGGAATGTCCCGAGGTGACGGCATAAAAGGAACGTCCCTATGTGCCGGGCTTGGGATACCATGGTGGCAGCCTAGCGAAAGGATGTTTCATGGCACATGTCGATGACCAGCGTGTGGCACGCGTGCTCGATGCGCTCGAGGCTCAGCACCCCGGCGCACAGCTGCTCGTAAACGACCCGTGGTCGATCTATTACCTGACCGGCTTTTATGCCGATATGCTCGAGCGTTTTTGCGGCGTGCTGCTCGCGCGCGATTGCGAGCCCGTGATCATGGTCAACGCCCTACATCAGCTGCCCGAGTACGACAATGCCCGCGTCGCCTACCACACCGATACCGATATCGTGACCGACGCCATCGCGAGTGAGATCGACCCAGCCAAGCCGCTTGGCATCGACACCGTCATGCGTTCCGGCTTTTTGATGCCGCTCATGGAGCGCCACGCCGCAAGCGAGTTTTTCCTGGGTGACTTTGCCGTCACCGCCGCACGCACCTACAAGGATGCCGCCGAGCAGGAGCTTATGCGCGTGTCCTCGGCCGCTAACGACGCCGTGATGGCCGATGCGATCAAGCTCGTCCACGAAGGCGTGACGGAACGCGAAATTGCCGACCAAATGCTCGGCCTGTACCGCAAGCACGGCTGCGAGGACTTTAGCTTTCCGCCGATCGTGAGCTTTGGCGCCAACGCCGGCGACCCGCACCACGAGCCCGACGACACCGTACTCAAGCGTGGCGACGTGGTGCTGTTCGACATCGGCGGGCGCCATCGCAACTACTGCTCGGACATGACGCGTACGTTCTTTTGGGGCGAGCCGGACGAGGAGACCGTACGCATCTACGATATCGTTCGCCGCGCCAACGAGGCCGCCGAGGCGCTCATCGCACCGGGCGTGCGCATGTGCGACCTGGACCGTGCCGCGCGCGACGTGATTGAGGACGCGGGCTACGGCGAATACTTTACGCATCGCCTGGGTCACTCGATCGGCCTGCAGGACCACGAGCCGGGCGACGTCTCGCTCGTCAACGAGCAGGTCGTAGAGCCGGGCATGACGTTCTCCATCGAACCGGGCATCTACCTCCCCGACCGCACCGGCGTCCGCATCGAGGACCTTGCCCTGGTCACTGAGAACGGTGTCGAGATCCTCAACGCCTACCCCCACGATCCGGTCCGCCTAGACTAGGCAATGCGGCAAAGGGGCTGTCCCTTTGCCGCATCCTGCCAACGATTCGCCACGAAAGCGGGCTATCTACTACGTTTAACCCGCATGGGTCGACCATGCGGGTCTTTTTTAAAAACGAGTAAGCCGTCTACCTGCGGTTTTGATTTCACGATTTTCCGTGTGGTCGAGGGTAGTCGCCAAAACGTAGTAGATAGCCCCATTTCGTGGCAAGTGAGTCAACTCGGGGCACAGGGCAGCTAAAAAAGCCCCGTCCCAAATTGACTGCTTTTGAGTTGCGGTGATATACGGACTGTTTGAGGCTTCTGGCTTGTAAAACAGTCCGTATTTCACCGCAACTGATGAGGGGATGGGTTAACGGAGCAGCCCCGCTACTTCGCCGGCTAGGGTGATGGTGCCGGCGGCTACGAAGGGCTCGCCCGCGGCATCGAAGGCAGCGAGGGCCTCGGACACGCTCGGGTATACGCCCGCGAGCTTATCGGCACCCACCAGGGCAGCGAGCTCCTCTGCCGGCAGGGCGCGATCGGAATCGGTCTGGGTCACGACCGCGTGGGGGAACGCCGGAACCAGAACGTCAACGATACCCGCCACGTCTTTATCGGCCAGCGCTGCACACAGCAGCGTGGGGCGGTTCTCCACGCACGGATCGATCTCGTCCAGCGCGCTCACAAAGTTCTCGCAGCTCTGAGGGTTATGGCAGGCGTCGATCAGCTTGAGCGGATCGGTTCCCAGCACATCAAAGCGACCCGGCGTGGGGCAGCCCATAAGCGAAGCGTCGAGCGCATCGTGGTCGAGCTCGCGGCCAAGATAGCCCTCGCACAGCATAATCGCGCACGCAGCATTCTGCGGCTGATACGCCGGCTTGACCATGCTCGACGTATAGATGGCACGCGGCGTAGTACAGCTAAACTCCACGGTATCGCCTACATGCGCCGGTACCTTGGTCGTGGAATGGCTCACAACCAGCGGCACCACACCGCACTCGCGGCAGCGCGTATCCATTACGCGCTGAACGCTCGGCTCATGCGTGCCCTCGCCCAAAACAACCAATCGCCCAGGCTTAATAACCGCAGCCTTCTCCCCCGCAATGGCCTCGAGCGTATCGCCCAAAATACGTGTGTGATCGAGCCCAATACCCGTAATGGCAACGGCCACGGGATCAGTCGCACTCGTAGCATCCCAGCGTCCGCCCATGCCAACCTCAAGCACGGCAACATCCACGCGAGCCTCGGCAAACACCACAAGTGCAGCAGCCGTCAAAAGGTCAAACGGCGTGATGGTATAGGCGCGCTCCCCCGCCGCCACACGACGGGCATTCACTCGATGCCCCGCCTCAACAGCGGCCGAAACGCCACGGGCGAATGCCTCATCGCTCACGACGCATCCATCGACTTCCATGCGCTCGGGATAGCGTACCAGCTGTGGCGACGTATACAGCGCGGTCTTGAGCCCCTCACCATGAAGAATGGCAGCCGAAAAACGCGTAGTCGAAGTCTTGCCATTGGTACCGGCGACCTGAATGCAATCGAAATACTCGTCCGGACGTCCCAGCTCATCAAGCATATCGACAACTGTCTCAAGCAGAGGCCCAGCATCCCCAGAAATCCGCCCCGTATCAGCAGCAAGCCCAACAGCTTCATCAAACGAAAGCAACTCAAACGAGAACGGCACAGAATACGACCCAGAACGCTTAGCCATAACCCAAAGTCCCCTCAACATAAAAAGAGGCCCGAATCAACAACGAGCCCCTCCCATTCAAAATATCAGCCAAACACCGCTTTGCAGCGAGATCAAGGCCACGACCAAGTGGCCCTAACCCACCAGTTGCAAACAACCACGTAACCGCACTAGGAGCGGCCCGACGCTTTGCTCGATACAAGTTCCGCACGCAAAGGACAGCACTTAATGTGCTGTCCGTCTTGCGCAGGACTGTCCGCAGTAGCGAGCAAAGCGTCGGGACGCGCCCCCGAGTAAACCTTACGAGAAGTCAGCAACCTGAGCAGTCAAAGCCGCCAGGATCTCCTTGAGCTCAGCTGCACGGTCCCTCTTCTTCTGGACCACCGCGGGTGCGGCCTTGGCCACAAAGCCCTCGTTGGCAAGGGTCTTCTCGCAGCCAGCAAGCTCCTTCTGGGCCGCGGCGATCTCCTTCTCCAGGCGTGCCTTCTCGGCCGAAAGATCAACCTTGCCCTCGAGCACCACAAAGACCTCGACACCGCTATCGACCACGGCGATGCTCGCAGCCGGCTTCTCGACGTCGGTACCCATGACCAGCGAAGCGGTGTTCGCCAGCGGCTCGATGGTCGAACGCAGGCTCTCGAGCTTCTCGATGTCCTCGGCGCCGGCGCGCACGACCACGTCGAGCTCGGCCTTGGGGCTCAAGCGATAACGCGAACGCGTGGCGCGAGCGGCAGACACGACGGTACGGCACAGCTCAAACGCGCGCTCGGCGTCCTCGTCAACATACTTGTCGTAGTCGGCGGGCTCGGGCCACTTGGCGATCATGAGCGCCTCGGCGCGGTTCACGTTGCCCTCGGCGTCCAGGTCGAGCACGCTCGCCGGCATGTTGTCCCAGATCTCCTCGGTGACAAACGGCATGAGCGGATGCATCAGGCGAATGGAGGTGTCGAGCACAAAGATCAGGTTGCGCTGAGCCTGCAGACGGCCCTCGCCCTTCAGGCGGGCCTTGGTGACCTCGACGTACCAGTCGCAGACCTCGTTCCAGAAGAACTGCTGCACGCCGCGGGCCATGTCGCCAAAGGTGTACTGCTCGATACCCTCGGTGACCATCTTCACGGCCTTGGCCAGGCGGCTGAACATCCAAGCGTCGGCCGGCGTCTCCACGACGGGCTCGCCGGGCGTGTAGCCCTCCATGTTCATGAGCAGGAAGCGGCTGGCGTTCCAGATCTTGGTCACAAACGACTTGGCCTGGTCGGTACGCGGGCTGTCGATAAGCTTCTTGGTCTTCTTATCGATGTTCGCGTCAAACTTGACGTCCTGGTTGTTGGTGCACAGCGTGAGCAGGTTATAGCGCATCGCGTCGGCGCCGTACATACCGATGAGGTCCATGGGGTCAACGCCGTTACCCTTGGACTTGGACATGCGGCTGCCGTCCTTGGCAAGGATCGTCGGGTAGATGACGACGTCCTTAAACGGTACCTCGTCCAAGAAGTACAACGAGCTCATGACCATGCGGGCGACCCACAACGCGATGATGTCGCGCGCGGTGACGAGCGCCGTCGTGGGGTGATGGCCCTCAAGCAGCTCCGGCTTTTGCGGCCAGCCCTGCGTGGCAAAGGTCCACAGCTGCGAGCTGAACCAGGTGTCCAGCACGTTCTCGTCCTGATGCACGTGATGGCCGCCGCACTTGGGGCACACGTCAGTGTCCTCGGTGAGGGCGTCCTCCCAGCCGCAGTCCTCGCAGTAGAACACGGGGATGCGGTGGCCCCACCACAGCTGGCGGCTGATGCACCAGTCCTTGAGGTTCTCCATCCAGGTGGTGTAGGTCTGCGTCCAGCGCGCGGGGTGGAAGGTGACCTTGCCGGAGTTAACGGCGTCGAGTGCCGGCCCCTTGAGCTTGTCGACGGCCACAAACCACTGCTCGGACAGCCACGGCTCCAGCGCGGAGTCGCAACGGTAGCAGTGCATGACGGAGTGGTCGAGCTCTTCGACGTGGTCGAGCAGGTCGTGCTCCTCGAACCACTTGATGACCGCCTCGCGGCACTCGTCGCGGTTCATGCCGGTGAACTCGCCATAGCCCTCGACGACCACCGCGTGCTCGTCGAAGATGTTGATCTGCGGCAGGTCGTGGGCCTGACCCATGGCGTAGTCGTTGGAGTCGTGGGCCGGGGTAACCTTGACAAAGCCGGAACCGAAGTTGGCGTCGACATGCCAATCCTCAAAGATGGGGATCTCGCGGTCGACGATGGGGAGCTTGACGGTCTTACCCACAAAGGCGGCCTTCTCGGGGTCCTTCGGGGAGACGGCAACGCCCGTGTCGCCGAGCATGGTCTCGGGGCGCGTGGTGGCGACGACGATGTAGTCCTGGCCGTTGACCGGCTCGGTCAGCGGGTAGCGCAGGTGCCACAGGTGGCCCTTCTCGTCCTTATACTCGGCCTCGTCGTCCGAGATGGCGGTGGTGCAGTTGGGGCACCAGTTGACGATACGCTTGCCACGGTAGATCAGGCCGTCGTGGTACCAGTCGCAGAAGACCTTACGCACGGCCTGGGCGTAATCCTCGTCCATGGTGAAGCGCTCGTTGTCGAAGTCGACGGAGCAGCCCATGCGCTTGATCTGCTCGACGATGATGCCGCCGTACTCGTGGGTCCAGTCCCAGCAGGCGTCAACAAACTTGTCGCGACCGATCTCCAGGCGGCTGATACCCTCGCTCTTGAGCTTCTTGTCGACCTTGGTCTGCGTGGCGATACCGGCGTGATCGGTGCCCAGCACCCAGCGCGTGGACTTGCCGCGCATGCGGGCCATACGGACGATGGCGTCCTGGATGGAGTCATCGGTGGCATGGCCCATGTGGAGCTTGCCAGTCACGTTGGGAGGCGGAATGGTGACGGTGCAGTCGCCCACGCCCTCACGGCGCTTGTAGTAGCCGCCGTCGAGCCACTTCTGCAGGATCGCCGGCTCGTTGGTCGACGGATCGTAGTTCTTGGGCATCTCTTCCATATATCTCTCCCTGTCCCGCCGGGGAGGAATGTAGGCCCGCTAGGGTCTGCATTCCTCCCCTTAGGTATCGATTACTTCAGTCTGATATGACTTCGCTGAGGCTTAAACAAACACACAGAATAACACAGGTAGTTGGGGTTATTGCGTATATATAAAATAGCCTCCGACCGCGGATGGTCGGAGGCTATTTGCAAGCACGTTTTTGGCTGGTTTACCCGTAGATGCGTTGGGGCTGTTCTTCGCCCTTAACCGCCGCTTCGGTTACGACGACCTTAGCGACGCCCTCCTCGCTGGGAAGGTCGAACATCGTCTGCTGAAGCACGTCTTCGCAGATGGCGCGCAGGCCGCGGGCGCCGGTCTTGCGAGCAAGCGCCATGCGGGCGATCTCGTGCAGGGCCGCGTCCTCAAACTCAAGCTCGACGTCCTCGAGCTGGAACATCTTGCGGTACTGACGCACCACGGCGTTCTTGGGCTCGGTCAGGATCGACACCAGATCGTCCTCGTCGAGCGCCTGCGTCTGGGTGACGACGGGCGTACGGCCCACGAACTCGGGAATCATGCCAAAGGCATTAAGATCCTGCGGGAGCACCTGGCGCAGCAGGTCGTTCTCGTCGACCGAGGTGGGGCCGGCGATCTCGGAGTTAAAGCCAACGCCCTTGTTGCCCACGCGGTCGGCGATGATCTTGTCCAGACCCACAAAGGCACCGCCGCAGATGAACAGGATGTTGGTCGTGTCGATCTGCAGCAGCTCCTGCTGGGGATGCTTGCGGCCGCCGGTGGGCGGAACGCTGGCCACCGTGCCCTCAAGAATCTTAAGCAGCGCCTGCTGAACACCCTCGCCCGAAACATCGCGGGTAATGGAGAGGTTCTCAGCCTTGCGGGCAATCTTGTCGATCTCGTCAACGTAGATGATGCCAACCTGTGCGCGCTCAATGTCGCCATCGGCAGCATTAATGAGCTTGAGTAGGATGTTCTCCACGTCCTCGCCCACATAGCCGGCCTCGGTGAGCGCGGTGGCATCGGCGATAGCAAACGGCACCTCAAGAATGCGCGCGAGCGTCTGGGCCAGCAGGGTCTTACCGGTACCGGTGGGACCGAGCAGCAGGATGTTGGACTTGGCGAGCTCTACCTCGTCCATATCGTCATCGAACTGCGAGCCCATGTCGTCATCAAAGGCAGACACCGCAGCGCCGCCCTCAATCACGCGGCGATAGTGGTTGTACACGGCCACCGACATGGCGCGCTTGGCGTCCTCCTGACCCATAACATAGGCCGAAAGCTCGTCATAGATCTCGTGCGGCGTCGGCACGTGCGTGATGACCTGGCGATCGTCCTCGAGCTCAAAACCCTCGGTCTCGGGGTCCGCGGCGGGCTGGGATGCAGCCTGGCCGTGGTCGTTGAGGAAGCCCGGCAGCTTGCCGTTGCGGGCAGCGTCCATAAAGTCCGAAGCCAGCGACTCCTCAAGGATCTCGGAGCAGGCGGCGACGCACTCGTCGCAGATAAAGATGTTGGTCGGGCCCTTTACGAGACGACGGACCTGGCCCTGCTCTTTTCCGCAGAAGGAGCAGCGGATGGGGTTGCCGTTCTCGTCAAAGTTATCCTGCATGTTACCGGCCATCCTAGGCGTCCTTCGCGGCAAGGTCGCGCGAGGTGACGATACGGTCGATCAGGCCGTAGTCGAGGGCCTCGGCAGCGGTCAGGTAGTTGTCGCGCTCGGTATCGGCCTGGACCTTCTCGATGGGCTGGCCCGAGGCGTCGGACAGGATCTGGTTGAGCTCGCGACGGGTCTTCTTGATCTCCTCGGCCACGATCTCGATCTCGGTCTGCTGACCCTGGGCACCGCCGCTGGGCTGGTGAATCATGACCTTGGAGTGCGGCAGGCAGAAGCGCTTGCCCTTGGCGCCGGCCGAAAGCAGCACGGCGGCCATGGACGCGGCCATGCCCACGCAGATGGTGGAGACCTGCGGCTTAATGAAGTTCATGGTGTCCAGAATCGCCAGACCGGAGTAGACCTCGCCGCCGGGCGAATTGATGTAGAGCGAGATATCCTTCTCGGCATCCTGGCTCTCAAGATGCAGCAGCTGGGCAACGACCAGGTTGGCGCTGACGGAGTTGATCTCCTCGCCCAAGAAGATGATGCGGTCGTTGAGCAGGCGCGAATAGATATCGTAGCTGCGCTCGCCGCGCGGCGTCTGCTCGATAACGTATGGCACGAGGGCGGAATCGAACTTAGCGATCATACGCATCTCCATTTCTCTTACGGACCAATAGTGGTTCTAGACAAACGTACGGTGCCCGCATGCTATGCATTGGCTGGCACCGTACGAAGCAACCGGATAACCGGCTTATAACTTTACCCCATCACGGGCGCATCCATGCGCTCGCGGAAAAGGTGGCGAGAATTACTCGGCGTCCTTGGCGGTCTCGTCGACCTCGGTCACCTTGGCGTTCTCGACCAGGTGATCGACGGCCTTGGAGCGACGGATGGACTCGCGGACGGCAGGCATGCGGCCATCGGCGATGAACTCGGCCTTGGAAGCCTCGACGTCCTTGACGCCGGCCTTCTCGAACTCGGCGTTGATGTCGTCCTCGGTGACCTCGATCTTGAGCTCGCGGGCGAGGGCGTCGAGAGCCAGGGACTCACGGGCAACGTCGTTGGCCTGCTTGTGCAGGTCGCCGATGAACTGCTCCATGGTCAGGCCGGAAGCGGGCAGCCAGGTGTCCAGCGTCATGCCGCGGGCAGCGAGGTTGGACAGGAAGTTCTGGCCAAGCTCCTCAAAGACGGACTGCTCGTAGTCGGCGTCCATCTCCTCGAGCTGCAGGCGCTCGGCGAGAGCGGAGACGCAACGGTTCTCCTTCTCGGCCGGGAGGCGGGAAGCCTTGTCCTGCTCGATCTCGATCTTGATGGCGTCGCGCATAGCGTCGATGCTGTCGAAGCCAAAGTCGGACTTGACGAGCTCGTCGGTGAGCTCGGGGGTGTTGCGGACCTTGATGCCCTTGACGGTGACCTCGACGGTGTGGGTCTCGGCCTCCTCGCCCTCCTCGACCTCGTCGGTCCAGGTGACGGTCTTGACGTCGTCAACGTTAGCGCCGATCAGGGCCTCGTTGAACTCCTTGGGGTTGCTGTCGCTACCGGCGATGAGCATGCGGCCCTCGGCGGCGAAGTTGTCGGCGTTCTCGACAGCCTTGAGGTCGACGGTGACGTAGTCCTCGGCCTCGACGGCGCGACCCTCGACGTCCTCGAAGGTGGCACGGTAGTTGAGGAGCATCTCGACCTGGTTGTTGATCTCGGACTCGGTGACCTCCGCAGGGGGCATCTCGATCTCGACGGCGTCGAAGGAGGAGAGCTCGGCGGCAGGACGCAGGGAGAACTCGACGGTGTAGGTGTAGTCCTCGTGATCCTTGGCGAGGTCGAGCTCCTTGTAGTCACCGCTCTTGGTGGGGACGATGTCCAGCTCGTTGAGGACGGCGGGCTCGTTGGCGGCGATCAGGTCGTTGGTGGCCTGAGCGAGGGTTGCCTCGGCGCCAAGAGCAGAGTCGATGACCGGACGGGGGGCCTTACCGGCGCGGAAGCCCGGGAAGCGGTACTTCTTGGCGGTGTCCTTGTAGGCCTTCTTGATCGCGGCGTCGACGTCGGCGGCCGGGATGGTGACCGTAGCGGTGAGCTTGGCGTCCTTGACGTCAGAAGCGGTGATGTTCAACACGTTCCTCCTCATACTGCCCAGCTTATCTGAGGTGCTGGTACCTATATGCAACAAAGAGTCGCGACGGCCGAAGCCGACGCAGATGCGTTGGTGCGGGCGAAAGGACTCGAACCTTCACGGGAATCCCACCAGAACCTAAATCTGGCGCGTCTACCAATTCCGCCACGCCCGCATGAGCGCACAGACTAGGAATGATAGCAGATACGAACGACAAGCGCACGCACACGTTTTACAGGCTCACGACCTCACCACGAGTGCGAAAGGCGGGGCGAGTTGCCCCGCCCCGCCCATTACGACTTGTTCGCCGACCCGCTACTCCCCCAGCAGGGCCTTCTCGGGCGTGATGGGCAGCGAGCGTACCTGATGGCCGGTGGCGTGTGCCACGGCCGAGGCCACGGCGGCGAGCGGCGTGTTGATGACGACCTCGCCGATCGACTTGGCACCAAACGGGCCCGTCGGCTCGTAGCTCGGCTCAAAGGCCACGCGAATGCTGCCGATATCCAGGCGCGTGGGCAGCTTGTAGCTCATAAAGTTGCCGGTGCGCAGGCGACCGCGGTCGTCGTGCTCGACGATCTCGTAGAGCGCGTGGCCAATACCCTGGGCAATGCCGCCCTCGGCTTGGACGCGCGCGAGCGCCTCGTTGATCACGGTGCCGCAGTCCACAGCCGCCGCGTAGTCCACCACAGTCACCTTGCCGGTGGCCTTGTCGACCTCGACCTCGGCAATGCCGGCCATAAACGGCGGGGGCGAAACGGGCAGGCAGGCAGAGGCATGCGAGGTGAGCGCGTCGCCGCCTGCGATGTTCTTGACGCACAGGTTGGCAAAGTCGCGCAGCGTGAGGTAGCGGTTCTGCTCACGCGCGGCACGCTCGTCGGACAGGCGCACGTACTGGCCATCAAAGACCACGTCGGCGGCGTCCACGTCCCACATCTGGGCGGCCTTGGCGCAGATCTTCTCACGCAGCTCGGTCGCGGCGTTCTTGGCGGCAAGGCCCGTCACGTACGTACCCGAGCTCGCGTACGAGCCGGCATCGAACGGCGACACGTCGGTGTCCACGCCGCGTACCACGACCATTGAACTCTCCACGCCCAGCTCCTCGGCGGCAATCTGCGCCAGGATCGTGTCGACGCCCATGCCGTTATCGGTGGCGCCGGTGCCAATGGTAATGAAGCCGTCCTCTTCCAGGCGCATGTCGATGCCGGCGATATCCACGTTGGAGATGCCCGAGCCCTGCATGGTAAGCGCGCAGCCCAGGGCGCGCACGCGGTCGCCCAGGTCCACGGCCAGCGGCTTGTCGCGCCAGCCGATCATGTCCATCGCGCGCAGCAGGCAGCGGTCGAGCGCGCAGGCGTTGAGCTTCTCGTTGTAGTACTGCGGCATGATCTCGCCCTCGTGCACGATGTTCTTAAGGCGCAGGTCGGCGGGGTCCATGTGCAGCATGTCGGCGAGTTCGTTGACAGCGCTCTCCACGGCAAACTGGCCCTGGGTGGCACCGTAGCCGCGATAAGCGCCGCCGCGGTTGGTGTTGGTGTAGACGGCGTCCCAGCTAAAGCGGCTCGCCTTCACGTGGTTGTAGATGGGCAGGCTCTTGTGGCCCGAAAGGCCAATCGTCGTGGTGGCGTGCTCGCCGTACGCGCCGGCGTTGGACAGCGTGTGCAGATCGATGGCCGTGATGGTGCCGTCGTTCATAGCGCCCAGCTTAACGGTCATCTGCATCTGGTGGCGCGAGTTGCCGGCGGTGATGGTCTCCTCGCGGGTGTAGCAGCAGTAGCTCGGACGGCCGGTCTGCTGGGTCACGAACGCCACGAAGATCTCGCAGCAACCCGTCTGCTTGGAGCCAAAGCCGCCGCCGATGCGCGGTTTAATGACCTGCACCTGCGACTGCGGAATGTCGAGCGACTGCGCGACCATGCGGCGCACATGGAAGGGCACCTGCGTGGAGGTGGTCACCGAGATGCGCCCAAACGCGTCGGTCGTCGCGAAGGCTCGGAAGGTCTCCATGGGCGCGGTCTGCGTGGCCTGGCTGGTGTAGGTGCGCTCAAAGACGATGTCGCTCTGGGCGAAGGCCTCGTCCAAGTCGCCAAAATCGCTGGTACCGCTGCACACCAGGTTACGAGCAACGTCGCCGCCCTGCGGGAACATAAAGGTTACGTCGCCCTCGGGGTGGACCACGATGTCGTTATCGAGCGCCTGGGTAAAGTCGAGCAGGGGCTCGAGAACCTCGTAGTCGACCTTGATGAGCTTGAGCGCCTTGTCGGCGGCCTCCTCAGTCTCGGCGGCGACGATCGCCACCTCCTCGTTTTGGTAACGGACGAGGTTCTCGAGAATCAGGCGGTCGTAGGGACTCGGCTGCGGATAGCTCTGGCCGGCAATGGTAAAGCGCCGCTGGGGCACGTCCTCGTAGGTGTAGACACCCACGACGCCGGGCACCTTCAGGGCGCGCGACGTATCGATGGAGCGGATCTTGGCGCGGGCATACGGGCTGCGCTTGAGTTTGACAATGAGCGCACCGGCGGGCACCATATCGCCGGTGTAGACGGGACGACCCTCGAGCAGGGCCTTCGAGTCCTTCTTGGGCTGCTTCTTGGTGATCTGCTTGTACGCGACACCGTCGGAGCTCGTCTCGTTGACGGGCAGCTCGGGCATCTCAAAGCCAACCTGCACGCCAGACTCATTGAGGAAGCGCACGATGGCGCGCAGCTGGCTCTCGTAACCGCTGCAACGGCAGAGGTTGCCGGCGAGCTGGCGCGAGAGTTCCTCGCGCGTGGCGACGAGGCTCGGGTCCTCCTTGGCGGCGCGGGCAAGCGCCAGCACGTTCATGATGAGGCCGGGGGCGCAAAAACCGCACTGCTCGGCGCCTTCGGCAGCCATCGCACGGGCGAGCGCCTCGGACTCGGCCTTGAGGCCCTCGAGCGTGGTAATGGTATGGCCCTCGACGCGAGCGGCGGGAACCGAGCAGCTCAGCACCGGGTCGCCGTCGAGCCACACCGTGCACAGGCCGCAGTTGGTAGTCTCGCAGGCGCAGCGCACCGACGCGCAGCCCTGCTCGCGCAGCAGCGCAAAGAGCATGGTATCGGGGGCAATCTGAACCTTGACCTTACGGCCGTTGAGCGTAAAGGAAAGATCGATGAGTTTGGCAGCCATTAGCGCACCTCGCTAGAATCGACGCCGGGCACGCGGCGGCAGGAATACTCGTCCGTGGCGAACTTAGGGATCTGCACGGTATCGAGCTCGCGGGCAAGCGCGGCCGAAAGCTCGATACCGGCGGCGCGGCGCACGGCCTGGATGGCGAGCGGGGCCGAGATGCGGCGGCGGTAGTCGGCCGAGCCCCACAGGTTGGTGCCGTAGCTCAGGGCACGCACGGATGCAGCCAGGGCGCGCAGCTCATCCTCGGAAGGCTGCTCGCTCACCAGGCCACATGCCTCACCCTGCAGCAGGGTCGCACGCAGCGGGCGGGCACCCACGGTGACATGCCAGCTGTTGTCCCACCAGGCGGCGGTGACGTTTAAGGAGGGGAAGTCGGTCGCGGCCTTGCGCACGGCCTCGTAGCTCGCACGGTAATCGTGCTTGACGACCACGACGTGCTCGATCACGTCGCGCACATAGCCCATATCCACGAACTCCGCGAGCGGAACGCGGCCGGCGCCCGTCAGCTCAACATAGGAATCGAGCGCGAGGAAGGCGGAGAGAACGTCCGAGAAGCCAAAGCGGCCGTAGATGCTGCCGCCCACCGTGGCGGTGTTGCGCAGCTGCACGCCCACGATGTCGTGGACGGCGAACTCAAAGACATGGTTGACAAGCGCGTTGAGCCCGGCATGGCGCTCGAGCTGGCGCAGGGTGCACATGGCACCGATGCGAAACTCGGTCTCGGTCTCCTCGATCTGGTCGAGTCCGCAGGCCGAAAGGTCAATCGCCGTCGCCACGCGACGCGAACCCAGGCGCATCCAAATGCCACCGCCCACAATCTTGTTGTTGCGGTTCTTCTGTAAGAGCTCATAGGCTTCGGCCGCGTTTCCAACACGGACGTAGGTACCGAACTTGAGCACGTTCTCCCCCATCTCTTCACTTGTCCAGTACCTTTTAGTGTACCAAACGAGGGGCCGCACACCGTTTTAGGACAAAATCCACCCACCCATCCACAACTTGCGGTGATATACGGACTGATTAGTCGTTCTGGAACGCAAAACAGTCCGTATATCACCGCAAGTTATGAGGAGTCCTCCGGGATAGAAAAGGCTCCCAGCCGGAATGGCTGGGAGCCTCATCACATGCTATATCGAGCGAAGATTTAGCAGACGCCCTGGGCGAGCATGGCATCGGCGACCTTCAGGAAGCCGGCGATGTTTGCGCCCATGACGAAATTGCCCTCCTCGCCGTACTCCTTGGCGGTGTCGTCCACGTTGTGGAACATGCCGCGCATGAGCTGCTCGAGCTTGCCGTCGACCTCCTCGAAGGTCCAGGACAGGTGCTCGGCGTTCTGGCTCATCTCCAGGCCGGACACGAGCACGCCGCCGGCGTTGGCAGCCTTACCGGGCATAAAGGCGACGCCGTTCTCCTGGAAGTAAGTCGTGGCCTCGATGGTCGTGGGCATGTTCGCGCCCTCGCCGACCACCTTGCAGCCGTTGGCGACGAGCGCCTGGGCGTCCTCGAGCAGCAGCGTGTTCTCGCGAGCGCAGGGCAACGCGATGTCGCAGGGCAGCTGCCAAACGCCACGGCCGTCGCCCTCGTGCCACACGGCGTTGGGCTTCTCGTCAACGTACATAGCGAGCGTAACGCCCTTGTCGTGGCCGGAGCGCTTCTTGTTGTAGATGTGCTCGAGCACGGTGTAATCGATGCCGTCGGGATCCTCGACCCAGCCGTGAGTATCGGAGCAGGCGAGCACCTTGCCGCCGAGCTGGGAGACCTTCTGGACGGCGTAGATGGCGACGTTGCCGGAGCCATGAACGACGACGTTCTTGCCCTCGAAGGAGTCGCCGCGGCTCTTGAGGTACTCATCCACAAAGTAGACCAAACCGTAGCCGGTGGCCTCAGTACGGGCGAGCGAGCCGCCAAAGGAGAGGCCCTTGCCGGTGAGGACGCCGGTCCACTCGTTGGTCAGGCGCTTGTACTGACCGAACAGGTAGGCAACCTCGCGGCCGCCAACGCCCAGGTCGCCGGCGGGAACGTCGGTGTTGGGGCCGATGTGGCGATAGAGCTCGGTCATGAAGGACTGGCAGAAATGCATAATCTCGTTGTTGGACTTGCCCTTGGGGTCAAAGTCGGAACCGCCCTTGCCGCCGCCCATAGGAAGGGTGGTCAGGCTGTTCTTGAGGATCTGCTCCAGGCCCAGGAACTTGAGCATACCCAGGGTGACCGTCGGGTTAAAGCGCAGGCCGCCCTTGTAGGGTCCAATGGCAGAGTTGAACTCGACGCGATAGCCGCGGTTGACCTGAACCTTGCCCTGGTCGTCGACCCAGGGGACACGGAACATGACGATGCGCTCGGGCTCGACGAGGCGCTCCAGCAGGGCGGCCTCCTCGTACTCGGGGTGGGCGTCGAGCGCCGGCTGGATGGTGCCGAGGATCTCGGTCGCGGCCTGGATGAACTCAGGCTGCTCGGGATAGCGGGCCTTGAGCTCTTCGAGAACTTTCTGCGTGTAGCTCATGCTTCCTCCAATGATGGGAAACGAAAATGTTGGTCGCGGCACCCCATGCGCCGCGAACGTTATCGTGTATGGATAATATCGCACTGTTGCAGCAAAGTTTCGCATAAGCCGACGAGCAGATGTTTCGTTTTGATTACGATGCAGGTAGAAGCGTTTTTGAGTGCCTGACATGCAAAACCCGTGTTTCAAACCTGTTTCGTCCACGTGTTCCAAGCCACCACATTGGGGACAGGCACCTTTGTGGTGATGTTGGTGGTTAGAGGACGAGCTGATGGTAGTCGGCAGGGGTTATGCGGCCTTCGGTGGCAGCGCGGAAGGCGGCGAGAGCATCGCCCGAGAACGGCATGGCCCAGCACAGCCCACAGCCGGCGGTGATGGAGCCGGGCAGCGGCATGATGCGCCCGGGCACACCGGCGGCAAGGCACAGCTGCTCGCATTCCATCACATCGAAGGTGCTGTCGAACGAAACGATGATCTTGCGTTCATGGTCGAGAGCATCACCGGACGGGCCTTCGCGGTGTGCATCGCGATACGCCGCGGCGGCCGCTTCCTCTTCCGCAGTATGTCCACAGCCACCGCAACCGCAGGTACAGGGTTCGGACCCGTCGCAAGTGCAAGGTTCTCCCGTGTCGGGACAAATATCGTGAGACATGGCAACTCCAATCGTCTAGGCGAGCAACTCGGCCGCCGCAAACTCCTCGGGCGTATTGACGTTTTCGAAGCAGAGCGTCGAGCCGGCGACCGCGACAATCTGAGGCTCGTCCAAGTACCCGGCGTTCACCCGGTCGATCAGGCAGCGGATTCGCTGACGGTCACCGGCGAGCAGCTCTTGGGCAACCGGCGCACACGCGTCACGGCGCCAGACGGCGCAAAGCGGCTCAATCCCCCGCTCCTCGCGCGGCACGCACACGTCGAGCGCCTCGGCCTCGACACAGCCAGCAAGGGCACCGATAAGCTCCGAAGAGACAAACGGCATATCACAGGCGACGATAGCAACGAGAGGCAGCCGGGCCGCAGTCAGCGAACTCGCGATGCCGCGCATGGCGCCCGCCGGCCCCTCAAGGTCCGACACTATTCGCGGCACCAGGCCGCCAAACGCGCGCTCCTCAAGGTAGACAAGCTCGCTGGGACGCGAAGTCGTCACGACCAACTCGCCGGCAACTGGCGCCAGCCGACCCAGCACGCGTTCGATGAGCGGCTCGCCGCAAAACGCCATGCGCGCCTTATCACAGCCCATGCGCGAGGACAGCCCACCCGCTTGGACGACACAAGAAAGATCGGCACGTCTTACGGTAGTCATACGGCAAAACACCTCCATCGGCATGCTCGAAACCCGGTGCACGAAGCTAAATACAACCACCGAAATAGCAGCGCTACGAAAAGCTCGTGCAAAAACAAAACAGCGCCTTTGCGGCACGCAGCAAGACCGCGAGCACAAAAGCGCTGGTAGCATATGGCGGGAACGTATGTGAATCGAACACATCCAAGACGTTTTGCACGCCTCGCAACGGTTTTGAGGACCGCGGAGCCCACCGGAGCCCATCCGTTCCCAAGTGCGGCGGTATTTTACCAAACCGAGCAGCCGATCTAGCGCAGGGACCTCAGGCCGCCGGCCTCCTTGTCGAGCACCGTAAAGCGCACGGCATCTAGGTGCTCCAAGATGCTGATTGCACGTTTGCGCGACACACCCAGGGCCTCGCGCAGCACGCTCGTGGTGGCTGCGCCGCCGGCTGCCTCAATGGCAGCGGCGACGAGCTCACGCGCATGGGCCTCGGCGGTAGCAGACAGGGCAACGTCGCGCTCGACCTTAACGATCGAGCGATTGAGCGAAAGCTCGCGCAGGGCACGCGTCATGGTGTCGCGACCGAGCTGCAGCTGTTCGCCCACCTCGGGAAGCGCCGGTGCATCCAGGCCAGCCTCGTCAAGCAGCGCGACGATGCGCTCGCAAGCCTCTCGCACCACGCGTGCCGCCGCGGCGGCCGAATGAGGATCGAATACCTCGGCGCCCTCGGCGGCGCACACGCCACGCGAGCAGCCCTCGGCAATCAGAGCCGCGGCAACGCCTTCATCAGCGGCAGGCCACGCTGCATGGGCAACGGCGCCGGGCGTAAAGCCCGTTTCCTTGGGGGCCGCCGCGTGCATGGCTGACAGGGTCGCCGCCAGTGAATCCATCGCAGCGTCGAGCACCACGGCGTCCGCCAAGAGGCCTGCATCGCCCGCGGCAAGCTTGCGAACGGAGCCCTGCGCCACCAATCCGCGCAGTGCGGCATCGGCCTCGCCGACACCAAGATCCAAAGCCTCGGCAACATCAGCCGTCGTAACCGGCAGCGTCTGTAGCGCCAGCCAAGCGCCCACACCGCCCGCGATATCGCCGGCCTCAAGCGCCACATACAGCGCACGCCCTCCTTCGGCAAGCTCGCGCGAACGACGGCAACGCGAAAGCAGCACACGCCCGCCGCCAATGAGCATAACGGGCGAATACGACAGCACCACAGCATGGTCTCCGGCTCGCAGCGGCAACGGCTCCTCCAAGCGCACCTGCACGGTACGGGTCTCGCCCACCGCCATGGGGGCCTCGCCCTCCAAAAGCATGATGCGGCCGACAACCTCGGCCGTACCCGCCATCACGTGCACACGCGCGCCCGACTCGAGCACGCGCGGCTTGGCACCCTCGCGACCCAGGTAGGTGAACGTCATCATAAAGCGTAACGTCTGACCAAAACGGTCTGCCACGCCCAGCATCTCGCCGCGGTCAAGTGCCGCGACACCGTCACCAACCAGGTTGAGCGCCACGCGTTGCCCAGGCAGCGCGCGCGGCGTATCGCCATGCACCTGAATCCCGCGCACACGACAGACCGTACGCGACGGCAAAGCCATCAGCTCGTCGCCCACCGCAACCGGCGCATCGTGCAGCGTTCCCGTCACGACGGTGCCGACGCCCTTAATCGTAAAGCAGCGGTCAATCGGCAGGCGAGGCGCGGCATCGCTCCGCTCGGCACGGTCGCGACAGGCATCCCAGCAAACACCCACCTGCTCGTCGAGCACCGCAAGCAGCCCGTCGATCCCCTCGCCCGTCTTGGACGACACGGGCACGATCGGCGCGCCCGCAAACACGGTACCCGACAAAAAGTCATCGACATCGAGCTCGGCAAGCTCGGTCATCTCGGCGTCGGCCAGGTCGCACATCGTCAGCGCGACCACCATATGCGTAACGCCCAACAGCTCCAGCACATGCACGTGCTCGCGGGTCTGCGGCATTACGCCCTCGACGGCCGAAACCACCAGCACGCCCACGTCGATACCCGTGGCGCCCTGCACCATGGCGCGCAAGTAATGCGCGTGGCCCGGCACGTCGACCAGGCCAACGATCTTGCCGCTCGGCAGCGCCAGCTCGCCAAAGCCCAGCTCCACGGTCATACCGCGACGGCGCTCAACCTCCAGGCGGTCGGGATTCTTGCCGGTCAGTGCCTCGATCAGTGCCGACTTACCGTGGTCGACGTGGCCCGCCGTGCCAACGATAACGGGACACTCCACCAGCGCTTTAACCTCACTCATCGAGCAATCGCCTTCTTAACGCACGCGACGAACGTCGTTGCCGCCGTCTCGATATCGCGGTCGCCCACGAGCGTACGCACGTCAAACAGAACGAGATCGTGCGAGGCGCGCGTGACGACCGGCGTGTCGAAATCCTGGACGAGCGAGCGCTTGAGCGCGTCAACGGAAAGACGCTCATCAACGAGACGCACGGCAACGCACATCGTGGACAGCTCCACGGTGGGCAGCGAGCCGCCGCCGGGAGTCGACGACTCCTCGACGATCTCCACCTGAACGGCACAAGGGCAACCAGCCTTATCGAGGCCCGCGACCATCAGATCGCGCAACTTGCGTGCGCGACGCTCCAGATGAGCCTGCGGAAGCGTGAGCATGCTGAGCACCGGAATATCGCGATGGGCGACATCGGCGCCATCCATGTAGATACGCAGCGTGGCCTCGAGCGCCGTGAGCGCCAACTTGCCCGGGCGCAGGGCGCGCATGAGCGGATGCGACCCACAGGCCTGGACCAGATCGCGGCGGCCCATGATAATGCCCGCCTGTGCGGCACCGAGCAGTTTATCGCCCGAGCACGACACCAGATCGAGCCCTGCCGAAACCGAAGCCGGCGTGGTTTCTTCGCCGCCGCGAACCAGGATGTCGTCAGGCAACAGCGCGCCCGACCCCTGGTCCTCGTAGAACAGCAGACCATGCTTGTGGGCCAGGGCGGCAAGCTCCCGAGAGCCCACCTCCTCGTGAAAGCCCTCGATGCGATAGTTGGAAGGATGGACCTTGAGGATCATGGCCGTATCGGGCGTAATGGCGCGCTCGTAGTCGCTCAAATGCGTGCGGTTGGTGGCCCCGACCTCGACGAGCTTGGCACCCGAGGCCTCCATGACATCGGGGATACGGAAGCTGCCGCCGATCTCGACAAGCTCGCCGCGGCTGACGATAACCTCTTTGCCCGCGGCATGGGTCGCCAGCACCAGCAGCACCGCGGCGGCGTTGTTGTTGACCACAAGCGCGTCCTCGGCACCGGTGAGCGAGCGGATCAGTTGCGCGGCGTGCTCCTTGCGCGACCCGCGCGAACAGGTGTCCACACTGTACTCGAGCGTGCTGTAGCCGCGCGCGACCTCGGCCACGGCCTTGGCAGCTGATTCCGCGAGCGGAGCGCGACCCAAGTTGGTATGGATAACCACACCCGTGGCGTTGACGGCGGGACGCAGGCTCGGCAGCGCGGAGCGATGCGCACGCCACTCGATGGCCGAGGCCAGCTCGCACTTGGAACGCGGGGCGGCGCCGGCACGAATGGCGGCGCGCTCCTCGTCGAGCTCGGCCGTGACGGCGGCATGCACCACCGCGTCGCAGGTCTCCCCCGCCGCCTTCACAACCGGCCACTCTGCGAGCAGCTCGTTGACGGAGGGAATGGCGCGCAGGCGGGCGCGCACCTCATCGGACATGTTCTGGCTATCGCTCATGTGCAGCCTTTCAAAACCAAGGGCAGATCAGTCGGTCGTTCATCAAAAACCAGCCGAATCAATCTGCTGAATCAATCAGTCGTTATTATCCACGTGCTCCGTGATCTTTTCCACGCGAACGGCGTTTTCCTGGGTGAGCGCAGCGCCCGTCAACGGGTCCCAACGCAACGGCGTATGGTCGAGCGGGCCCACGCCCAAGGCTTGAGCGCCACCGGCATCGGCGCCAAACGAACGCCCGCCGGGAGCGGCCGAGGTGAAGATGCACGCCGGATGCAGATAGGGCGTCGTCTCCACGCGCACGCGGTCGCGGCCCATGTCGCTCACGAGTTCGACGATCTCGCCGTCGGCGATGCCCATGTGCGCAGCAGCATCGGCATTCATCTGCACGGCATCCAGGTCCGACCCAGCCTCGGCGGCACCTTGGGCTGCAAGCCTTCGCGAGGTATGCGACTCAAAGGGACGGTTGCCGCTAATGAGGCGAAACATCCCCGGGCCAGGCTCCACCATCGGCGCGATCCAGTTGGCCACACGACCCATGCCGGCTCGCTCCCATACGTCGCTTGCCAGCGCGATCCTGCCGTCGTTCAAGGGGATCACAGGCTCGCCCGTACGCGACGGCAGCGCCACGCCCGTATCGGCCCAACCGCGCTCCTTGAGCTCGTCCAGATCGATCCCAAAGGGCGCCACCTGGGCCGCCGCAAGGTCGTCCGGCGAAAAGTCGAAGTACTCGTCCACGCCGCAGGCAGCAGCCAACCCGGCAAAGATCTCCCGCCCCGGTCGCGTGTCGTCATGCAAGACCGGCAGCACGGCGTTGCGGTAGAACACGCACGCGTCGTTGCGGCCCACGACTGTACCCACGCCGCGGTCAGCCTCCAAATATGTCACATCGGGCAGCACGAAGTCGGAAGCGCGCGCCGTCTCGGACCAGCGAATATCAATCGTCACGAGCAAGTCGAGCTGCTGCAAGATGCCCAACCAAGCCTGCGCATTGCCATAGCCCGCACCGGGGTTACTGGCATAGACGATGAGCCCACGCAAATCGCCGGCAAGAATCGACTGGCCGATGGTCGTGCACAGACCGCGCTCGGGATCGACGAGCGGATAGCGCTCGGACCCCAACTTGGGACCACGCGGCACCGGCGACGTCGCAAAGCGCATGGGATCAAGGTCGCCCAATACAAGCGGCGTCGGAGGGTTGAGTGCACCACCTACATGTCCGATGCAGCCCAGCAGCACATCGACCAAGCAGATAGCGCGCGCGGTCTGGGTGCTATTGGCATACGCGATACCGATGCCACCATGAAAGCCCGCATCCACCACAGCGGCAGGCGCGGCGGCAGCGAGATCGCGCGCCGTGGCGACAATCTCTGCGGCTGGCACGTCGCACATCGACTCGGCCCACTCGGGCGTCCAAGCAAGGGCCGCCTGCGCCAGCTCGTCAAAGCCTGTGGTATAGCGGGCAACAAACTCGTGATCGTACAGGTCCTCGGCAATCAACACATGTGCGATACCCAGCAGCAAGGCCAGGTCGCAGCCCGGCCGCACGCGCAGCCAGCGGTCGGCAAGCGCGGCCGAGCCGCTGCGCCGGGGGTCGACCACGAAAATCTTCGCCCCACGGCGACGGGCATCGTTGAGCGCATCAACAGCCCCCATCGTCGACGAATCGACGATGGAACGCCCCAGATACATGATACAATCGGTATGTGCCAGGTCGGAGGCGGGGCTGTAACCCAGGCTGTGCTCCCAGCCGGTGAGACGGCTTACCTCGCAGGCACCGTCGGCACCATACACGTTGGGCGAGCCCAGCGCATGCATAAGGCGATATGCCCAGTAGCGGCCGAACGAGGGCACGCCGAGCGTCATGCCCAGCGCACGGGGGCCACGTTCGTCAACAATCCCCAAAAGACGCTCGGCAATCTGGGCAAACGCTTCGTCCCACGAAATCGCATCGAACCCCGAGCCATCAGCTCGTCGGCGCATGGGGTGCACAATGCGATCGCGCTCGTCAAACGGCATTGCCAGGCGATGGCGCCCGCGGGCGCACAGGGCACGCGCCGCGCACGGATGCCCCGGCACCGGCAACTCGGCCACCACGCGACCGTCCTCAACGCGTGCCGCAAAGGCGCAATCGGCATAGCATCCCCCGCATGTGGTCACCACGGCGCGACCGTCACGCTCCACAGCAGATGCCATCTCGATTACCCCTTTCACCAGCCAAACACAACAGGTCAACAGCCCAGCAACGAGCCCAGACCAAAAAAGCCTCCCGCACGGCAACGCCCCGCGGGAGGCCCGACGTCAAACAGACGGTACCTTACGCCTCGGACTTCTTGGCGTAGATAAACCAGTAGCCGAGCGCCACCAGAACCGCGCCGCCCACGATGTTGCCCAGCGTGGCGGCGGACAAGTTAAACGCAATGCCCGCAGCGTTGAGCGCATCGGCGCCGGCGACGTCAGCACCATAGCCGCACGCGTGCATCACGGCACCCATGGGCAAAAAGTACATGTTGGCAACGCAGTGCTCAAAACCGCAGGCCACAAAGGCAGCGATCGGCAGCAAAATGCCCACGACCTTATCGACCACGGTCTTGCCGGCGGTACCGATCCACACGGCCAGGCACACAAAGATGTTGCACAGGATGCCACGGAAGAAGATCGTCACCCAGTCGATCGTCACCTTGCCGGCGGCGACGCTCACCATGGAATTGGCAACCGCCTCGCCGTTGAGCTTGTAAATGCCGGCCATGTACACCAAAAAGACGATGAACAGAGCGCCGACAAAATTGCCGACCCACACGACAACCCAGGCCTTGAGCATCTGAGCCAGGGTGATCTTTTTGCTCTTGAGCGCGCAGACCATAAGCGAATTACCGGTAAACAGCTCGGCGCCGCACACCAGCACGAGCACCAGGCCCAGGCAAAAGCACAGGCCGCCCACGACGCGCTGAGCGCCCCAGCCGAGCGTGCTGTCGCTCAAAAACACCGTAAAGAACAGGCCGCCAAAGGCGATAAAAGCGCCGGCGAACATTGCCAACAGAAAGGCCTTAGCGACCGGCAGGTTAGCCTTGGTCACGCCGGCGGTCTCGGTCTTGGCCTCGATCGCGGCGGGCGCCAGGCAATCGGGAGCGGGGTACTCCACCTTGGAATCTGCCATGTCAATCACTTCTTTCCTAATCAGCAGAGACAAGCGCTCCTATTGCTCTTGCCCCAAGCGGACAAAGTGGGAAAAGTCGTTGGCGGCCACGGCGTCGTACACGGCGTCGACGGCGTCAAAGACTTCCGGGGACATGGGGTTGTAGAACTCCGTGTCGCCCGGCTGAATCCCGACGAAGACGATATCATCGCACGATTGCTCGATTTCCTCGATCAGAATCGACAAGGGAAGCGAATGCGTGGTGAACATCGACTTGCGGGCCACATCGCGTTTGTCGAGCAAACGGATGGACCCGACGGGCAGCGCCATGTCGGCGGCATCGACCAAGACCAGGCGCGGCGGACGCTCGCGCTTGACCTCGATGATGTCGTCTTCGGGCGTTTGGCCGCCGTCGATGGTGTACCAACCGGCAATGGGTGCGTCCTCCATCTTTTTGGAGAGCACGGGGCCGGCGGCATCGTCGGCACGCAGCACACTTCCCGCCGTGAGCACGATACCCGCAAACGGGACTCCGTTCACACGTCCATCCACAACGCGACCCATTACTGCAATCTCCCCGTCAGATACACGCCCGACACATCGCGCACGCGCTCAACCAGATCACGGAACTTCATCAGAAACGCGACCTGCTGGGCATGCAGGCCAAAGTCGTCGTCGAACACCGAGATGCCGGCCTTGGCCGACCCGCGAAAACCGCGCTCGTCGAGCAACGCATCGCAGGCCTCGAGCAGCGACGGCACCGCCGCCTTGTCGAGCTGGCACTCACCAAAGGAGCGGATGGCCTCAAACTTGGTTTTGGCCTCCCCCTCCGGCAGCGCGTCGACGAGCGAACAGAAGACGTTAACCGGCACCGACAGGCGCGGCTCAAAGCAGTCGAGCACGCCGGTGTGGTGGCCCACGGCGAGCGTGTAGTACAGCACGTCGCAGGCCTCCTGGGGAACGTCTTCCTCGGTCTCCACAAACTTACGCGTGAGCTCGTAAAAGACCACCTGATCGGGCGCATGGCCCAGGCAGGGGTCGACGACGCCCTCGGCGGCCTCGTCGCTTGCGCGCGAGGCATCGCCAAAGGAGCCGCCGAGCATGCCGGGGCCCGCAAAGTAACCAGAGCGGTCCGTGAGTTCCATCTAGCGACCTCCGGCCAGCACCAGATCCTGCAGCGCTGAGTACACCTCAACGCGGCGCGGATCGTCCTGCTTGTCGATGAGCAGTGCCATGGCACCGCGGATATCGCCCTTGGGCGCGCCCTCGAGCGTATCCATAAACTCGTTGGCCAGGTCGCGGCCGTAACGGTAGCCGCTCATGGCGCGAGCCTCGCGCTCGATGGCAACGCGCAGCTTGTACGGCACGCCGGGGTGCAGGATATCGGCCTGCTCGCCGGCGGCCTCCACCGTGGTCTCGGCATGGAGCTTTTGGTCCAGCAGGCCGAGCGCCATGGCAAAGCCGTAGATGGTCTGCGCGGGGCTGGGCGGGCAGCCGGGGATGTAGACATCGACCGGCAGAATCTTGTCCGTGCCGCCCCAGACGCAGTAGTTGTCGTAGAAGATGCCGCCGGTGCAGCCGCACGCGCCATAGGACACCACGATCTTGGGATCGGGTGCGGCCTCAAAGGCGCGCAGGGCCGGCATGCGCATGGCACGCGTCACGGCGCCGGTGTACAGCAGTACATCGGCGTGACGGGGCGAGGGCACGACCTTGATGCCAAAACGCTCGACGTCAAAGACGGGCGTGATGGAACCGAAGATCTCGATCTCGCAGCCGTTGCAGCCGCCGCAGTCAACACGGTAGACGTACACCGAGCGCTTGATCTTCTTAAGAAGGGTCGCCTTGGCCTTCTCGATGCTCTCGTCGAGCTCGATCTTGGTCGGGCGGTACTGAAGCCGCTCGGGCAAAAGCGTGGGTTCGGCCATGGTTACTCCTCCTTCGTATCAAAATCCATGATGATGCCCTCGACCGGTGCAGGACCGGCGGGAATCTCGGGCGCATCGGGGTTGAGCTCGCGGTCGATATACTCCGGGTTCACGCCATGACCGCCCAGATACTCCATGCCGGGGCCCTGGGGCTCACCGGACGCAAGCGTCTCGTTGGCAGCCATGCCGTGCGCGTTGCCGGTCTTCACGGCCGAGGCGGCGCGCAGGGCGTCGAGCTCGCGCTTGCACTCCTGGCACATACCGACGGTACGGGCGGCCTGCTCGGCCTCCATGCCGCCGGCCTTTTGCAGCAGGCGCTTGGCGTAGTCGATCTCCTTGTGCGGGGCAAACGGCTTGCCGCAACGTGAGCAGTGCTCGAGCGTATAGACGCTCTTGCTGGTGAGGTCGTCCTTGCTCATGACGGCCAGCTCAAACTCCTCCGTGAGCTTGATGGCCTCCATGGGGCAGGCTTCCTCACAGCGGCCGCAAAAGATGCAGCGGCCGTAGTCGATCGACCAGGTGATGGTATCGGCCGCAAGGTCGGTGTCCATGCGAATGGCATCGGCCGGGCACGCCACGCCGCAAGCACCGCAGGCGATGCAGAGCTCAGCGTTGTGCTCGGGCTTGCCGCGCATGTCCTTGTTGGTGGGGAACGGCGCAAACGGGTATTTGACCGTCGCGTCGCCGGCCTTGGCGTTGACCTTCCAAAGCTTCAACATATTAGAGCGCCTCCTCATCGAGCGGAGCGGCCATGGTGCCCTCGCCCGCAAGCGGCGACTTGTCGCGCCAGACGTTCTCGAACTGCTCCTTGTCGAGCACGTGGTCGCGCTTGGCGGCGACATCGGTCACCGTCACGCGGTCGGTGCAGGAGTAGCACGGGTCGAGCGAGCCGACGATCAGCGCCGCGTCGCCCACGGTGTTGCCGCGGAACATGTAGCGCAGGACCGGCCAGTTGCTGTACGTGGCGGCCTTGGCGCGCCAGCGGTAGCACTTCTGGTTGTTGCCGAGCATGGCCCAGTGCACGTCCTCGCCGCGCGGCGCCTCGGTGGCGCCGATGGCGTACTTGTGCGGGGTGTACTCCCAATCCGTGGTGAGGATGGGGCCCGACGGGCAGTTCTCGAGCATGGTCTCGATCATGTCGATCGAATCGTAGACCTCCTGGATGCGAACGGCGGTACGGCCGAAGGCATCGCAGGTGTCGGCCGTGGCGGCGTGCATCTTTTGGATGTCCGGATCAGCGTAGCCGTCGAAGGGATGGTCGAAGCGTACGTCGCGGGCATAGCCCGAGCCACGCATGAGCGGGCCGACCGGCGAGAAGTCGCGTGCGATCTTGCGATCCAGAATGCCGATACCGCTCGTACGCTCGATAAAGTTGGGCGTGGAGAGCAAGACGTCGACGAGCTCCTGAACCTCGGAGCGCAGTTGGTGGATGGTCGTGAGCGTGGAGAGCTTCTGCTCGGCCAAAATATCGCGACGCACGCCGCCGATCACGTTGAGGCCGTAGGTCTTGCGGTGACCGGAGAGCTTCTCGGCCAGGTCCATGGACTTCTCGCGGACGCGGAAGAACTGCTGGAAGCCGGAGTCGAAGCCCGTGTAGTGGGATGCGAGGCCAATGTTGAGCAGATGCGAGTGCAGGCGCTCGACCTCGAGCATGATGGCGCGGATGTACTGGGCGCGCGGCGGGACATGAATGCCCTGGGCGCGCTCGACGGCCTCGGCATAGGCCACCGAGTGGGCGCAGCCGCAGATGCCGCAGATGCGGTCGGCGAGGAACGTCACGGCATCATAGTTCAGGCGCGTCTCGGCAACCTTCTCCATGCCGCGGTGCACGTAGAACAGACGGTAGTCGGCGTCGACGATCGTCTCGCCCTCAACGAACAGACGGAAGTGGCCGGGCTCGTCGGAGGTAATGTGCAACGGGCCCATGGGGACGAGCGTCGTCTCCTTGCCCTTGGTATCGGCCAAGAACTCGTAGTTTTCCATATCGCTCGCGGGAGCGGGACGGAAGCGGTAGTCCATGGAGTCCTTGCGCAGCGGGTACAGGCCGCTGGGCCAATCGTCGGGCAGCACCAGGCGACGACGATCGGGCAGGCCCTCGGGAATCAGGCCGAACATGTCGCGCAGCTCGCGCTCGCCCCACACGCAGGCGGGGACGAACGGCGTCACGGACGGGAACGTCATCCTGGCGGGATCGACCTCGGTGCGCACGGTCACCCAGCCGGGGTCCTCCCCCTCCATGGAGATGACGTAGTACACAGCGTAACGGCCGCACAGACTGCGCTCATCGTTGCCGATGATCACGGGAATCCAACCGTAGCGCTCGTAATACAGGTAGTGGACGGCCTCGGGCAGCTTGTCCTGCTTGACGGTAATCGTCAGCTGGTCCTCGCACTGCCACTCGACCTTCTCGATGCAGCCCGGCACTGCGGCGCGCAGGGCCTCGACGTGGCTTTCGCAGCGACGAGCGTAGTCCTTCTTTTCAGGTTCTGCCATGGTGCTAATTCACCTCGCTTGTCTTGGTCTGGGAACTGAACACCATGCGGTAGAGAGGAGCCTCGTGGAGCTCTTCGACGCTCTGGTTCAAAACGACGGACGTTGCATCCTCGACGCCGCTCGTGATGGCGACCGGGGTGGCGATACCGAACCACATGACCACGATCGCGAGGGCGATCTCGGGGATGATCATGAGGGCGGGCACCTCGTGGCGCTTCATGCCCTCGGGCGCCTTGCCGAAGATGGACTTGAGCGCGATGCCGGTAAGGGCAAAGTACACGCCGGTGAGGCCAATGGCCACGAGCACGACCACCCAGATGGGACCGGACTGGACGCCGGCCACGAAGGTGAGGAACTCGGAGATGAACAGGGCGAACGGCGGGAAGGCGGCGAGCGCGAGCAGGGCGATGATGGTGAGCGCTGCCGTGACGGGAGCGATCTCGACGACGCCCTTGATCTTGTTCAGGTCGCGGGTGTGGTAGATGTGCTGGATGTTACCGGCCATGCAGAAGGCGAGCGCCTTCGTGAAACCGTGGAAGATGCAGTGCAGCAGGCAGGCGGCGATACCGAGCGGACCACCGATACCCAGGCACAGCGCGACCACGCCGACGTTGTCGACGGAGGAGTACGCGAAGCGGCGCTTGATATCGTCCTGCTTAAAGATGCACAGGGCGGCCACCAGGATGGACAGCGTGCCCAGGATGAGCAGGAGCGTACGCGGATAGGTGTCGCCCACCGTGATGATGGACAGGGAGTAGAAGCGGATGATCACCAGCATGGCGCACTTGAGCAGCACGCCCGAGAGCAGCGCGGAGACCGGGCTCGGAGCCTGGGAGTGCGCGTCGGGCAGCCAAGTGTGCATGGGGAACAGGCCCGCCTTGGTGCCGAAGCCGATGACGATGAACGCGAACGCGAGGCGCACGAGCATCGGGTCGAACTGGTCGGCGTAGGGCATGATGGAGGTGAGGAAGGCTGCCTCATGCGCGTTGGGCATGATATCGGCGGCGTTCGCGTAGATGAGCAGCGTGCCGAACAGGCCGAAGGCCACGCCGGCGGTGCAGACCATCGCGTACTTCCAAGACGCCTCGAGCGCCTGCTTGTTCTTGTAGATGCCCACGAGGAACACGGTCGACAACGTGGTGGCCTCGACCGCCGCCCAGGTGAGGATGATGTTGTTGGACAGGCAGGCGAGCAGCATCGTGAAAACGAACAGGCTAAACAGCGCGTAGTACTGCTTGGTGCGCTCGGCCGGCATGGTCTTCTCCTCGATATCGATCTTGATATAGGAGATGGAGTACACGCCGGTGATGAACCCGATGATGCCTACCAGAAGGACGAAGATCGACGAGAGCGAATCGAGATGGAGCCACAGGCCCAAAGCGTCGATATTCTGCCCGCTCGAGAGCATGGTTCCCGCGGTGACGACCGAAAGGACGAGGGTCGCCGCGACGGAGATGGTGTTGAGCCCCGCAAAGACGCTGTAGGACGTCGTCTTGGGGAGCGCAGCCATAATCAGGGAGAACACGAGGGGACAAGCGAGCAGGGCGACCGTCAGCATTGAAACATCCATGGCCTACCCCTTCAATTCGGTCAGGTCGTGGGAGTCGAGCGACTTGGTGTCGTTCCAGATCCTCACGACGACGGCGGACATGATGATGACGGCGAAAATGGCGTCGGTGGCGATGCCGATCTCGATGATCTCGGGGGCCGTGGGCGCGAGCAGGGCGAGCGTCACGTGGCTACCGTTCTCCATAAGGCAGTACCCGAAGATTTGCTTGAGGATGTTGCGCTGGGAGATGATGCACGTGAGGCCGACGAAGAAGTGCGCGAAGCTGATGGCGAGGGCCGGAGTAGCCACCTCAGCGGTGGGCAGGCTCAGGCGCGTGACCACCGCGAAGCAGATGGCCACCTCCAGACCGGTGAGGATGATGGTCCAGGCCGGCTTGATGGAGGAGGTCAGAGTGCTATCGGCAGGCGAACCCATCTTTTTGTAGGCACGGTTGAGAATGAACGGAACGAGGATCACCTTGGTGACGAAGGCCGACGCGGCCCACATGAGAAGCTCGGTGGCACCGGTGGTGAGGCCCAGGGTGAGCAGCACGCCCACCAGGACAACCGACTGGATCGCGTACCACTTAATGGCGGACGGGATGGTCTTCGAGACGACCACCATGGTGGAGGTCACGATCAGAAGACCGCCCAGGATATTGACTAACGAATAACCCATGTCCTACCTCCTAACCCATCCAACTAGAGGACAGAGGACCGGCGACGACGACCATGATCATGAGGACGACGAACACGAACGCCATGGCGCGCGGAAGGGGCTGGCCGGCGGCCACGGTCTCGCTCGGCTCACCGGGCAGGACCTTACCCATCCAACGCAGGAACCATGCGAAGGTGGCGACGGTCTCGACGACCATGACGCACACGAGGACGAAGATGACCGTGTTGGAAGCACCAACCGCGAAGCCACCGGAAATAATCTGGAACTTGGAGAAGAACGTGCTCATGGGGGGCACGCCGGCGATAGCGGTCGCGGCGACCGCGAAGCCCACGCCCGTGACCGGGTACTTCTTCATGAGGCCCTGGATCTTGGGCAACATACGGGTTCCCAGCGTGAAGCTGAGGGAGCCGGCGATGAGGAAGAACAGGGTCTTGGTGAACGCGTGGTTGAAGATGTGCTCGACGGCGCCGTTGAACGCCATCTGGCTTCCGAACACGGAGAGGCCCAGGCCGAAGAACACGTAGGCGAGCTGCGCGATCGTCGAGAAGGCGAGCAGGCGCTTCATATCCTTCTGGGGCAGGTACATGAGGAAGCCGAAGAGCATGGTCACGACGGCGTCGATGATGGCGACCCAACCGACGATCTCGGGGATATCGCCGGCACTCGCAAGAGCGCGGGCGAACACGCACACGCCGACCTTCACCATGGACGCGCCATGGAGGTAGGCGGAAACGGGCGTGGGGGCCTCCATTGCGGAGGGCAGCCACATGTAGAGCGGGAACTGGGCGGACTTGGCCCAAGCGGCGAACAGGATGAGCAGCAGCACGACGGTCTTCATACCGGAATCGAGCTGGGAGATCGCGCTCAGCGCGAACGTGCCGGTTCCGGCGAACAGGAAGGCCGCGCCGATGTAGAGTCCCAGAGCGCCGATATGGGTGATGATGAGCGCCTTCATACCGGCCTTCTTGGCCGTGGGCGTCATGTAGTAGCTGATGAGGCCCCAGGAGCACACGCCGGTGATCTCGAAGAAAACGAGCTGGCCGACGATGGTGGAGCTGTAGGCGAGACCGGCCATGGCGCCGATGAACGTGGAGAAGTACACGTAGAAGCGGCGACGGGGCGCGTCGGGATGCTCCTTGTTCTTATCGCTCATGTACGGGAACGAATAGATGACGACGAGCAGGCCGATAGCGACGAACGCGGGTGCGAGCAGCGTGCTCATCCGGTCGAATATGAAGCCCATGACCAAGGTCTGGCCCATACTCGCCCAGGTTACATCGACCGCGTTCATGCCGTTTCCGGCAAACGTCGCGGCCAAGCCAACGGAAGCGACCGTGGCGATGCCGCCGGCAAAGGCGCAGATCCATTTAGCGTAGGGACGCGGCAGCATGACGATGAGCAGGGAGCCCAGCATGGGGACGGCGATCGCCACCATGGCAAAGAGGGACAAGCTCGATTCGATTGACATAGTTTCTCCCTTCTCCCTACACGCCTACGACGACGAAGACGAACGCGAGGACCGCGATGCCGACGACGGCCCAGGTCTGGTTACCGAGCACCTTGAAGCGCGAACGGGAAACGGAGTTCTCGAGCACGCCGCAGACAACGAAATCGACCAGGCACTTGACAAGGAAGACGACGGCGCCCACGAGAGCGGTGACGCCGATGGTCGCGGGCTCTCCCCAGGGGATGAAGATGGAGGTGAACCAAGCGACGACCACGACCTGCTTCATGCCCATGGCGAGCTTCATCATGGCCAGGGACGGGCCGGAGAGCTCGGCGAGCGGGCCCTCCTGGAGCTCCTGCTCGGCTTCGGCCTGATCGAACGGAAGCTTGCCGAGCTCCATATAGCAGGCGGCCGCGAAGGCGACGCCGGCGAGGATGACGGCGACGACGCTCGAGACGTTGCCCGTAACGATGTGCTGACCCATGGTCGCAATGTCCGTGGAGCCGCACACCAGGGCGACGGTAAACAGCGCGATGAGCATGGACGGCTCGATGAGCACGCTCATGAGGAGCTCGCGGATACCGCCGAAGCCCGCGTAGGCGTTGGAGGAATCCACGCCGGACAGCGCGAAGAAGAAGCGGGACAGCGCGAGCGCGTACATGATGGTGATGGCGTCACCAAAGACGGGCATGGGGCTCTCGAGCGTGAACATGGGCAGGCCCATGGCGAGCATGAACGACACCGCGAGGAACAGCGGCGGCATGATGCGCAGCACGAAGCTCGAGTCGGAACTCACGGACTCGGGACGCGCCATGAGCTTCGCGAGGTCCCGGTAATCCTGAAGGATGGACGGACCGCGGCGATTGTGCATCTTCGCGCGAATCACACGGGCGAGGCCGGAGAAGAAGGGCGCGACCAGCATGACCACGAGGCCCTGCGCTATCGCAAGAACGATGTTCATAATATCCTCTCCCCTCTCTAGACCATGACCACGGCGAGCACGAGGAAGACCACGAGCGCCGCGACGATGTAGCAGATGTATACGGAGTAGTTGCCGCCCTCGATCTTGGAGGCGAGGCCGGCCAGCTTATCGGCACCCTCGCTCGGTGCATCGACCAGGAAGCGGTCGGGCAGGGGCTCAACGCCCTGGGCGACACCGGTGAGCTTCTGGAACACGTGCGCGATGGACCAGCAGATCTTGGTGCATACCTCGCGCAGGGTGTAGAGCGGGCCCATGAAGAGCTCTACGTCTGACGCGAAGCTCGTGGCGACGACGGGCATGTGCTCGTTGGGCTCGTAGCCGCACGCCCAAGGGTCGGTCTTCTTAGCGGGGGCCTTGGTGCCGAGGCAGGACCTCAACACGAACGCGAGGCCGGTGAGGACCACGAGCGCGATGGCGATCGCGGGGGTGGAGGTGGCGGCACCGGAAATCTCGTTCACCAGAGACACGCCCGAGGTGGCTGTGATGGCAGAGCCGGCAAGCACGCTCTGGGCGACGTCGCCCAGAACCGGGGCGATGACGGGAGAGCCGATTCCCAGCACCACGCAGATGGCCGCGAGGAGCATCTGCGAGAACAACATCGGAGCCGGGGACTCCTTGGCGTTCGCGGCCTCCTGGGAACGAGGGCTGCTCGCGAACGAGACGCCGTAGGCCTTCACGAAGCACGTGACGGCCAGGGCACCGGTGATGGCGAGGGCGGCCGCGGAGGCGACGGCGAACACCATGACGACCGGGTCGGAGAGCGTCGAGATGTTGAACAGGGACTGGTAGGTGAACCACTCGGAAACGAAGCCGTTGAGCGGCGGGATAGCCGAGATGGCAAGGGCACCGATGAGGAAGCAGACGGCCGTGACCGGCATACGGCGGAACAGGCCGCCCATCTTCTCCATGTTGCGCGTACCCGTGGCATAGAGCAGGGAGCCCGCGCCGAGGAACAGCTCGCCCTTGAACATGGCGTGGTTGAGCGTGTGGTAGAGGGCGGCCATGAGCGCGATCGTCGCGATGACGTCGTTGCCCAGGGCGTGCGCCGTCATGGACGCGCCGACACCGAGCAAGATGATGCCGATGTTCTCGACGGAGTGGTAGGCCAGCAGGCGCTTAATGTCGTGCTCGTGGAGGGCGTAGACGACGCCCAGGACCGACGAGATGGATCCGAAGACCAGGACCATGAGGCCCCACCAGAGCTGGACGCCCGAACCCGCGAGCAGGTCGAGACCGACCTTGAGGATTCCCAGGATGCCGATCTTGATCATGCCTCCGGACATGAGGGCGGACACGTTGGACGGCGCCTCGGGGTGCGCCTGGGGCAGCCAGGAGTGCAGCGGGATGATACCGGCCTTTGCGCCGAATCCGAAGAACGCGAGGACGAAGCACGCGGAGGAGACGGCGGGTCCAAAGTCATGCGTACGGAAATCACTGAAGCTGAAGGAACCGCCCACGCCGTTGGTCATGAGCAGGAAGCTCGCCATGATAAGGACAAAGCCCACGTGCGCGATGACGAAGTAGAGCCAACCGCCCCTAATGGAGTTCTTGTTCTCCTCGATAACGACAAGGAAGTAGCTCGTAAGGGACATGAGCTCAAAGGCGACCAGGAACCAGAACACGTTGTCGGCGGTGATGACGAGCATCATCGAGGCGACGAAGGTGTTCATGAAGAAACCGGCGCGCCCGACCTTGCCCGGGTACTCATCGAAGTAGGACAGACCGTAGATGAAGCCCGCAAAGGCGAGGATTGAGATGAGGACCACGATCAGGCCCGCAAGGCCGTTGAGCAAGAGCTCGAGACGGGCGAACGGGAAAAAGAAGACCGTGTTGAGGGACGAAACGTCGCCAAGCACGGCCTCGAGGCCCGCGATGAACGACAGCACGGCCGCGACGGCGCCGATAAGGCAGCCGGCGGTCTTGGCGGCGTTATCGGCCTTGATCAGCAGAACCGAGGCGAGCGCACCGATGCACGAGACGGCAAGCGATGCGATAAACAGCGTCATGCTATCCATTGTTTTCGCTCCCTTCTGCTTTCTCGGACAGGCCCTGGGCCACTGCGGTAACGTCGACGGCCGGACCGTTTTCGATCGAGCGCAGGCGCTTGGCCTCGTCGAGCTCGCGATCGGCCGCGCCGCCCATGACGGTCAGCGCCTTGGTGGGGCACGCCACCACACAATGCGGGCCGTCCGGATCGAAGACGCACAGGTCGCACTTGACAGCGCAGGTGTACTGGCCGGGAGCCCACGTAAGCAGGCTGCTCAGGGACTTAGGATACGAAGGCGTCGGGTCGCACATGCCTGCGACACCGGCGATAGACGTGCCATCGGGATGGATGGCTCCGAAGGGGCACGCGATGGCGCACAGCCTGCACCCGATGCACTCCTGCTCCTTGACGTGGATGCGATCGCCATCGTGCTCGATGGCATTCACCGGGCAAACCTCGGCGCAGGGGGCACCCTCGCAATGGTGGCAGGCAAGGGCGGCCGAAATACCGCCGGTCTTCACGAGCGCCAGGCGCGGCGTATCCTGAAGACCCTGCATCCGGTGAGCGTCGGCACAGGCGGACTGGCATGTTCCGCAGCCGATGCACCTCTCCGGGTTGATGTCGATGAAGCGGTTCATCCCCACTTCCTTTCAAAATAACGGGCCGGGCTCCCGAACGTACGGGACGCCCGGCCCAAAAAGCCAACGAGAACGGGACTACACGATTTGATTCACGTGCGTTTCGTCGTCGAACTTGGCGGCGCCGGGCTCAACGTCCTGGGGAGCGGCGGCGTCGACCAGAGCCTGCTTGAGCTCGGTGTACTGACGCTCGACCTCGCCCTCTGCCCAAACCTGGTCGGCAATGGCGTCGACCTGGCAGGCGGAGAACTTATCCTCGGGCGTATGCGAGACCGGGTCGACCTTGTGAATGGTCAGCTCGTTGCACTTGCCGATCCACCACTGGTAGGTCATATAGACCGTGCCCTTGTTGATACGGTCGCTCACGTCGGCACGGCTGTATACCTGGCCGCGGCGGCTGTGAATCGAGACGATGTCGCCGTTCTTGATGCCGCGCGCCTGGGCGTCCGCGGGATTCATGCGGACAAAGCCGGGCTCGTCGGCGAGTAGCGCCAGCGTCTTGCAGTTGCCGGTCATCGAGCGGCAGCTGTAGTGGCCGACCTCGCGGACGGTGCACAGGATGAGCGGGTACTCATCGTCGGGAAGCTCGGAGGGCGCCTCCCAGTCGTGCGCCATCAGGTTGGCGCGGCCGTCCTTGGTGGTGAACTTGCCACCAGCGAACATGTCGGGCGTACCGTGGTCGTTCACATCGGTGCTCTTGACGGGCCACTGGGCGTAGCCGCCCTCGGGAGCCATCTTCTCGTAGGTCGCGCCCACAAAGTTGGGGCACAGGCTAATGCACTCGTTCCAGATCTGCTCGGTGTTGTCGTAGTGCATGGGATAGCCCATACGCGTGGACAGGTCCGCGAAGATCTCCCAGTCGTGACGGCACTCGCCCTTGGGCGGAACGGCCGCGTCAAAGTGCTGGAAGCTACGGTCGGATGCGGTAAAGACACCCTCGTGCTCGCCCCAAGAGGTAGCGGGCAGGATGACGTCGGCGAGCATAGTCGTCTGCGTCATAAAGATGTCCTGGCAAATGAACAGATCCAGCTCGGAGAGCGTCTTGCGCATACCGGCCGAATCGGGCTCCGTCTGCACCGGGTCCTCGCCGTAGTTGTAGAAGCAGTGCACCTTGCCCTCGTCGACCAGGTGACCCAGGTCGGTGAGCTTGTAGCCCTCCTCGAGCGGGAGCTTTTCCTCGGGCACGCCCCAAGCCTTGGCAAACTTGGCACGCACTGCGGGGTCGGTGACTTTCTGGTAGCCAGGGTACAGGTTGGGCAGCATGCCCATATCGCAGGAGCCCTGGACGTTATTCTGACCGCGCACGGGCGCGAGGCCGGAATTGGGTTTGCCGATCTGGCCGGCAACGCAGGCGATGGAGGCGATGGTGTGCACCGTCTTCAGGTTCTGCTTCTGCTGGCATACGCCCATGCCCCAGCCAATGATGGCAGAGGGCTTCGCCGTGGCGTACATCTCGGCAGCTTGGTGGATCAGCGCGGGCTCGACACCCGTGATGTCCTGTCCGGATTCGGGAGTGTAGTTCTTGATGGTCTCCCACCACTCGTCAAAGCCGTTCGTGTGCTCGGCGACGAATTCCTTGTCGTAGAGGCCATCGTTGACCAGACAGTTGGCAAAGGCGTTGAGGAACGCAACATTGCAACCGTTCTTGATCGGAAGGTAGAGATCGGCGATACGCGCGGTTTCAATATGGCGCGGGTCGGCGACGATGATCTTGCAACCCTTTTCTTTGGCTCGCACGATACGCCTTGCGACGATGGGGTGCGAATCGGCAGGGTTATAGCCGAAGAGGAAAATGCAGCCCGCATCCTCCATACCGGGGATGGAGCATGACATGCAACCTGAACCAACCGTGTCCATCAGACCGAGGACAGTAGGGCCGTGTCAAGTACGGGCGCAGTTGTCCACGCTGTGGGTGCCGATGCACGCACGCGTAAACTTCTGCATGACGTAGTTCGCCTCATTGCCGCCGCCTCGCGAAGAGCCAGTGGTCATGACAGCGTTAGGACCATATTCGTCAATTATGGCCTGCATCTTAGATGCGGTGAAATCCAGTGCCTCGTCCCAGCTTACGCGCTCAAGATCCGCACCCTTAGTGCGGCGGATCATCGGGTGCAGTACGCGAGGAGTCAAGATCTTGGTGTCGTTGATGAAGTCGTAGCCGCTCATGCCCTTAAGGCACAGCTCGCCCTGATTGGTGATGCCGTTGAGCGGTTCGGTACCCACGACCTGGCCGTTTTGGACCAGGAGGTTAAACTGGCAACCGGCGCCGCAGTACGGGCAGATCACTTTATGCTTCTCCATGACACCCTCCTTCCTTTTTCTGCTACCGAATGCTCGGTACTTATTTGACAATCATTGGGCCTGTCGCCCGACGCTTACGCCTCGTTTTCGATGGTGGCGCGGGCACGCTCGGCAGTCAGTTCTGCCAGACGCTCCTCGTCCACCAGGGTGAGGCCCTTGGTCGGACACGCCTCGGCACACGCCGGACCGCCGGGACGGTCCACGCACAGGTCGCACTTGAGCACGAAGCTCTTAGTCTGCGAACCCACGCGAACGTCACCCATCAAGACGGGGACCTGCGTGGTCGCCACGCTCACGGCGCCAAAGGGGCAGGCCATGACGCAGCTCTTGCAGCCGATGCAGTTGTCCTCGTTGACGCCGATACGATGGTTCTTTGGATCAAAGAACAAGGCGCCCGTAGGACAGGCCTTCGCGCACGGGGCATCCTCGCAGTGATGGCAAGCCACCGGTGCGGAGATCTCGTACGTACGCGTCACGCGCAGGCGCGGCGCGGCGATGTTACCGGGGATGTCGTGCGCCTCGATACACGCCGCCATGCAGGTTTGACACCCAATGCAGCGCGAAGAATCGGCTACGACTCGCTTATTACCCATGTCGTTCACTCCCTCCTGAATCCCATGCCGGAGAGACCCTGCCGACGTTGCCCCGGACCGCCCGTGGTCCGGCATCGGCGTATCGAGCGCATGCGGCGAAACAGGCACTTCGATAGAATTCCTCCAACGATATACAGGTTAAATATACGCAGTTGCAGGGGGCAAACTTGAGCATAGGCCCTGCAATACGGGTGTATTGCAGGGGTTTTGGCAGGTTGGAATTATTCTCGGATAGCTATAAAGGTGAGTGTATTACATGCGTACATCCAAGGGAGATTTCACGCTCGTTTATAAAGGATGTAATACGTTTGATATATATTTCGCGCTCATTAACTTGAGTGCAATAAAGTAGTGGTTATAAGATTGGTTATTATCAGCTAATGCTGTATTTGACCATTCATATTGCACGCTCATTAAGGAGGCCAGTGATGTCATCGACACAAAAACGAGCCATCCTGCAGGTGCGCATTCGCGAAGAGGACAAGCAGCATGCCGAGCGCCTCTACGACGCCATGGGCACATCGCTTGCCGAGGCCGTCCGTCTTTTTGTCGCGCAGAGCATTTTGATGCGCAAGCTCCCCTTTCAACCGGTTGCCGTGCGCTCAAAGGATATGGTGACCCCAATCGCCGCGCCGAGGAGCGCAATGCCTGGATTGAGTACCTTGCCACAGAAAGCGACGATTCGATTTTGGGTCCCGAGGAAGTAGATATCCATGAGTAGCACCATCATCGACGAGACCGTCATCCTACGCTACCTGCTTGACGACGACGAAGTTCTGTCACCGCGCGCCGCCAAGGTCATCGCCACGCGCACCGCTCGCGTCTACCCCGAAATCATCACGCGCGTCGTGGTCACGCTGCGCGACGTCTATAAGGTTCCCCGCGTTGAGATTGCTACGGCCATGAGAAGGCTGCTCGATGACGTCATGGTCGACGAGCCCACCGTTGTCGCCCTTGCAATCAAACTCTTTGGCAAGACTCATATGGACTTTACCGACTGTCTTCTTGCAGCCCGAACCGCCATCTACAACGATGATGTCGTGAGCTTTGGCAAGCCCATCATCCAAGGCATGATCGACTACCGCCGCCAGCGCCAAACCGCCGCCGACGCCCGCGACCGCGCCTCCGAATCCCGCAGCCGCAGCACCGACTCCACCATCGACAAGCTCCGTCACCACGGTCGCCACTAACCCCATCCCCTCCTAAGTTGCGGTGAAATACGGACTGTTTCATGCCTTTAAAGGCCTCAACAGTCCGTATTTCACCGCAACTTATTGAAGGTGGACCGCGAACGATTTCGCTATCGGGAGTCGGCGTAGGGTTTTATTGTCGGAATGCTGTAACCGCGCATCATGGCACCGAACGATTCTACGTCGTAGGTGTCCGAGAGTTTGAAATGAATGACGTTGTGGCCCATGGCGCGAAGGTTCGCGTCGCGCATGAGAGCCGCTCGATACGTTTTTGCCGCCGCCCGCTCTGGATCATTTTGAGCCTCGTCTTCAAACTTGCCTAGCCCATGCAGCTCTGCCAGCGTCCATGAGCCGTCTGGCATCTGCCAGCCATAATCTGCTAGATAATAGCCAGCGTTTCCCGGTCGCGTTATCTCAACTTGAAGCTCGGGCGCGGCAACCCCAGCGAGAATCATCGCTGCTCTCGCCTCAGACTCGCCGCCATTGTCTGACCTGCCGTCCATATACTCAAAAACGTCAAAAGCACGCGCGATGCCATGCAGCCCTCGACAATTTGCCTGCGCATATGCTCGCAGCTCTTCGCGTTCGACATCGTACTCACGGGCCAAGCCATCGACATAACCCAGCGCATAGCGAAAGGCGCTCGATCGCGCGATATCAACAACCGTTCGACACGGATCCGTCAGTGTAAACAGACCAAGCCGCCACACTTCGCCCGGGCGCCAGCGCTTGTATTCAACGAACTCATACGTATCACGCCTTGTAGACCGTGGCAGCAGCACTTGCACTTTATCCAGAAGCGTATACGCCGAGCCGATGCCGTAGAGCAGCGCTGCTGTCGCTCCGCAAAACACAGCATCCGGTTCAACGACCGCAATAGCGGATGCCAGCTGAAAGATACGATCTTCAACCCCAAGATTATTCCAATAGACCGGATCCGCATACACATGGTTGTAAAGACGAAGCATGAGCTCTTCCTGCATAAGCTCGCGCGCACGGCGTTCATCCCAAGGATCAATTGTTATAAGCAGCTGTCCATCTTGATGAATTCCAACGGCCGAGAATAGCATCCTTGCATAGGACTGCGGAAAATGTTTGCCTTTATCGAGCATGGCCAACCCCATAACCATCACGGCGGAGAGAATACCATTACGCTATCGCATGCTTCCGTCCGCAGGCCTTGCCAAAAGCTGACCAAAAGCTTGACGTCGCAGGTCAGAGCTTCAAAAAATATTTCCACTCTCGGTAGACGGTCGCTACGATCCTCCCAACGGCATCAAAATCCAACCTTACAAATAGTTGCGGTGAAATACGGACTACATGGGCCATAAAAGCCGAAAAACAGTCCGTATTTCACCGCAACTTAGGAGGGGATGTGGGGTCCCCGGCATGTATATGAAAACGGCTCTGGCACCAAATAGAGTCAAAGCCGTTAAAACTATCCTATGGAGCGGGCGACGGGAATCGAACCCGCGTCATCAGCTTGGAAGGCTGGGGTTCTACCATTGAACTACGCCCGCAAGATATGGTCGGGACGACAGGATTTGAACCTGCGACATCCTGCTCCCAAAGCAGGCGCGCTACCAAACTGCGCCACGTCCCGAAGGTGTTGAGCAGCTAAGGTCTAAACCTTGCGTGTCCCAAAGCGAAGGAAATTATAGGGGAGACTCCCCGCCTGTGCAAGCATTGATGCCTTAGCTCCTCGAATGTGCAACAAAACGACTATGGAGCAGACCGATCACAAATGCCACCACGGCAACCGGCGCCCACGCGGCACCGATATCTGCCAGCGGCAGCACATCAAACGGTAGCCACGCTCCCGCAAAGAACGCATCGCGGACCGAGGTGATCACACTCTGCACGGCAACCACACCGCCAACCCAGACCCACACCTGCGGATGCGCGTCGCAAAAGCCGTGCACCAGGCCCATCAGTACCAGCACGATGGCAACGGGATACAAGGCGTTGAGCATAGGCACCGAGAACATGAGGATCACGTCGAGACCCACGTTGGAGAGCACGCACGAAAACGCTGCGAACACAAAGGCGAGAACCGCAAAGGGACGGCGCATGGCCTCCTCGGAGGCCTCCGCTCCCCCTTTAACCACATACGTCTCGCAGAAGTAACGCGAGCAGCAGCTGATGAGGCCGATGCACACGTTCATGCAGGCAAGGAAGAAGATGGCGAAGACCACGACCGTGCCGGCAAGCCCAAAATGCATGGAGGCCGAACGGGCGAGGATGGCGGCGCCGTTGGTAGCGTCGGGCATCACGGTGCCGAGCTGCATACCGGCAAGACCCAAGCCGCAGTAGATGATAGCCATGAGCACGCCGGCAATCACACCGGAACGCGAAATCTCAAAGGCCACGCGCTTGTCATCGGTAACACCCAACTCGTGGATGGTCTCGGCGATGATGATGCCAAAGGCGAGCGACGCGAGCAGGTCCATGGTCTGATAGCCAGTCAGAAAGCCCTGCACGGCAGCACCGGCATTGTAGGGGGCCTGCGGCGCGGCAGCCGGTCCCAGCGGCGAGATCACGGCAGCACCCACGACCAGCACGATGAGCGCAATGAGCGCAGGGCCCGTAATGCGGCCGAGCACGCGCGTGATGACGCCTGGACGCAGCGTGAGCGCAAACGCGACGACGAAGAACCCGATGGCAAACACCAGACGTGCCGTGCCGAGCGAAACGCCCTCGGGTAGCAGCGGCACCAGCATTTCGAACGCCGTAGAGCTTGTGCGCGGAATGGCCAGGCACGGACCGATGGCCAGGTAGACCGCCGCAACGAAGAATTCGCCAAACTTAGGATGCACACGCCCGGCCAGCTCTCGGGCCGTGCCAGCGAGCGCGACGGCGATAAATCCCATAACGGGCAGACCGATAGCGGCAATCAAAAAGCCGATCATGGCAACCGGCGTGGCAGAACCTGCCTGCAGCGCCAGCAGCGGCGGAATAATGAGGTTACCGGCGCCAAAGAGCATCGAGAACAGCGCAATGCCGACGGTAACGACATGGTCGGAACGCAGACCGCGCGGGGCGGATGAAGCCATAGGCACACCTTTCGGGTCGAAACAAAAACGGGACGGGCAAAATACCCGTCCCGCAAGTATAAAGGGTCCAGCAGCTTTAGCAGGCTAAATTGCGCAGAGCATCGATAGCCGTGTCGACTTCTTCGGTCGTGTTGAAATACCCAAACGAGAAGCGGACGACACCCTGGCACTCGGTACCTAACGCGCGGTGCATGAGCGGAGCGCAATGGGCACCGGGGCGCGTCGCAATCCCCCACCCTTGCATGAGCGCGTCCGAGATCTCGGCCGAGTCGATATCACCCACGTTGAGCGAGACGATCGCCGAGCGCGTCGGCTGGTCGAAGGCACCGTAGAGCTTAATCCCCGGAATCTCGCGCACGCCGGCAAGGAAGCGATCGGCGAGCGCACGCTCGTGGGCAGCAATCGCCTCGACCCCACCCTGGGCCTCGATAAAGTCGAGGCCGGCGGAAAGGCCCGCGATGCCATGGCCGTTGAGCGTACCTGCCTCCAGGCGCGTGGGCCACTCCAGTGGCTGCAGTGGATCAAAGCTGTGCACGCCCGTACCGCCCATGGCCCAAGGGGCCACGTCAATGCCCTCCGCCACGGCCAGGCCGCCGGTCCCCTGCGGACCCATGAGCCCCTTGTGGCCGGTAAAGCACACCACGTCGAGCCCCATGGCCTGCATATCGATACGCGCCGTGCCGGCAGACTGAGAGGCATCGACGATTACCAGCGCACCGGCCGCATGGGCCATGGCCGCCACGCGCACAATGTCGACCGCGTTGCCGGTCACATTTGAGGCGTACGTCACCACCACGGCACGTGTGCCCGGCGTCACCAGCCGCTCAAGCTCTTCGTAGTCGAGCGCACCGTTCGCGTCGCAGCCCGCATGCTCAACGGTCACACCCCGCTCCGCTGCCAGGCGGTTGAGCGGACGCAGCACGGAGTTGTGCTCGAGCACCGTCGTGACCACGCGGTCGCCGGGGCGCACCACGCCATTGATGACGGTGTTGAGCGCCGCAGTGGAGTTAGGCGTAAAACAAATATGGTCAGCACGCGGGCAGTTCAGCAGGCGCGCAATCTTGGCGCGGCAGCCATGGATGGTGCGCGCCGCATCGAGGGCACCCGACGTGGCGCCGCGCCCGGCATTGCCGAGCGAGCACATCGCCTGCGTCACGGCATCGATGACCGCCTGCGGCTTGTGCATGGTCGTTGCCGCGTTATCCAGATAGATCATCGCACGACCTCCCACATATCGATCACGGTGAAGCCCTCGGTGGGAACACCCGCCTCGGCGAGTTCGCCACGCAGCAGTTCCTCATCGGCAGGCAACGCCTTCCACGCCAAACCGCAGCCGGCAGCGACCTCCCCGGGCACGGGAATCGTTCGCCCGGGAAGGCCGCGCTCGATGCATAGGGACTCGCAACCCATGGCGGCCGCCGTAGTGGGAAACGTGATGACAAGTGCCGGGCGCTTCTCCCTCATGGCAACTCCAACCAATACGCTACGGGCGCACGACGCGCACGGCCTGCTCCATCTTCTCCACGATCACGTACATGTTAGTGACCTCGCCCACCGCAAGCTGGTCTTTAATGCCATAGTGGTCGAGGCAGGTACCGCAGGTGAGAATCTCGACACCCTGCTCGGCCAGGCCCTTCAGGTCATCGAGCACCGGCGAGCCCTCGACGGTGAGCTTGGCGCCGCCGTTGTAGAACAGCATGGTCGCGGGCAGTTCCTCCTGCTGCGTCACGGCAAAGATAAACGCCTTCATGAGCTTGTGGCCCAGCTCGTCGTCGCCGCGGCCCATACAGTCGGTGTAGACGGAAATGACGAGTTTGCCCTTGCCAGCGCTGGCATCACAGAAGGCAGCGCCATCCTGTTCGGGATCGGCCACGGCAACGGTGCCAGAGGTCGCCACGGTCACGTGCCACTCGGCGTCAGAAACCTTCTCGACTGAGGCCGTGCAGCCCTTCTCCTGCGCCATCTTGGAGATGTTCTTGACGGCGGTCTCGTTATCGACCGAGGTCACGACGGCGCCCTCGTCATCGAGCTGCTTAAGCGCCTTGAGCGTCTTGACGACGGGCAGCGGGCAGGCATCGCCCATGGCATTGACTTCAATCTTGGTAGACATAGCTTTTCCTTTCGAATAAATCGTTTTAGAACGGTACATAGCTCAATAAACGTGCCGTTAACGGATAACGTGGACGGCAGGACCGCCCGGCTCCGCCTCGCACACGCGCCCGACAACCGCCGCGATGCGCCCCTCGGCATGCAGGCGACGCGCAAGCCCATCCACATCGGCAGCAGGCGCCGCGATGAGCAAACCGCCCGAGGTCTGCGGATCGTACAGCGCATCCAACATGCCCGGCCCCAGGTCATCGTCGGCCGCCACGCGCGGGCCAAAGAAGTCCTGGTTGCGGTAGGCACCGGCAGGAATAATGCCCAGACGCGCCATATCGAGCACCTGGTCAAAGAGCGGCACCGCCCCCGACGCAAGCTCAACCTGCACGCCCGAGCCCTCGGCCATCTCGCACGCATGCCCGATCAGGCCAAAGCCCGTGATGTCGGTGCAGCCGTGAAGCTCGAGTCCCTCGGCCAGGCGAATCGGGGCCTCGTTGAGGGTACGCATCGAGTCAAACATGGCTGCGGCCTCGTCCTGCTCGATGAGCTCGCCCTTAATGGCCGTGGTGATGATGCCCGAGCCGATCGCCTTGGTCAGCAGCAGAACATCGCCCACGCGTGCGCCGCTGTTGGCGAGCATGCGGTCGAGCGCGACAAAGCCGCTCACAGACAGGCCATACTTGGGCTCGTCGTCGTTGATGGTATGGCCGCCCGCGATGGAGCAACCCGCCTCGACGCACTTGTCGGCGCCGCCCGCCAGAATCTGACCGGCAACCTCGATGCCCAGACAACTGGGTATGCAGAGTAGGTTCATGGCATGGCTCGGCCGCCCGCCCATGGCGTAGATGTCCGACAGCGAGTTGGCCGCGGCAATCTGGCCAAACAGAAACGGGTCGTCGACCATCGGCGGGAAGAAGTCGATGGACTGCACAAGCCCCAGGTTCTCCCCTACGCGGAAGACGCTCGCATCGTCAGAGGTATCGAACCCCACGAGCAAGTTGTCGCTATGCACATTTGGCAAGTCGCCCAGAACCTGGGCGAGGGCTCCGGGAGCCAACTTAGCGGCTCAACCGCTCGCGGCAGTCATAGACGTAAGCTTAATCTGATCGTCAGCCATCGATACCTCCTCTCATCGGTCAATCATTTTCTCCCAGTATACGCATGAATGCGAGCCTACGGCGGATGCATTAATTGAGCGCCTGTGCGCGAATCGCCGCGCCGATGGCACCGGCGAAGCGGGCCTGGGGCGAGGTAGTGACCGGCGACCCCAGCAGCGCCGCCAGCCGCTCCACAACGTAAGCGTTCTCGCACAGGCCACCGGTCAGGTAGTACGGGGCGCCCGCGGCCTGCCCGGCCATGGTCGCCACGCGCGAGACCACGCTGTCGATCACGCCACGCGCAATGTTCTCGCGCGGCTCGCCACGACCGATCAGGCTGATGACCTCGCTCTCGGCAAACACCGTGCACATGCTGCTGATCTTGGTGGGCTCGCCGGAACGCGCCAGGTCGGCCATCTGCTGTTGGGAAATACCTAGGCGGTCGGCCATGATCTCCAAAAAGCGCCCCGTGCCGGCGGCGCACTTGTCGTTCATGGCAAACTTGGCCACGCGGCCACTTTTAAGCTGGATGACCTTGGTGTCCTGGCCGCCCACGTCAATCACCGTGCCGTGATCGCCAAACAGGCGCACGGCACCGGTACCGTGGCAGGTAATCTCGGTCACGACCTTATGCGCATAGGGCACGGCAACACGACCATATCCGGTCGCGATCACGCGCACGTCGTCGGCAGCCACGTCATAGCCAGCCGCGGCAAGCTCGCCGCGCAGACGCTCGGCCGCATCGACCGAGGAGAAACCGGTCGGCTGCACGCGCGTCCACACCACCGAACCCTCCCCATCGACCACGGCAGCCTTAGCCGCCGTAGACCCGATATCGATCCCGATCCCTATCATGGCTCTCTCCCAATCTAAACATCAAAGGTAGCGGTGCGTTCAGGCGCCTTAGCTCTAGGTTTCTCAGGTGCCGGAGATTGCCCCGAAAGAGGAGCGCAGCGTACTTTGGGTACGCAAGCGACGGTTTGAGGGGCAAGATCCGGTGCCTGAGAAAGCTAGAGGGTTTCGATGAAGGCGGCGATGCGGGTCTCGATCTGGCCCATGTCGCCGTTGCTGTAGTCGGTCTCGATCTTCATATACGGAATACCCGCACCCTCGACGGCCTCCTGCATGCGCGCACTCTCAACGTTAAAGGTATGGCACGCCTGGAGCACGTTTTCGACCACGCCATCGACGTGATACTTCTCGCACATGGCCAGAGTGTTTCCCATGCGACCGTCGTTGGGCGTCATAACCGAGCAGTTGATGTCCAGGTAGCGGTCGGCAATGGCGCGCAGGATGTCGGGAGCCTCCGGGTCGATCATCATGGCCGCCGTGCGCTCGCCCGAGCAGTCGTCCATGCACACGACCACGCCGCCGTTGGACTCGATGGTGCGACCGATCTTGTTGATTACGCCGCCCACCGGGCAACCGGTGATCAGAATGCGCTTGGCATCCGCCGCAACCGGGCGCTCGCCCGAGTCGTAGGCCTCTCGCAACTTGACGACCTTTTGCTCTAGCTGCTGCGTATAAGCCTCGATATCAAAGCTGAACGTACCGGCGAACATGGTGCTCATCAGGTCGACGCCGCTCATGGCCGCCGGCTGGTTGGCCTGCAGCGCAAACATCTCGAGCTGGGCCGCACGCAAGCGGTTGCGACGACGGACGGCAGCGCGCAGGTCATCGTCGGTGATCGTAATACCGTAGAAGCCCTCGAGCTCCTCCTTGAGCAGGCGGCACTCCTCGTACCAGCCTTCACGCTCGTAGGCGCGATCGCGACCCTGCGGAAGATGCAGAATGTGCGTACGCTTGAGCTCGTTGAGCAGCTCGTACATCTTCTTCTTGCCGTCGCAGGTGGTCTCACCGATGATCATGTCGCTAAAGTACGTAAACGGGCACTTTTGCGAGTAGGCAAAGCCGTACGTCGACTTGATGAGCGGACAGAGATTTGCCGGCAGCACCTTCTCGGCCTCGGGAATCACCTCGTCGGACGTGCCGCACAGCGCCACGCTCGCAGCCCCCGCGGCATCGATAATCTCGAGCGGCGTATAGCTGCACAAAAAGCCGACCAGGCGATTACCCGCCTGCTTATATTCCTTGACGCGAATAAACGCCGCCTTGCGTTGCTCGTTGAACTCCTCAAACGTGCGCGGCAACGGCTGTTCAATATATTCCGACATATAACTCCTTAACAAACCTTTTAACCAACCAAGGAAACGGCTTTCCCAGGTGCCCGAGGTTGCCGTGAAAGAGGAGCACCGCGTACTTTGGTACGCAAGCGACGGTTTGAACGGCAAGATCGGGTACCTGGGGAAGCCGCCGGGACGGATAACCCTAAATGGTTTCCAAGAAAGCCTCGATCCTGGTTTGCAGTTGGCCTGCATCCTCGCCGGCGTAGTCGGTCGTGATGTGCATAAAGGGAATGCCGGCCTCCTCGGCGGCCTTCTCCACGGCAAACGACTCCATCTCATAGAGCGTGCAGAACTGCAGGGCCACGTCGACGATGCCGTCGACATGCAGGTCCTTGGCCATCTGGACAATGTCCTTCATACGCTGGTCGTTGGGCGTAAAGACGGCGCAGTTGATCTTAAAGTAGCGCTCGGCGATGGCGTCGAGCATCTCGTCGACCGTCTCGCCGGACTCGTCGACCAGATCCTTGTAGTAGCGCGAACCCGTGCAGGACTCCTCGCCCACCACGACGCCGCCGGCCTTCTCGATGAGGTTGAACAGCTTCCAGTTGGGCACGGCCATGGGCGTGCCGGTGTACAGGATGCGCTTGGTCCCCTTGGGCGCCACGCCCTCGCCGGCCTCGACACGCTGCTCGCACTCAGCCGCCATATCGTTGATGGCTCCGGTCAGACGCGGCGTGTCGTCCATAAAGGCGGCCTGAACGGTCAGCAGGCTGTCCAGACCGCTGATGGGCGCCGGGTCGGCAGCGCGCGTGGCAGCGAGGCGCTGCAGGGCGCGACGCTTCTCATTGACGGCGTGGATGGCGGCCTTCAGACGCTCGGGCGTAATCGTGACGCCGCACTCTTCCTCGATCTTGGCGGCGAGCTTCTTGACCTCGGCCTTCCAGGTCACGAGCGTCGACTCGTCGTGCACGTTGGGAATATCCATGACGTACATGTTCTTTTGCGTTGCAAAGAACTCGTAGGCCTTCTTCTTGCCATCGCAGGTGTTCTCGCCTACCACCAGGTCACTCGACTCAATGTAGGGGCAGACCTCGCCCAGCTTAAAGCCGGCAAAGCTCTTGATAAGCGGACAGGTGTTGCGCGGCAGGTGCTCCTCGACCTTATCGGTTGCCCAATCGGCACCCGAGCACAGGCCAACAGGAATGCCGTCGCAGGCGAGCACAATCTCCTCGGGCACGTAGACGCAGAACGAACCGACGATTTTGGTAGCCTCGCCGGCCTCCTTCTTGTCGAGCATCTCCTTAATACGGCCGCTATGGATGTTGGTGGCGACAAAATCCAGATAGGACGTGGACTTGGGGCGATTGTTCTGCGTCAGGAACATATCGCCGTACATCTGGCCCACGGCGCCCAACAGCATGTCGTGGTCGGCAAGATTCATGCCGAGGCTCTCCCACATCGGATGGAAATCAAATTCTTCAGCCATAACGGTTCCCCTCTCGAACCAAAAATGAATAGCTACGGTATTGCTGCACGGTGGGTGGCGAAAACCCAGCCGCGCCTAAACCCGGAATTTTGGGGAACCTGCCTTGCGTTCGGTTATTTAGTTGTGCGTCGTCTCTCCCGGAGCCGTGAACATACCTGCTCATATGCGGCTCCGAGCCATATATAGGGCACGCGCGGCAACGCGGCGAATGTATGTCGTCTGCGGCATGTGCGCACCCTCCTCTACAAGTTGAGGTCAACTATATCAACGGTCGTCGACCATGCGAACACCGTTGACATTCGTACGACAACCTCGTGTACCGTCGTTTAATAAATAATTATCTTGATTGATAAGAGTTTGTCATCCTTCATTCGGCGAACGGCAAGACAAAGCCGCCGAGGCTTATATCCCCGACGGCATTACCCGGCGCTATCGACAAACCAGGTGAATCCTACTCGCATCGAAGTGCATGCGCAGGTTCTCGCCTGCTTGCGGCAGCTCGTCGACAGGCACGCCCACTTTGTTGACCTTCCACTGCAGACGCGTGGGCGCATCAGTACGCGGCACGTCCAACAGCACCAGGCGCTCAAAGCGCGAATCGCTCACTCGGGCCACGTGCAAATCATAGCTGTTGCGACCCCGCCCCGCGCGATTGTCAACATGGAAGTAGCTTGCGCGAATGCCCAGGTACGCCACATTATCGGGAACCGCGCGACCCACGTTAAAGCTCATGCCCCAGTCGAGGGCCTCAACTTCTTCGTCGCCGATCTTGCGCGCCCGGCTTGTGTTCTTGCAGCCCGTCAGGCGCAGCGCCGCCAGCGTCTGCGGACGGCGGACCACGTCCTCGACTGAGCCGATCTCCTCAACATGCCCGTCGTGCATCACGCAGATGCGCTGGCACAGGCGGCACGCTTCGTCGATGTCGTGGCTCACGTAGAGCACGGTGCGGTTGCATACATCGAACAGGTCGAGCATATTCTGCTCGAGGGCGCTCTTAAGATAGGAATCGAGTGCGCTCATGGGCTCGTCGAACATAAAGATACCCGGATGCGCCGCCACCATGCGCGCAAGCGCCACACGTTGCTGCTGACCGCCCGAGAGTCGCACGGGATAGCGGTCGGCAAAATCGGCCAGTCCAAAGATACCCAGGTAGCGCTCGGCGAGCTTTTTGCGCGCGGCGGCGTCGCCCGCATCCTTTACACCGGCGCATACGTTATCGGCCACCGTCATGTTGGGGAAAAGCTGATAGTTTTGGAACAGCAGGGCGCATTTTCGCTCCTGGGGCGACAGGTTGATGCCCGCCGCCGAGTCAAAAAAGGTCACGCCGTTGACGACGATCTTGCCCTCGTCGGGCGTCTCAACACCGGCAATGCAGCGCAGCGTGCAGCTCTTGCCGCAGCCCGAGGCACCAAGCAGCGCCACACGCTCCTCGCCGGCCTCAAGCTGCATATCGAGCATAAACCCCGGATAGCGCTTTTTTATGTCCAGAACGAGTGACATGGCCTATCGACCCCCCTGCATAGCGGGCTCATCGCGCATGAGCTCGGCCAGCGCCTCGCGATCGATACGCAGCGCATCGCCACCGGCGGGATCGAGCGAATCGCCCTGTCCGGCAAGCTCTTTGGCCTGCTTGCGCTCCGCACGGGAAAGACCACGCTCGCGGTACTTTTGCGAATGTGCCGTGTACATGTTGATGAATAGGATGACCAGGAAGCTGAACGCAATTACGACCACGACCCAAAAGAGGGCCACCGACGTGTTGCCGCCCATCCACTCAAAGTAGATGGCGATGGGGATGGTCTGGGTAATGCCGGCGTAGTTGCCCGCAAAGAACAGGGTGCAGCCAAACTCGCCCATCGCGCGGGCAAAGGCGAGCACCGTGCCGGCGGCAATCGAGGGCCAGCCAAGCGGCATCATAAGCTTGGTAAAGATGCGACGCTCGGACCAGCCCAGCGTGCGCGCCGCATCGAGCATCTGCGTGTCGAGGCTCTCAAAGGCTCCGAGCGCCGTGCGGTAGACCAGGGGAAACGACACAACGACGGCAGATATCACCGCCGCAGGCCAGGTAAAGACGATCGAGATGCCGTGCGCGATGAGCCACCGACCGACCCCGGTCGATCGACCAAATAGCATAAGCAGCAGAAAGCCGCAGACCGTGGGCGGCAGCACCATAGGAATCGTAAAGACCGAATCGAGCAGGCCCTTGATGCGACTCGAGGTACCCATAGTCTTCCACGCGGCGAACAGGCCCAGCGCAAAGGAGATCAGCAGGGCAAGGCCGCTCGTTTTAATGGACACCCAAAACGGTCGGTAGTCGATGCAGCCCAATAAGGAGGCCAGAGAGGTCAAGGGCCCCTGCTCATCCCGCAACACGACAGACGACGCTTCTACCATTTGAGCGCTATCAAGCCAACGCGCGCCGCCCTTGGCATCACCCGAGGCTGATGCAATCACCACATAGCGGTCCCCATCCGCACCGCGCTCGTCAAAGCCATAGGTATACCCGCCGGCGTCAAACGTTGTTTCCGCCGTGACATACCAAGGAAGATCCACGTCCCCTAGCCGCGCACCTCCCATGCAGTTTGCGCTGTCGAGCTCACAGACGAGGGTCTTGAGACCCGATACGCACTCGTTGTCCTGCGGATCCAATCCATACTTCTCGACCGCTTTGGGCGATATCCACACAACAACGCGGTCGGCAGCAGGCGCCACTACAAGGTCCACGTCCTCGTCAACGGGAAACCGGTAGCCCTCAGGCTGGCCCTCCATGGCACGAGCGGTCCCCTTGGCCAATCGCTCAAAACCCTCGATCCCATAGGAAAGCCCATGAGCGGACGCAGCAACCTGGGCCCCGTCCTCAGCGTCCCCAGCAAACGCAAATCCCGGCACCCAGCAAAGCGCGAAGGTCAAAGCACAGGCGACAAGCATGCGGAATCTATTAAGCACGAAAAGCTCCAAGCGAATACAAGGACGGAGTAAAACACAAAACGATAGAATTATCGCGCCAAGCCGCACTACGCGGAAAGCTCAAAGCCGTACTTGGCCCAAATCTTCTGAGCCTTCTTGTTAGGCAGGCAGAAGTCGATAAACGCCTTGGCCTCGCCGGCGTGCTCGGAGCCATCGGCGACAGCACCCGGGTACACGATGGGCTTGTGCGAATCCTCAGGACACACGAAGGCCTCCTCGATGCCGTCGTAGCGGAAGATATCGGAGCTGTAGACAAAACCGGCCACGCAGTCGCCTGTGGACACATAGGCGGCGGCGGTACCAACTTTGTCGGCCAGAGCGACCTTGTCGGCGATCTCGGGAGCATACTCGCCGTCGTCGCCCTCGGTGCCGGTGTAGAGGCCCACGGAGGCCAGGGCCTGGTTGGCGTACTTGCCGGCGGGAACGGTCTTGGCGTCGCCGATGGCGATCTTGCCGTCCAGATTCGCGACGTCGGCGATGGCCTCGACCATGGTGTCGGAGCCCTCGGCGCGAATGATCACGAGGTCGTTGACGAACATATCCTCACGGGTGTCGGCGGCGACGAGCTCGGCGGTCTCAGCGTTATCCATGGTGCCCTTGGAAGCGGTGATGAGCACGTCGACCGTGGCGCCGGCACGCATCTGCTCGACGAGGTCGCCGGAGGCCTTAAACTGCGTGTCGGCAAAGGTGGTGCCGGTCTGGTCGGTGTAGAGCTCCTGGACCTCGGGCAGGGCCTTCTCGAGCGAGTTGGCGGCAAAGACCTGCAGCTTGACAGCCTTCTTCTTAGAGGAAGACTTGGCGGAGCCGGCATCGGAACCAGCGGGCTCGGACGTCTTGTTGCCCGAGCAGCCAGCAAGGCCAAGGCCGGCGGCAGCGGCAGCAGAAAGCGAGACAAAACCGCGGCGTGAAACCATATCGAACATGTTCAACCCTTTCGGACCTTGTGCCCGGGCACCCCACCGCGGGCTTTAATCTGCAATCAGATTATACTTCTGCGAGAATAATGATAGTGAGAAATTATTCTCGCCAGAGAATATAGTTTCGAGTTGCCATACACCTTGGCGTCACTTCGGCGGAAAACAAAGGCGGAGCAGCCGTTCAGGTCGCCCCGCCCCAGGTAAACCACTTAGTTGGTATGTCCGCCGCCCGCTGTCATCTGAGCCGCATGCTCCAGCTGGTCGCTCACGGCCTCCCAGCTTTCGCGGGCGGCCTTCGTAGAACCGGGAAAGTTTACGACAAGCGTATGCCCACGCTGCATGCACACGGCGCGCGAGAGCATAGCGCGGCGCGTCTTGGTCATGGAGTACGCGCGGATTGCCTCTGCAATACCCGGCACATCGCGGTCGCAGACGGCACGCGTCGCCTCGGGCGTCACGTCGCGCATCGAAAGTCCCGTGCCGCCACAGGTGAGCACGACATTGGCGTGGCACTCATCGGCAGCTTCCACAATGGCATCACCGATCTCGCTGGCGTCGTCGCGCACGACCACATGTGAGACGACCGTCCAGCCCTGCGCCTCGATAAGTTCCTCGAGTGCGGCTCCAGCCTCGTCCTGAGCAAGATCGCGCGTATCCGAGCACGTCACGATCGAAATCTTCAACTCCATAGTCTTCCTCCTACAACACCGTGCCCTCGGGCAGGTCGACACGCACGACATCCACGACGTCGCCCGCCTTGAGCTCGCACGGTCCTTCGTCAATACGCAGCAGGCAGTTGGACCGCTGCATCGTGCCGAGCAGCGCCGAATTCTGCGTCTTGGCCTCGGTCACCAACAGCTCACTGGTCTCGGGGTCGCGCAAAACCGTGGCGCGATCGAAGAAGCGTCGGTCCTGGCGCTTTTTCACGCCGTGCGTGAGCGTCGCCTGCTGCACGGGACGCACGCCCTCGGCAAAGCCGCGCATCTTGCGAATCGCCGGACGGGCAAGCATCTCAAAGCCCACATACGCCGCGGCCGGATTGCCTGAAAGCCCTAGGTAGGGCTTGCCCCCGAGTAAGCCAAACGTGATGGCCTTGCCCGGACGCATCGAGATGCGATCGAACAGCACCACGCCCTCGCGCCGGACGAGCGCCGTCACGTAGTCGTAATCGCCCGCCGAGGCGCCGCCGCTCGTAATGACAAAATCGCACTCTCGCGTGGCGCGATGCACCAGCTCGCCAATCGCCCGCTCATCGTCGGGCGCAATACCGTAGAACACGGGCTCGGCGCCGGCATCGAGCGCCTCGGCCATCAGCGCCGAGGAGTTGGAATCGCGAATCTGACCGCGCGCCGGTACCTTACTCGGTGCGACCAGTTCCGTGCCCAGCGAGATGATGCCCACACGTGGGACAGCGTGCACCTTCACGCTCGCGTATCCGGCGCTTGCCAGCAAGCCGGCGCCCGCCGGAGTCACAACCTCGCCAGCACGCATCACGACTTCGCCGGCATGGGCCTCCTCGGCGGCAGAGCGAACGTTCTCCCCCACCTTGGCCGGCGCCGAAAACCTCACACGCGAGCCCTCGTTGCCGTCACCGTCGAGCACATCGACGATCTCGTACTTCACCACGGCATCGGCACCCTCGGGCACCGGCGCGCCCGTCATGATGCGGACCGTCTCGCCCGCGCCGATTGCGTCCCCAAACACATGACCCGCGGCCTCATGTCCGATAACATCGAGCGTCACCGGCGCCTCGCCAGATGCCTGCGCCAAGTCCGCCGAGCGCACGGCATATCCGTCCATAGCGCTGTTGGCAAACGGCGAGATGTCGATATCGGCCACCGCGTCCTCGGCCAGGGGAAGACCGGCGGCCTGCCACACGGGAATCTCGACGAGATCGGTCGGAGCAACGTGCGACAGGACAATCGACTGTGCGTCATCCAGCGGAATGAGTTTCTCTGCCATATGCACCTCTTAATGCCACGGCGCACAACAGGGGCACCGATTCTTTATGCTTGTCTCAGTATAATCCCCCGTCGCACGACCGCGACTCGGCCTGTACCAGTAAATACACCTGTCGGCCGCAAGCCGCGAAACAGAATGGAAACCAACCCACCGGCTCGTCGCGTTTGCCGCGTTTTATAATGCTTGCGTTGCAACCTAAAAGAGGAACGTATGGCTCATAACGACAAACCCGAAAGCGCAAACGAAACGCAGGATCATTCCCAGCCGCTCGACGATGGCGGCTTTTTCTCCCTGAACGACGTCATCACGGCAGGCAGGCATCAACTTACCCGCTCCGAGCATCTCTTGGCTGCCGACACGCGCCGCAACGCCCGCAACCTACTCGCGAGCGCCAAGTTGCTCGCGCTCGTCGTCATTGTCTCGCTCGCCATGGGCGTTGCCGCTTGGGCGTTTTTGGCCTCGCTGAATATCGCCACCGACTATCGCGAGCACCATGTGTGGGTCTACGCCTTGCTTCCCGTTGTGAGCGTTGCCACCGCATGGGTGTACAAAAACCACGGTCTTGCCGCCAAACGCGGTAACAACCTGGTCATCGACTCCGCTCTGGGCACACGCCTCATCCATATGCGCATGGCCGTCCTCACCTTCGTCTGCTCCACGCTCACGCACCTAACGGGCGGATCGGCCGGTCGCGAGGGAGCCGCGGTGCAGATTGGCGGCACCATCGCCAGCAACATCTCGAGCCTCGCCCACCTCAAAAAGCATGACCACCACGACCTCATGCTCGCCGGCATCTCGTCGGCCTTTGGCGCCGTATTCGGCTCGCCCCTTGCCGGGGCTTTCTTTGGCATGGAGATGTGCTTTATCGGCAAGATCGACTACACCGCGGGCATCTACTGCCTGGTCGCCTCGTTTACCGGCTACTTTACATCACTCGCCCTAGGTACCGAGTACGAGGCGAATGTTATCGCCAACGTTCCCAACATGACACCACGGACGGTTGTCATCGTTGTTATCAGCGCCATTATCTTCGGTCTGACGGCACGCCTCTTTGCCTGGTCAGTTCGAACCGTCAAGAGCCTGTACGGTCGCTTTATCACCAATTACCTCGTTCGCGCACTCATAGGTGCACTCGTGGTTTTGGCCGCCTATGCCCTTCTCGACGCTTGGAACTACGCCGGCCTTTCCACGTGGCTTTCCGGCGCCGGATTTGCCGGCAACACCACCCTGGCGGACGCAGCCATCAAGTTGGTCGTCACAGCGCTCACCCTGGGCGCCGGCTTCCAAGGCGGCGAGGTCACGCCCCTGTTTGGTATCGGTGCGGCGCTCGGCGGCTGGATCGGTTGCCTCGTCGGAATCGACCCCAGCTTTCTGGCAGCGCTGGGCATGCTCGGCGTGTTCTGCGCCGGCCTCAACGTGCCCATCACCACCTGTATGATGGCCATCGACCTGTTCCACGGCACGGCAGCCGGGTTCTTTGTCATCGTGGCCTTTATCAGCTACCTAACCGCCGGACACCGCGGCGTGTACCCCGCCCAGCGCATCATCTCGCCCAAGCGCCGTTCGCTTATTGTAGATGAGGGCGGTACGGTAGCGGATGCTATCGAGCGCCACAACGACCTGATAGAGTAGACGTAAGTATTCGACGTGCAGCCACAATCGGGGGCAATTCGACCTGAGCGCGACCGCACTGCCATGTCACACGCCGGGAGTCGCCCCATGCACGCAACTGATTTTGGCCGCACGCTCATCATCGCCAACCCAGCCGCCCAGTCGGGTGCGGCGCGCGAAGTTGCCGAGCGCCTGCAACGCTTTTTGGACATGACTGCACGCGCATCCCAGTTTGACCTGGTGCTGACCGAGCGCATGGGACACGCCAAGGAGCTTGCCGCCCAGGCAACGGGCTATCGCACCGTTATCGCACTCGGCGGCGACGGCGTGATCCACGAAGTCGTCAACGGGCTTATGACGCAGGATGAGGCGGTCCGCCCCGCTCTTGCCGTCCTGCCCGTGGGCTCCGGCAACGATTTTGCCCAGACGCTCGGCATCGACGATTTCTCCGGCAAAGATTTTGGCGCGCTGCTCACCTGCGAGCTGCAGCGTCAGGACATCGGGCGCATTCGCTCTTGGAGCCCTGCGAGCGGCAGCGGCGAGGCTACCGTTGAGTACTACGACCAGACGCTTTCGATCGGCATCGATGCCGCCATCGGCCTGGGCACCACCGAGCTGCGCAAAAAGACCGGCTTGACGGGCGCGCCGCTCTACACCCTCTCGGGACTTGAGCAGTTTGGCCTACGTTATCGCAACTACCCCATGACAGTCAGCTTTGACGGCGCGCCCGCCGAGCGCGTAAGGGCGATCATCATGGCGATTCAGCTGGGTCCTACCTATGGCTCGGGCTATCGCATCTGTCCCGATGCCGACCCCTGTGACGGCATACTCGACGTCTGCTACGCCTGCGGCCCCGTTCCGCGCGCGGTCGCGCTTCCCATGTTCCTTTCGGCCAAAGATGGCCACCATACCAAGCTGCCACCGGTTCGCATGCGCCGCTGTCGCCATGCCGAGCTTACCTTTGAGGAGCCCGACTACCCCATCCAGGCCGATGGCGAGCCCGTTGCCGCCTCGCGCATCGAGGTCGACGTCCTCGGCGGAGCCCTCCACGTCTGGCGCCCAACCCGCTAACCCCACCTAAGTTGCGGTGAAATAGGGACTGTTTATGCAGCTAAAGCCGTAAAACAGTCCCTATTTCACCGCAACTTATGAGGAGATCATTCGTCGCTGCCCGGTTTGCGACGGTTGGCCTTTTTAATGGCGTTGAAGTGCTTGTCGTTGAGCCTGCGCTGGCGCGATCGCTGTGGCACTTTGGTCTTGACGCGACGGCGCGGCGGACGGCCACGACGCTCAAGCTCTGCCCTCAGCTTACGCAAACAGCTCGCACGATTCTGAAACTGACTACGGCTCTCGCGCGCCGTCACGACAATCCCCGTGGGCCCATGTTTCATGCGCACCGCAGAGTCCGTCGTGTTCACGCCCTGCCCACCCGGACCCGTCGCGCGAAACACCTGTACCTCGCAATCGCGCGCCAGCTCCTCAACCGACATCTCGGCAAAGCGCGCATACTCGCGCCATCCCATCTTGTTCTCATCCATATCAACACCTCCCCTCATACAAAAAAATGTGACAAAGGGACAGTCCCTTTGTCACATCGCATACCAATCGCTTGTGTTGCGCGCTTAGGCGAAGGTGATCTCGCCGTTCTCGCAGTCCATATCGGCAATGCGAGCCAGGCTCTCAACGCGGAAGCCGCGCTCGCGGAGCTTATCGCCACCGCCCTGGAAGCCTTTCTCCACCGCAATGCCAATGCCAGCAACCTCGGCACCCGCGGCCTCACAGATCTTGATAAGACCCTCAAGCGCGCAGCCGTTGGCCAGGAAGTCATCGATGATTAGGACCTTATCGCCCTCGGACAGGAAGCGCTTGCCCACGATGACCGGGTACTCCTTCTGCTTGGTAAAGGAGTAGATGGTCGTGGCATACTGCTCGCCGTCGAGGTTAATGGACTGGGCCTTCTTGGCAAAGACCACCGGCACGCCGCCAAAATGCTGAGCTGCAATGCAGGCCATGCCAATGCCCGAAGCCTCGATCGTCAGGATCTTGTTGATCTCGACGCCCTCGAACAGACGGGCCCACTCAGCGCCCATGTGATCGAACAGCTCAACGTCGCACTGGTGGTTGAGGAAGGCATCAACCTTAAGGACGTTACCGGCCTTTACGATGCCGTCATGGCTAATACGATCCTCAAGCTCCTGCATGGCGCAACCCCTTCTCGCGGCAACGATACCGCGCGATTAATAAACGTTGTTCGATAGTCTACCACGGACCGACCCCCGCCCGTCCCACAAGCCACATCGCACCACAAACCAGTCTTTTTGGGACGGCGCGAATCGTGGCAGACAGCCTCCCAACACGCTAATGGCGGGCGCGCATCTTCACCAAACGCACCATGGCGAGCGCAAAGCCCACAGCGGCCACAGCCATGAGCACGTAGAACACCGAGCGAAAGCCGAATAAGAACACATCCGAACGGCCTGCAACGAAACTGGTCACGGCCTCGCCCATCGCCACGCTCATCTGCCCATACAGGATATGCGACGCCGCCGTAATGCCCACTGCCATGCCGGCATAGCGCGCCAAACTGCCCAAGCTGCCCGCAAAACCGAGTGCCTCGCGCGGAGCCGAGCCCATATACAGCGAGTTATTGGGGCTCTGGAAAATCGACGTGCCGCACGACATAAACGCGACACAGCACACGATCACAGGGATGGAGGAGTGCTCGTTGAGCGTGCTTACCGCAAAGAGACCGCATACGTACACACCCAGGCCGACCGCCGTGGGACCCTCGCAGCCAACACGGTCCGAAACCGTACCCGAAAGCGGCCCGATAAAGGCATTCACCATCGGCAGCGCCAAAAAGAGCAGTCCGGAAATATCGGAGCTAAAGCCATGGGCATCCTGGAAATAGAACGGCAGCACAAACTCAGATGCACCGATGCCGATAAACACAATAAGCATGCATGCCAAGTTAATCGTAAAAGCCGAACTCGCAAAGCAGCGACGCGCGGCCTCCGCCAGCGACATGGGGCGCTCGCTGGCCTCCGGCTTAACATGCGGCAGTGTGTAAAGCCCCACAATAAACGAGATGACGCCAATGGGCAGGTTGATGAGGAAGATGCTCTCCCAGGGAAAGCTTGCCACCAGTATGCCGCCGAGCACGGGACCACACATCATGCCGAGGGCCACGAAAGTCGCGAGGATACCCATGGCACGACCGCGCTCGCGCGCCGGAAACGACTCGGTGATGATACCCATGTTGTTAGCCATGGCCGCCGCGCAACCGACTCCCTGAACAATACGTGCCAGGATAAGAACCTCGAGCGAGGCCGAAAGGCCGCACAGCAGCGAGCCGACCGTAAAGACGATGACGCCCAGCTGGAACACACCCACCTTGCCGCGCACGTCGCCCAGACGGCCAAACGGCAACATTGCCACGCATGTCGCAAGCAGATACACCGAGCTCACCAGCTGGATGCGGTCGAGGCCCACGCCCAGCTCCTTTTGCATCACGGGCAGTGCCACGGTCACGACGGTCGAATCCAGACACGCCATAAACGTCATGATGAGCACGGTAAACAGAATCGCCCATTTGTTCTTGCCATGGGTGTCGCCCTCTAGGGCAATGTGCTCGCGGCGCAGCTGCTCTGCGGTTTTCTCCATATCCATCCTTTCGAGTGGCGCAACACAAAAACGGGGCCCCAATCGCCTGCAAACAGCCGCGATTGGGGTCCCGCCTACGGAATCGGAACGTAAAGGTCGCCGAAGCCCTCTGTCGGCATCGGCGACTTATGCGAACGCTAGCCTAGCACTGCTCGAGAGCCTGCTCAAGGTCGGCAATCAGGTCGGCCGTGTCCTCGAGGCCGCACGACAGGCGCACCATGTCGGCGGAGATGCCACAGGCGATGAGCTCCTCATCGTTCATCTGGCGATGCGTGGCGTTAGCGGGATGCAGGCAGCAAGTGCGGGCGTCGGCCACATGCGTGGCGATCTGGGCGAGCTTGAGGCTCTTCATAAAGGTCTCAGCTGCCGCGCGACCGCCGTTAAAGCCAAAGCTCACGACGCCGCAGGTACCGTTGGGCATGTACTTCTGAGCCAGGTCATAGCACTTGTCGCCCTCCAGGCCCGGATAGCTCACGAAGCGCACCTTGGGATGGCTCTGCAGGAACTTGGCAACGGCCAGGCCGTTCTCGCAATGACGCGGCATGCGCACATGCAGGCTCTCGAGCGAGCTGTTCAGGAAAAACGCCGCCTGCGGGTTCTGCATGGGGCCAAGATCGCGCATGAGCTGAGCGGTGGCCTTGGTAATGAAGGCGCCCTCGCGACCGAACTTCTCGGCATAGGTCACGCCGTGGTAGCTCTCGTCGGGCGTGGTGAGGCCCGGGAACTTGTCCGCATGAGCCATCCAGTCAAACTGGCCGTGGTCGACGATCACGCCGCCCAGGTAGGCCGCGTGACCGTCCATGTACTTAGTCGTGGAGTGCGTGACGATATCGGCACCCCACTCAAAAGGACGACACATCACGGGCGTCGGGAAGGTGTTGTCGACCATCAGCGGCACGCCGTGGTCATGCGCGGCCTTGGCAAAGCGCTCAATATCGAGCACGGCGAGGGCGGGATTGGCGATGGTCTCGCCAAAGACGAGCTTGGTGTTGGGCCGGAAGGCTGCTTCCAGCTCCTCATCGGTGCAGTCGGGAGCAACGAACGTGCAGGTAACGCCCATACGGCCCATGGTATGGGCAAGCAGGTTGTAGGTACCGCCGTAGATGGCAGAGCTCGCGACCACGTGATCGCCGGCACCGGCCACGTTAAAGATCGCGAGGAAGTTCGCAGCCATGCCCGAGCTCGTGAGCATCGCAGCAGTGCCGCCCTCCATCTCGCAGATCTTGGCGGCAACCAGATCACACGTGGGATTCTGCAGACGGCTGTAGAAGTAGCCCGACTCCTCCAGGTCAAACAGCTTGCCCATGTGCTCGGACGTGTCGTACTTCCACGTGGTTGACTGGTAGATAGGCACCTGACGCGGCTCTGCATCGCCCGGGCGATAACCGCCCTGAACACACGTGGTACCGATGGTCTGCTCGCTCATATCCAACTCCCTTACTTGGGTTTTGATTTTATTCGGTTCACGATACCGCTACCCCGCACCCCTCTCAACCCATCCTCAAGGTGGGTTATGAGACAAATGAATCAAGGGTGTTTGTCTCAACCTTAGGCACTTGTTCGATAGATAAAAATGAGGCATGCATGAGGCTCTCGACGATTACATGCACCGGCAAGGGTACCATAGGCGGGTACACCGTGATCAAGGAGACAACGATGAAGCAAATCGATACGGCTCAGCTCGACATCACCGCCTGTCAGGCTCAAGCTGCCGAATACCACGCCCGCGGCTTTAACTGCGCGCAGGCCGTCGCCTGCACGCTCGCGCCCGCCGTCGGGCTCGACCCCCAGGTCGCCTTTACCCTCACCGAGGGCTTTGGCGCCGGCATGGGCGGCATGACCGAAACCTGCGGCGCCATCTCGGGCGCTGTTGCCATCATGGGCTTTGTAATGAGCGACGGCATGGAGAACCCCAAGACCAAGGGCCAGACCTACAAGCTGTCGCGCGAAATCGCCAAGCGTTTTGGCGAGAAGAACACGACGACCGTCTGCGGCACGCTCAAGGGCATCGGATCGGATAAAGGTCCGCTCCGCAGCTGCCCCGGCTGCATCGACGATGCCGTCGAGATCGCCTGCGATGTGCTAAAGCAGCTCGCCGAGTAAACGGCAGCAACATAAAACGACGGCCGCGCGCTTTGGATTCATCCAAAAGCACGCCGGCCGTCGTCGTTAGAACTCCGCAAACTCGGGAGCGCCAACCTCAATCTCCTCGCGCCCCGCCATAAGTTCGCGCATCTTAGCGCAAAACGGCTCCTGCGCCCCCGCTTTAAACACCAAGTGAAGTGTCACGGCATCCGCGTAATCGGTATCCGAAACCTTGGCACCCGAATCCTGCGCCAAACGAAGCACCTGCTCATACTGCGGATAGGCCACATGCACATCAACAGGCACGATGCTCGTCATCTCGACGATCCGCCCGGACTCCTGAGCCGCTGCCACCGCCGCCTGCGTCGCCGCGGTGTAGGCACGCACCAAGCCACCAGGCCCCAGCAGCGTGCCACCAAAATAGCGCGTTACCACGCAGCAAACATTTTTGAGCCCCGCACCGCGAAGCACCTCGAGCGTCGGCATGCCACTCGTGCGGCTCGGCTCACCGTCATCGCTCTGGCGCTCGCGTCCATCGACCAAAATCCACGCGGGAACATTATGTCGAGCGTCATAATGACGCTTGCGAACCATCTCGATAAAGGCGTTTGCCTCGTCCTCGGACTCAATATGGACCAGCTGGGCAATAAACCGGCTCTTGCGGTCCACAAACTCGCCCGAAGCCTCAATATTCGATTGCAGAGTAAAATAGCTGTCCAACAAAGCCCCTCAACAACAAGCAAAGCGCAGCAACAAACAGCCTCAATAATACGGCAAAGGCCAAACCAATAACCTCGGCAAAAGAACGGGGCCGCCGATGACTCCGTCAACGAAAGCGAGAACCCGTCAGCGCGAGCAAGGTGCCTTGAAAGCCGAGGCCGCAACAAAAATGAGGCTATCGATGATCAAGTGAAGACAGCGAGACGGCGTCAGCTGAGTCGATTTGGCCCGAAAGAGGAGGGAGCACACCTTCTGGCGGCGACCGACGAATGAGCGCCAAATCGGCCAGCTGACGCCGTCGCATCGTCAACAAGAAAGCTGAGTGGGCTTGTAAGCCGGGTTCTGTCGTGAACGGTCATTTATCTTGTCTGCACGTTACCGTGCAGCTCCACGCACGCTACCCGAACGCGGACCGGGCCGGCCCATAGCGTTCCTATTCGCGCTTGCTCCGGATGGGGCTTGCCAAGCCACCGTGTTGCCACGACGCTGGTGGTCTCTTACACCACCGTTTCAGCTTTTCCCTTTACGCCTTGCGACGCAGGTGGGAGTCTTCTTTTCTGCGGCGCTTTCCGTCGGATCACTCCGCCCGGCCGTTAGCCGGCATCCCGCCCTCTGGAGCCCGGACTTTCCTCACGCGTGCTGCAAGCAGCACATCGCGCGACCGTCTGGCCCACTCAGCAGTGCAAGAGTGTAGCACACCGTTGCCGCAGGCAACGGCACAACACAAGCGCTCGCACGATAAACCAAGAACCACCCATGCGCTACAATAATCACGTCGATGGGCAACGTCGTCAGTCGAGACGCGACCGCGCTCCGCACCCCTCCGTCTACTCGGTGCGTTCCCGCCTCCTCCCCGAGGCGGGATGTCGGCATTTTTTCATGCACCGAAAACCTAATAGCATGTGGACAGCCCGGACAGCATTGCGCGCGGACGACATCGCACACCTCAGCAGCAAATGCAAAAAGGGACCCGTCCATTACGGACGGATCCCTTAAAACAAGTGATCGTCAAACCGATTTACTCGGCGTCGGTCTCCTCGTCCTTCTTCTCGGAAGGCAGCGGGGTAACCTCGATCTCGACGCCCAGAGTCTCAGCAGCGGACTTCATGGACAGGGAGATACGACGACGGTCGAGGTCGATCTCCATGACCTTGACCTGAACCTTGTCGCCCACGTGAGTGACCTGAGAAGGCTGGTCGACGTGCTTGTTGGCCATCTCGGAGATGTGCACCAGGCCCTCGATGCCCTCGCCCAGGTCGACGAAAGCGCCGAACGGGACAAGCTTGGTCACAGTGCCCTCGACGATAGCGCCGACGGGGTACTTCTTGACCAGTGCGCGCCACGGATCCTCGGTGGTCTGCTTGAGACCCAGGGAGATGCGCTCGCGGTTGAGATCGACGTCGAGAACCTCGACCTCGACCTCCTGGCCGACCTTGACAACCTCAGAAGGATGGTTGACGTGGTTCCAAGAGAGCTCGGAGATGTGGATGAGGCCATCGATACCGCCGAGGTCGACGAAGGCGCCGAAGTCGACGATGGAGGAAACGGTGCCCTGGAGACGCATGCCAGACTTGAGCTTGGACAGGATCTCGGAGCGCTCGGCCTTACGGGACTCCTCGAGCACGACGCGACGGGAGAGGACGACGTTGTTGCGGTTGCGGTCCATCTCGATGACGCGGGCCTCGATGCGGGTGCCCATGTAGGAGGTGAGGTCCTTGACGCGACGGAGGTCGACGAGGGAAGCGGGCAGGAAGCCACGCAGGCCGATGTCGAGGATCAGGCCGCCCTTGACAACCTCGATAACCTCGCCCTCGACGTTCTCGCCGGAGTTGAACTTCTCCTCGATGCGGTTCCAAGCACGCTCGTACTCGGCACGCTTCTTGGACAGGACCAGACGACCGTCCTTGTCCTCCTTCTGGAGAACCAGAGCCTCGATGGGATCACCGAGTGCAACGATGTCTGCAGGGTTAGCGTCCTTGCGGATGGACAGCTCGCGGACCGGGATAACGCCCTCGGACTTGAATCCGATGTCAACGAGCACCTCGTCATGCTCGATCTTAACGACAGTGCCGTTAACGAGATCGCCCTCATCAAAGTCGGTAATCGTACCGTCGATGAGGTTGTTCATCTCCTCCTCATTGACATCGTCAAGAGAGAAAATGGACGAGTTCTGAATCTCACTCAAAGGTGGACCCCTTTCGAACTACGGGGCCCCGATTGCTAGGACCTACAGAAGGGTGCGACAAGCACACAACGTTTAGGAACACTCGGGAGCCGACAGATACTAATGTGACGCTTATGCAATCACGTTCGTATAGGTTACGGGGAAATGAGTTCATTTTCAAGCGTGAACTGCGATTTTTTACTCGTGTGGAGACTTTTTCGTAATCTTATGAACACACGTCTCCGCAACTTGACGATAACCAGCCAGGCATTCGGCTTTGGGGTAAAGTATCCGGAGCCAACGATTCTAGATCGATTTTTCGAGAAAGGTGCCCGCGTGCTCAAAGCAGTCGTTTTCGATATGGACGAGACGCTTCTCAGCATCAACCTCAACGCGTTCATCCTTCGCTATTTTAAGGATGTCTCTTCGATGCTCGCGGATATCGGCCGCCGCAGCCGTGGTGGCACGATGGCACGCCTCGGCACCATCCTGGTCGACCTCAACGCCAATCGCCGCAGCGGCACGGACAATCGCACCAATCTTGAGTTCTACCAAGAAGAGGTTGAGCGCCGGTGCGGCATTTGCCTCTCGGACCCACTCATCTACGAGGCGTTTACCTACTACGATCGTGAAGTCCTGCCGTACAAGAACGATGACATGATCAATGCGAAAGCCATGCCGGGCGCACACGCCGCGCTCCAGGCCGTACAGGACGCAGGACTGCGTTGCGCGCTCTTTACCAACCCCAGCTTTCCTCAAGGCGCCATCGAGTGCCGCATGGGTTGGGGCGACATGGCCGACGCCCCCTTTGAACTCGTGACGCACATGGGCAACGCCACGCGCTGCAAGCCCGATGCCACCTACTATCTAGAGCAACTGCAGGTCATGGGACTCGAGCCGCATGAGGTCCTCATGGTGGGCAACGATCCCAAACGCGACTTCCCGTCCCCCGATTGCGGCATCCAAACCGCCTTTGTGGGCCAAGGCAAGCCCAGCCGAGCCACCTGGCACGGAACCATGGAAGACTTCGCCCGCAACTTTAACGCCGTAATCGAAGCCTTCTACGAACACCAAGTAGCCGACGAACTGTCATAAGGGATAGCCATTGGGGACGTTCTTAAACGACTAGTCAAACAAGAACGTCCACAACGAGTATTCCGGCAACGCCGATGTTTTGGCAACGACAGCGAAAACGCCCCTAAGCGAGCAAGGTGCCTTGAAAGAGGAGGGCATAGGCCTTCTGGCCATGCCCGACGATTGAAAGGCAGATTGCCGCTTAGGGGCGTTTGCAGCGTCGACCGGTTACGCGGTTTGGTAAAACCGCGTAACTAACAGACTCGAGTCTTGCCGATCATGATGTTGAGGATCTCGACGTCGGTATCCTTCATGCCAACGCGGCCCACATAGCCCATGCTGGCGATCGTCTCTTCCACCGTATCCTGAATCAGGCCCTCGCCGGCACGGAAGCCGCGGCCCTGCATGGCCATATCGTGGCCCAGAATTGCCGCATCAACGGCAGCGGAAATCTTAGCGGCGCAGCTTGCCTTGGCGCCATCGCACACGATGCCGCCCACGTTACCGAGCGTATTGGAGACCGTCGCACCGACCTGCTCGCGTGTGCCACCGCACAGCCAGGTAATCGCAGCACCGGCACCGCACGCAGCGCAAATAGCACCGCAAAACGCCGAGAGCGCACCAATATAGCTCTTAATGTGCACGGCAATAAGGTCGGACAGCATCACGGCACGCACCAAGCGATCGTGGTCGCAGCGCAGGTAGTCGGCATATTCCATAACGGGCAACGCACAGGTAATACCCTGGTTGCCCGAGCCGCACACAATGGCGACTGGCAGCGCACAGCCGTTCATACGGGCGTCAGACCCGGCGGCCGCACGCGCACGCGCACGACAGGCGACGTCGTCGGCGCGAGCGCCCAGCAGCGTACGGCCCACCTCGGCACCCCAAGAGTGCGCCAGGCCCTCGGCACTAATAGCGCCGTTCAGCTCAATCTGACGCTCAACGGCAGCGCGGGCGCCCTCGATGTCGCCGCCCTCGATAAAGTCAATGATGGACTCAATCGACATGGGCGTATCGGCGTTATCAGCGGCACGCTCGGCCACGACGCGCTCGGCGCAGGCAGCGCACTCCCCCGCCGACTTGCCGCACACCGGAATGCCATCGAGCGTATGGCACGTAACATTGGTGTGATGGTCGGTGATCTCGACGACCGCAGTATGACCTCCGGCCGTGGCAGTCACCTTAATGTAGAGGTTGGGCACACCCTCGACAAGCGACACGTCGCAGTAGTCGGCATCGGAGAGCAGCTCGGTCACGCGCGCACGGTCTTCATCGCCAACGCTCTCGAGCACCTCGAGCGCGCTCTTGGCGTCACCGCCCACGGCGCCCAGCACGGCCGCAGCCTCAATACCGTGCATACCGCCCGAGTTGGGCACGGTCACGCTTTTAACGTTCTTAATAATGTTGCCCGAGCAGGCAACATCCATATGTTCGGGCTCGCAACCGAGCGTCTGGCTCGCCAGCGCCGCCGCATAGGCAACGGCAATGGGCTCGGTGCAGCCGAGCGCACAGACAAGCTCGCGGTTCAAAACATCACAAAACGCGGTATCACGGATGGAATCGGTAGGCATAGGTATCTCCTACATGTATAGCGGGTTGCTCTCGCAAGTATCAACTTCTCCATTTGATAACAAGGCACCAAAAACTGCAAGTCGAGTTCCGGCAGACGGCCGCCAGAAGCAAATTGGCGGCATTTTTCGTGATGGGCTGATGTTCGCGTCCGCTAAAGCGTTTGACCAAAAAACGCTCGAGCGTTTACGCAAAAGTCGCGCTATCATGCAGTCGAACGCGGTAAACACCTTTAGCATTTGCGCCGCACAGACCAGAGAGGAACCATCCATGAAGATCGGTATCGGTAACGACCACGCCGCCGTCGAGCTCAAGAACATCATTTCCGAGCACCTGAAGGAGCGCGGCTGCGAGGTCGTGAACTTTGGCACCGACACCTCCGAGAGCTTTGACTACCCCATCGCCGGCTACAAGGTGGGTAAGGCCGTTGCCAACGGCGACGTCGACCTGGGCATCCTCATCTGCGGCACCGGCGTCGGGATTAGTCTGGCTGCTAACAAGGTAGAGGGCGTGCGCGCCGTCGTGTGCTCCGAGCCCTTCAGCGCCAAGCTCTCCCGTATGCACAACAACACCAACGTGCTCGCCTTTGGCGCCCGCGTCGTGGGCTCCGAGCTCGCTAAGATGATTGTCGACGAGTGGCTCGACGCCGAGTTTGAGGGCGGTCGTCACGAGCGTCGCGTTAACCTCCTCAACGAGATCGACCACACGCGCGGCCTCAAGGTCGTCGACGAGGCCTAAACCACTCAGTGCCACAAGCTAACAGCAGGGGCCCGCTCGGAACTCATGACCGAGCGGGCCCCTTCATAGATTATGGAATAAAAGGGCGCCGCGGATGGAGTTCCGCGGCGCCCAAGCCACACGCTAACAGCTTTAAGGAGTCAAAGCTGGTTTAGCCAAAGAAGCGCTTGATCTCGATCTCGGCGTTCTCCAGGCAGTCGGAACCGTGGATCACGTTGGCGTTGACATCGACGGCAAAGTCGCCGCGGATGGTACCAGGAGCAGCGTCAAGCGGATTAGTAGCGCCCATGAGGGTGCGCATCTTAGCAACAGCGGAGAGACCGGAAACGACCATCTTGACGACCGGACCGCTCGTCATAAAGTCACAGAGACCGCCAAAGAAGGGCTTGTCGGCCAGATGGGCGTAGTGCTCCTCGACGGTAGCGCGCTCGAGCGTGGTCATCTCCATGCGCTCGATGACAAGGCCGCTGCGCTCAATGCGAGCAACAATCTCGCCGATTTTGCGATCGCGCACCGCGTCGGGCTTAATCATGATGAAGGTCTTCTCGATAGCCATAAGGTAGCCTTTCAAGTAGGTTCGCGCGTGCCCAAGTCCCATTCCGGCACCCGCCTGGACTGCATCGTAACAGAGTTTTAGCTGCAGTTAAACAAAAAGCTGTTTCTTGAAACGCTACAATTTATTAAAGCGCTCCATATGTGTCACTTCTGTTTCGAAGCTCGATTAGAGTACCATCCGACTGCCCATCAACTGCATCGAGCAGAGCAGACGGTCGGTTGCCGCCCGCGAACGTACCCCCTTCACAACCTGCCCAAAGGTCCTACAGAACTTCTCGACAAGCCCCTCCCCCATAGCAACAAAATACGGACGCCCACATCAGCAGACGCCCGTAAAGCAAAAAACGATTCCTCAATAAATGGCAAAAACGGCTTCGGCCAAACCCTTACTTTACCCCGTGGCCCATCTCGACGACCTTGGTCAGCGATCCAAACACGCCCTCGTCGGCCACGAGCTGTGCCTCGGCGCGCTCAAGCTGCACGGCAACGGCGGCAGGGGCGGTACCGCCCTCGGTCGTACGCGCGGCGACAATTGAGGGGATGTCGAGCGCCTCGGTAATATCGCGCTCAAAGAGCGGGCTTGCCTCCTGGAACACCTCAAACGGCAGGTCCTCAAGATTGCAGCCGCGCTTCTCGCACATCAGGACTAGATGGCCCACCACGGCGTGCGCCTCGCGGAACGGCAGGCCGCGCTTAGCCAGGTAATCGGCAACGTCGGTAGCCGCAAGGTGACCCACGCCGCACTCGCGCGCCATCGCATCCTCGTTGACAGTCCAGGTCGAAATCATGCCGGCCATGACGGACAGGCACTGCATGAGCGTATGGGCGGTATCGAGCGCACCCTCCTTGTCCTCCTGCAGGTCCTTGTTATAGGCAAGCGGCAAGCCCTTCATGGTCACCAGTAGCTGCACCAGGTTGCCATACACGCGACCGCTCTTGCCGCGGATAAGCTCGGCAAAGTCGGGGTTCTTCTTCTGCGGCATGATGGACGAGCCGGTGGAGTACGAATCGGACAGCGTGATGAAACCGAACTCGGAGCTCGACCACAGCACGATCTCCTCGGAAAGACGCGACAGGTGCATAGCCATAACGGAGCCGGCGTAATGCAGATCGAGCAGGAAATCGCGATCGGAAACAGCGTCGAGCGAATTAGGGATCACACCCGCAAAGCCAAGTTCGGCAGCCGTCAACTGGCGATCGAGCGGATAGCTCGTGCCGGCAAGCGCGGCAGCACCCAACGGGCAGTTGTCGGCGGCATCAAAGGCGGCCTTCAGGCGCGTAAAGTCGCGCGCGAACATCCAGGAATACGCCAGCAGATGATGCGACAGCAGTACGGGCTGAGCATGCTGCATGTGCGTGTAGCCCGGCAGAATCACCTTGTCGTACTTCTTGGCCGCATCCACCAGCACATGGCGCAGCTCAAGATTGGCCTCCATGAGCTCCTTGGCCAGCGCCTTGACGCCCAGGCGTGTGTCGGTCGCCACCTGGTCGTTGCGCGAACGTCCGGTATGCAAGCGCTTACCGGCCTCGCCGATGCGACGCGTCAGCTCGCTCTCGATGGACATATGAATGTCTTCGTCGTTGATGTCGAAGGTGAAGTTGCCGGCATCGATATCCTGTTCGATTCCGGTCAGGCCCTTGGCAATCGCCTGCTCGTCCTCGGCACTGATGATGCCCTGGGCCGCCAGCATTTTGGCATGCGCCTTAGAGCCGGCGATATCCTGCTTATAGAGATGTTTGTCGACCGGCAGCGACGCGCCAAACTCCTGCGTGACCTCGGCCACGCCCGCCTCAAAACGACCGCCCCAAAGAGCCATGGAACCGTCCCCTTTCATCAAATATCAAAACATCGGCGCACGAAGCGTTACGCCATGTCGCTAAAGCGATTTTTCAACCGCTAGTTTTACACATTCCCCACCGTGTGCGGAGCCATGTAGCTAATTTGCAAAGAAGTGACGCGCCATGCACTTGGCGCCCAACGTCTCCCTCCGGATGTTGCCCTGCGAACCATCGATCCAGGCCTTCAGGCTCATAGGGACGTCCTCGACCCTTGCAGCATCGAACTCGGGCGCGAGGGCAAGCAAAGCATGCGCGATAGCATTGAACATAATGAATACTCCTCATATATAGGCACAGAGCCGCCAAATTGATAGAAGGAGCCCCGCCGGACAACCCCGGCGGGGCTCGGACTCAGCCGCAGACGCGGCATCATATATGCGGGCGGAACGTAGGGGCCACCGATGTTAAGAAGTGTCAGCAAGCATAACGAAAGGTAGGGACCCCGTGCGCCCGTTATGTATCACGCGGATGGGCCGCGCGGATACCAAGGAAGAGAAGCCTTAGGCCTGGGCTGCAGCGGAGCTGGGACCCTGGACCTTAGCCCACGTCTTGAGCGACAGCGTATCGATCTCGATAAAGCCGGCGCTGGCCTTCTCATCAAACGTGGTGTCGCGGTCGTAGGTGGCCAGGCCGTAATCGTAGAGGCTGAAGGGGCTCTTGCGGCCGACGACATGGCAGTTGCCCTTAAAGAACTTCAGACGGACGGTGCCGGTCACGAACTTCTGGGTGTCGGCCATAAAGGCATCGAGCGCGTTTTTGAGCGGGCTGTACCACTGGCCGTTATACACGGCGGTGGCCCAATCCTGCTCAAGCTTAATCTTCTCCTTGAGCAGGTCGCCCTCGACGCAAATGTCCTCGAGCGCCTTGTGGGCGGTGATAAGCGTCAGGGCGCCGGGGACCTCATAGCACTCGCGGCTCTTGAGGCCCACCAGACGATCCTCGACCAGGTCCAGGCGACCAAAGCCATTGTCGCCGGAAATCTTGTTAAGGACGATGACGATCTCGGAGAGCTTCATCTTCTTGCCGTCGACGGCGACGGGCTTGCCCGCCTCAAACTCAATCTCGGTGTAGGTCGGGGCGTCGGGCGTATCCTCGGGGTTCTTGGTCATAACCCAGGCGTCGTCGAGCGGCTCGTTCCAGGGATCCTCCAGGTGACCGCACTCAATGGCGCGACCCCACAGGTTGTCGTCGATGGAATAGGGGTTGTCGTTGGCACCTTCGGGAACCGGCACGTTGTGGGCGTGGGCGTAGGCGACCTCGTCCGGACGGCACTTCAGATCCCACTCGCGAACCGGGGCGATAACCTTGAGCTCGGGGTCGAGCGCCTTGACAGCGGCCTCAAAACGGACCTGGTCGTTACCTTTGCCGGTGCAGCCGTGGGCGACGTAAGTCGCGCCAAACTCGTGAGCAACCTCGACGAGCTTCTTGGCGAGCAGCGGGCGGGACAGGGCGGAGAGCAGCGGGTACTTGTTCTCGTACATGGAGTTGGCCGCGATGGCCTTGGTCAGGAACTCATCGGAGAACTCGTCGCGCAAGTCGAGCACCTGACAATCCAGAACGCCCAGGTCGAGCGCCTTCTGCTTCTTGGCATCCAGGCCGGTCTCCTCCTGGCCCACGTTACCGCAGACGCAAACGACATCAAGATTCTTCTCGTCCTGAAGCCACTTGACACATACGGATGTATCAAGACCACCGGAATATGCGAGAACGACTTTTTCCTTGCTCATGGCTGTTTCCTTTCGCCCTTGGTAGCTAGTTAGAACATCGGTCAGTTGCAAGTCATTTCGAGGTCAAAAACCGTGCAATATCAGGTTAAATAGCAAAAAGCAGCACAACATGCCCTAGAAACATGCGTCTATGTCGTGCTAAAACCCAACGACCTCAAAATGACTCTGTTGGGGCATTTAGCCCCATACGGACAGAGACGATTGTTATCGTCGTCGGGAAATTGCGCGCTGGCGTCGGATGGCATTGTCTGCAGTAGTGATGATCTTTACGAACTGCATCTGCCTCTCCTTTCACCTACCGCCGGGCGCAATTCTAATATCGTAAACGGTACCTTTTCCTCGGTAAGCGGTTGTTTTTCCGTCTCCGTTTTCGATGGTCGCTATATTACGCTAAAGTGCCTACAGCGCAAGCGACAAATTCAAATTTCTGAAATTTTTTTTCATTACTTTGTGAAGCGTGGCGCAAATACGCCCCGTTCCTGCGACAATACGCTCGGTTACTGGTTGATGATTATAACGTCTGAAACAATTTTGAAACGAAAGGCGCGCTTTTATGCAAACTTACGAATCGGACACCAATATTGGAAGCATTAAGATTCTCGCCGTTGATATGGACAAGACGCTTCTCACCGACGAGCGCGTGTTGCCGCAGGGTCTTGATGAGCGCCTAGACAAGCTCGCCGAGGCTGGCATCGTGTTCTGCCCCGCCAGCGGACGCCCCGCCCCAAAACTCGAAGAAATGTTCGAGAGCATTAAGAACCGCCTTGCTTTTTGCCCCGACAATGGAGCCTGCGTTATCTACCGCGGCAACTATATCTATAAGAGCAACATCGATGTGGCGCTGTATCAGCAGGTGCTCGCTCGTGCCTCGGAGGACCCGCGCGCCGTTCCCGTCCTGTGCTGCTACGACGAGTTCTATGTGCTCGCCCGCGACCATCAGTACCACGACGAGATCAGCGTCTACTACAACACGATCAACTACGTCGACAGCTTTGAGGGCATTGATCTCGAGTCCAACAAGATTTCGATCTTCTTCCCCGACTATGATGCTGAGCCCGCATTTCGCGAGGACTATAACCCCGCATTCTCGGACAAGCTCTATGTCACCAATGCCGGTCGCGAGTGGATCGACTTTATGAACCTGGGCGTCGACAAGGGTTCGGGCGTCGCGCACCTGTGCGAGCAGCTCGGCATCGATATCGCCGATGCCGCCGCCGTGGGCGATACCTACAACGACATCCCCATGCTTGAGCGCGTCGGTCACAGCTTTATCGTGGACAATGCCGAGGAGCATATGAACGTGCATGCTGAGTGGCGCATTCCGAGCAACAACGACGGGGGCGTACTGACGCTCATCGACGCCATCCTGGCGGCTCGGTAGCCGTCCCATCGGGCCTGGCCGGGCGGCACGGGATAACTTTTCGCTCGGTCAGGTCCTGCGCAAGACGAAAGCCACATTAAGTGGCTTTCTTTGCGTGCGGAATCTACGAAAAGTTAACCCGTGCCGCCCGGCCAGGCCCTAGGTTTACTTTCCTGCCGCCAAGATGGCGTCTTGAGTGTCTAGATACTTAGCTGAAATGATTTGAGCAGAGGGGAGCCCCTTGTTGGAAGGGGCTCCCCTCTGTTTTGGTTACTGTGGGACAAATTAATCAGTAGTGTTTGTCCCAAATCTTAAGTATGTGGGGGCTTGCGTCTTGGGCGAGCTTGCCTTACGGAGCGCTTTCCTATTTGGCGTCGGCCCAGGTTATGCCGGTACTGGCTTCGGCGATTAACGGTACGCGGAGGTCTACTACGTGCTCCATGACGTCGCGGACCATCGCGGTGAGCGCCTCGACCTCATCCACTGGGCACTCAAAGTCCAGTTCGTCGTGCACCTGCAAGATCATGTGGGCGGCAAAGCCTTCTTCTTCCAGACGGCGACTCACACGAGCCATCGCAATTTTGATGATGTCTGCTGCGGTGCCCTGCATGGGATGATTCATGGCCGTACGCTCGCCAAAGCCGCGGAGCTGCGGGTTTTTGGCCTTGAGCTCCGGAATATGACGACGGCGTCCGTACATGGTCTCGGCATAGCCCGTCTGCTTGGCGCGCGCCACCACGTTGTCGAGGAACGTGCGCACGCCCGGGTAGGCCTCGTAGTAGCGGTCGATCATGTCGCGCGCCTCGACCATCGAGATGTGCAGCGACTGCGACAGGCCGTACGCCTGCTGACCGTACACGATGCCAAAGTTCACGGCCTTGGCGCGGCTGCGCAGATCGGGCGTTACCTCGGACACGGGAACGCCAAACACGCGCGCGGCCGTCTCGGCATGGAAGTCCTCACCCTCGTTAAAGGCACGTACCAGATGTTCATCACCCGAAAGATGCGCGAGTAGGCGCAACTCGATCTGCGAGTAGTCCACCGCCAAAAAGACGCTGCCCTCGCCCGCCGAAAACGCCGTCTTGACGGTACGACCAAGCTCAGAGCGCGTCGGGATGTTCTGTAGGTTCGGGTCGCTCGAGGACAGGCGGCCCGTCGCCGTGATGGTCTGGTTGTAGGTGGTGTGCACGCGGCCATCGCCACGACGCAGCGGGCCCAGCGTATCCAGGTAAGTGGACTTGATCTTGGACTTCTCACGCCAATCCAAGATCAGACGCACGATCTCGTGGTCACGGGCAAGGTCGCTCAGCACCTTGGCGTTGGTCGAATAGTAGCCGCGCTTAGTCTTCTTGAGGCCCTTGGTCGGAAGCCCCATCACATCAAAGAGCACATGCGACAGCTGCATGGGACTGCCAATATTAAAGGTCTCGTCACCCGCTAGGTCGCGAATGCTGCGCTCGACCTCGGTGATCTGGGTCGCCAGGCCCTCGGACAGATTACGCAGGCGGTCGGGATCCACGAGCATGCCCGCGCGCTCCATCTTGGCAAGCACCGGCACGAGCGGCATCTCGATGCCATCGAACACGTTGGCAGCGTTCTCACGGGCCATGCGGTCGCGCAGCGGCGCCACGAGCGTCAGCGTCAGGGCCGCAGTGCGGGCAGCGGGAACAGGAGCGTGCTCGCCGGCACCCTCCGCGCCGCGCGCCGCAGGCAGCGCCATCTGCAGATAGGTATCAGCCAGATACGCCTCATCAAACTCGGAGCGGTCGGAATCCAGCAGGTAGGCGGCGACCACGGTATCGAAGATGCGCGTGGAATCGACGGCCAGCGGATCCATGAGCTCGGGCTCAGAAGAATCAATGGGCGAAAGCTCATGCAGCAGCGCCTTCATATCCGGGCTCGCCACACGGCCCTCCATAAACAGGCGCGCGAGCACGCCAGCGATCACGCCGTGAGCAACGTTGAAGCCATCGACCACGGCAGGCGATGCGCCGTCGCCCTCCTCGAGCGCAAACAGCCCCTTGGACGTCGCCAGCCACAGCGTACGCGTTAGGCCAAAAAGCGCGCCCTCCTCCTTGTCGTCGTCCACCACGGCGGCGACCCACTCGCCGGCATCAATCGCGCGAGCGATCTCGGCGGCAGCGGCGGCAAGCGCCTCGGCATCGCCGGCGGCGGCACGCGAAACGGCAGGCATCTCAAACGCGCTGGCAGCGGCCGCAGCCCCACCCTCGCCGCCAATCAGCGAGAGGAAACGGTTCTGCATGGCCGTGATGCCGAGCGTGCCCAGCGCCGCGGACACCTCGTCGGCAGAAAACGCCGGGAAGGACGTTGCGTCAAAGTCGAGCTCGACGGGCGCATCGGTGCGGATGGTCGCCACCTTACGGCTCAGCAGCGCGTCGTCGATGTGTGCACGCAGGTTCTCGCCCATCTTGCCCTTGACCTCGTCAGCGTGCGCAATGACCTCGTCCAGGCTGCCGTACTGTGCAATGAGCGCACTCGCCTTTTTGGGGCCGATGCCCGGTACGCCGGGAATGTTGTCCGACGTATCGCCCTTTAGACCGTAAAAATCGGGCACGAGCGCCGGCGTAATGCCGTGATACAGGTCGTCCACGCTCTCGGGCGTCATGATCGCCACGTCAGACAGGCCCTTGCGGGTCGAGACCACGTTAACGTGCTCGGTCACAAGCTGATACATGTCTCGGTCGCCGGTCACCAGCAGCATGTCACAGCCGGCCTGCTCGCCCAGGCGCGCCATAGTGCCCAGGATGTCATCGCCTTCCCAGCCCTCGGACTGCAGAATCGGAACGTTGAGCGCGGTGAGCAGCTCCTTAATCATAGGGAACTGCGCATGCAGATCGGGGTCCATGGGCGGGCGTTGCGCCTTATACTGCGGCAGCATCTCCATGCGCACGCGCGGTTTGCCCTTGTCAAACGCCACGACCACACCGTCGGGGTTAAAGGCATCGATCATCTTAAGAAACATGTTCAGAAAGCCAAAGATCGCGTTGGTGGGGCGACCGTCCGGCGCGTTCATGGTCGGGGGCACGGCGTGGAAGGCGCGGTGCATGAGCGAGTTGCCGTCGATAACGGCAAAAGTGCGGCGCTTGTCAGACATATTAAATACCTCGCTTTGGGCTGGGCACGGTTTGCTCACTCCAGTTTACACGCTCCCCGCCCCGCGGCTACCGCACATCAAGCTCCCCCGCCACCGTGAGCCCGCGCGTGATACGATGGCTCACGGTACATCAACCAGCACGATCGATCCGAAAGGAGCCTGCGTCATGGAGCGTCCCTGCGCATGGAAAAAGTACACGCCACAGCAGATCGAGGAGCTCGAGAAGCTTTGCCGCGGCTATAAGCAGTTTTTGAGCGAGAACAAGACCGAGCGCCTGTGCGTCAAGACCGGTATCAAGATGGCCGAGGAGGCGGGCTACGTCAATCTGGAGACCGTGATCGCCGAAGGCCGCGAGCTCAAGGCAGGCGACAAGGTGTACGCCGCCAACCACGGCAAGGACCTTATGCTCGTCAACCTGGGAACCGCCCCGCTCGAGCAGGGCTTTAACATCCTGGGCGCCCACGTGGACTCGCCGCGCCTGGACCTCAAGCAAAACCCCGCCTTCGAGGCCGGCGACATGGCCTACCTCGACACGCACTACTACGGCGGCGTCAAGAGCTACCACTGGGTAGCCTCCCCGCTCGCACTCGTGGGCGTCATCTGCAAAAAGGACGGCACCACCGTCGACATCAACATCGGCGACAAGGCGGATGACCCGGTCTTTACCATCTCCGACCTGCTGATCCACCTCTCGAGTGAGCAGATGGCCAAGCCCGCCAAGGACGCCGTCGACGCCGAGATCCTCGACGTGATCGTGGGCGGCCGCCCCGTCAAGTTTAACGAGGACGACAAGGACGCTCCCAAGGAGCCCGTCAAGCAGATGTTCCTGGATATCCTCAAGGAGCAGTACGACGTCGAGGAGGAGGACTTCCTCTCCGCCGAGATAGAGGTCGTGCCCGCCGGCCCCGCCCGCGACATGGGCCTCGACCGCTCCATGATTTTGGGCTATGGCCACGACGACCGCGTCTGCGCCTACCCCTCCATGCTCGCCCAGATCAATGTGGCCAATGTCGAGCGTACGAGCATCACGCTCATCGTCGATAAGGAGGAGATCGGCTCCGTGGGTGCCACCGGTATGACGAGCCGCTTCTTCGAGAACACCGTCGCCGAGATCATGACGCTCGCCGGCGAGGATAGCCCGCTGGCCCTGCGCCGTGCACTCGCCCACAGCCGTATGCTCTCCTCTGACGTGTCCGCCGGCTTCGACCCGGGCTACGCCGGCAAGTTCGAAACCAAGAACGCAGCCTTTATGGGTCGCGGCCTGTGCTTTAACAAGTACACGGGCAGCCGCGGCAAGGGCGGCTCTAACGACGCCGACGCCGAGTATGTGGCCCTCATCCGCGACATCATGGACGAGGCCGGCGTGGACTTCCAGACCTGTGAGCTCGGCCGCGTCAACGCGGGCGGCGGTGGCACCATCGCCTACATCATGGCCAAGTACGGCATGAACGTCATCGACTCCGGTGTTGCCGTCCTGTCCATGCACGCCCTGTGGGAGGTCGCCAACAAGGCCGACATCTACGAGGCCTATCGCGGCTACAAGGCCTTCATCGAGCGCGCCTAACCAACCCTTCATCAGTTGCGGTGAAATACGGACTAAACTGGCCCATAAACGGCCAAAACAGACCGTATTCCACCGCAACTTCCTTTTTGGCAGAGGAGAGTCCATGCTGCAGGTCATCATTTCGCCCGCCAAGCAGATTCGTGCGGCCCAAGATGCTTTTGAAGTCCTGGGCATTCCACCTTTTGCGCACGAGACGGCTCGCCTCCACCGCGCACTGCTAGATATCGAGCGGAATGAAGGCAGCGGAGGTCTGCAGGCGCTATGGAACGTGAGTGACAAACTGCTGGGGCCTTGCCTCAACACCCTGCATGAGTTTGGGCCCATCCTGAAAAACGGCGATCTCGACAATCCCGCACTCGCCCGTCACCTCTCCCCTGCCGTCATGTCCTATCACGGCATTCAGTACCAGAGCATGGCACCCGAGGTGATGGATTCCGCGCAGCTCGCATGGATGCAAGACCATCTATGGATCCTCTCGGGCCTTTACGGATGCGTACGCCCCTTTCATGCCGTTGAACCGTATCGGCTGGAGATGGGCGCGAAGCTTGCCGTCGACAATTCCCGAGACCTCTACGCGTTTTGGGGCGACAAGCTCGCACGGGCCATCGCTCCGGCGGGCTCCAACGCTACGATCGTCAACCTCGCCAGCGCGGAATACGCCAAAGCCGTTCTGCCCCGCCTCACCACCGATGTCACGGTCGTCACATGCCTCTTTGGCGAAGGCATCCGCAACGGCAAGCCCATCCAACGGTCGACCGACAGCAAAAAGGCACGCGGCTCCATGGTGCGCTGGATGGCAGAAAACAAGCTCGAGGATGTAAGCGGGCTCACCGCGTTCGACGTTGGTTATCGTCACTTTCCCGAGCTTTCAAATAAAAACACTTTGGTCTTCCTGAACGAACAGGCCTTGTAGGACCACCGCTACTTTTGAATGTGCCGCCTAGGCACGGCGGCTATTGCGCCAAGCCGTCGGCTCTGGCAATTTCATTTGTCGAGCCGTCCTGATAGGTAATCTTGACATGTTCTACCTCGGACACCTTGACGCCCGACGGAGGCTCCAGGCGCCATTCCGTCAGCGCAATGTCCATGGTCGTGGGAACGTCTCCTTGATCTTTGAGCTTCACCGTCAGCGTTTTGAGCGCCGCATCAAACGTCACGCGTTCGATTTCTTCACCTGGAATGGACCCACCACTCAGCTGCAACTGCACAAACTCATCGCGCGGGTACCAATAATCGCCCGGAACGGCGAGCGTATTGGCATTACCGCCAGTACTCCTCACCGTCATAATCGGTAGGCTATCATCAGCCTCGAACTCCCAGCCAGCGCCGCCGCGACCGCCAAACGTCCAAATACAAAAGGCAATCACCAACACGGCAAGCACCGCAAAACCAATCGCAACAAGGCCATGATGGGCACGGCCCTCCTCGGCCGACACATCCCACTGCGTCTCTCGATATAGATGCTTGTCTTCCATGTTCGCCTCCCCGCAGGCACGCTCGTTAGGCCAATCGTACCCATTCGAGCTATACTTGAGCCCATTACATAAACGGGGAGCTTGCAGGACAAGACGGCAGGCTGAGATTGGGCGCGCCCGCCCTGACCCGCGAACCTGATATGGGTAATGCCAACGAAGGGAGCCGTGCCAATGAGCACACAGACCGAGCCCAAGCTCGTCACGCAAATCGACTTCGCCCGCGCCGGGCAGATCACGCCGCAGATGAAAGAGGTCGCCGAGCGCGAGCATCGCGACCCCGAGTACATCCGCGAGCGCGTGGCCGACGGCCGCATCGCCATTCCCGCCAACATCGTGCATATCAAAAAGGGCATGCGCGCCTTTGGTGTCGGCGAGGGCCTGTCCACCAAGGTCAACGTCAACCTGGGCATCTCGGGCGACAAAGCCGATGCCGCCGAGGAGTGGAAGAAGGTCAAGATCGCTGAGGACTTTGGCGCCGACGCCATCATGGACCTCTCCAACTCGGGCAAGACGCGCCAGTTCCGCCAGCAGCTCATCGACGAGACGCCGCTCATGGTGGGCACGGTGCCCATGTACGACGCCATCGGCTATATGGAAAAGCCGCTGGTCAAGCTCACCAAGGACGACCTGCTCGAGGTCGTGCGCGCACACGCCGAGGACGGCGTGGACTTTATGACCATCCACTGCGGCATCAACAAGTCGGTCATCAAGACCTTTAAGGAGACCGGCCGCCTCATGAACATCGTCAGCCGCGGCGGCTCGCTGCTGTTTGGCTGGATGGAGGTCACCGGCAACGAAAACCCCTTCTACGAGTTCTACGACGAGGTGCTCGAAATCTGCCACGAGTACGACGTGACGATCTCGCTCGGCGACTCCTGCCGCCCGGGCTGCCTCTACGACTCCAACGACGCCACCGAGACTGCCGAGATGATCGAGCTGGGCAAGCTGTGCAAGCGCGCCTGGGCAGCCGGCGTCCAGGTCATGGTCGAGGGCCCGGGCCACATGGCGCTCGATGAGATTGCCGCCAACATGAAGCTACAGAAGCGCCTGTGCCACAACGCCCCGTTCTATGTGCTCGGGCCGCTGGTGACCGATATCGGCGTGGGCTACGACCACATCACCGCTGCCATCGGCGGCGCCATCTCCGCCAGCTCCGGCGCCGACTTCCTGTGCTACGTGACGCCGGCCGAGCACCTGTGCCTGCCCAACGCCCAGGACGTGCTCGATGGCCTCATGGCCACCAAGATCGCCGCGCACGCCGCCGATATCGCCAAGAAGGTACCACATGCCCGCGATATGGACGACAAGATGGGTCAGGCACGCCGTAAGCTCGACTGGGACGCCATGTGGAAGTGCGCGCTCGACCCGGTTACGGGCAAGAAGCGCTATGAGGAATCCCCCGCCGCCACCGAGGGCACCTGTACCATGTGCGGCAAGATGTGCGCCGTCCGCACCGTCAACAAGGTGTTCGAAGGCACGACGATCGACCTCGGCATGGAGGACTAACTCGTCGCCACGATTGCTTTTGGAAGCGCCACGACGTCGACCGTTGTTGACGTGTGAACATTTGCTTGCATTTGCGTAAAGATTGCATCGCCCGCCCGGGTTCGACATAGAGTCGGCCCGGGCATCTTTATAATGCTGGCTTATAGACCCATTTGATTCCGACCGAACAAGGGAGCGAACATGGATCGTAGTAAGGTACCTGCCGTTCTATCCATCGCAGGATCCGATTCCAGCGGTGGCGCCGGCATTCAGGCCGACATCAAGACCATCACGGCGCACCGCCTGTATGCCGAGACGGCCATCACCGCCATCACCGCACAGAACACCCTGGGTGTCACCGCCGTGCAGGATATCTCGCCAGATATCGTAGCCGCGCAAATTGACGCCGTTTTTGACGATATCCGCCCGAGCGCCGTCAAGATCGGCATGGTTTCTTCTGTCGAGATTATCGAAGTCATCGCCGACCGCTTGAGCGCCTGGAACGCAACGAACGTGGTCGTCGACCCCGTCATGGTCGCCACCTCGGGCGCACGGCTGATTGCCGAAGATGCCGCCGAGGCACTCACCCGCCGCCTGTTCCCGCTGGCGACGGTTATCACGCCCAATATTCCCGAGGCCACGGCCCTGCTCGACTACGAGGTCGACTCCGAGCGCACGCAGCAAAATGCTGCCATGCTCCTCACCCGCCGCTTTGGTTGCGCATCCCTCGTTAAGGGTGGGCATCTTGTCAACGAGGCCAACGATGTACTGGCCGAACCCGCGCCACTCGATGATGAGGGCAACCATCTAGGAGATCCACTCACCACGTGGTTCCGCCACAAGCGCATCGAGACCGACAACACACACGGCACCGGCTGCACGCTCTCGTCCGCCATCGCCTGCGCGCTGGCCCAGGGCATGGATCTTGCCGACGCCGTCAATGCAGGCAAGGCATACCTAACCGGCGCTCTCGCCGCCGGCCTGAACATGGGCAAAGGTTCCGGCCCCGTCAACCACATGTGGCAGTACTGAGACAGTTTGCCGCAGCTCGCTATTGATGCTGACCATCAGGCAAAACTCGCTGACGGCACCGCAACACGCTGACCGTACTTGGGGTTTTGCGCCCACTTGGGATATTCGAGGGATACGA
>UQWS01000005.1 GCA_900544875.1 uncultured Collinsella sp. | reverse complement strand
GGACGGGAAGGAGGAGGGAGCCTAGACGCCGAAAGCGGCGCATCCGCGTTGGCGAATCCGGCGCATCCGCGTTGGCGCGATTGGCGAAAAAACGTTGGTGAAAATGGTGAAAAATATATTGACGCTAACAACGGGCACCCTTCCCAACACGTTTCGGTAGAAGTGGACCGTGCAGCGCTGGTAGCGTGCCCCGGGGAACACCTCCTCGAGCGCACCGAGCATCCCCGCGCACTTGTCGCCGGTGACGAGCCGCACGCCGGAGAGCCCGCGCCCCCTGAGCCACGAGAAGAACTCGCGCCACGAGTCCGCCGACTCGGTGTAGCCCTCCGCGCAGCCGATGACCTCCCGGTCGCCGGTGGAGTTGACGCCGATGGCCACCAGAACGGCCACGTTCTCGTAGGACCCTCCCCAGCTGCGCTTGAGGTAGATGCCGTCGACGAAAACGTAAGGGTAATCGCCCTCGAGCGGCCTCTGGCGCCAGGCCTCGATGGACGCGAACGCCTTCTCGTTGAGGTTGGAGACGGTGCCGGAGGACACGGGCGCTCCCCAGAGGAGTTCGGAGACGTCCTCGATTCTCCTGGTCGAGACGCCCGCGAGGTACATCTCGACGATGGCCTCCTCGACCGAAGTCTCGCGCCTGCGGTAGCGCTCGATAACGGCCGTCTGGAAGGTCGCGCCGCGCAGCTTCGGCACGTTGAGCTCGACCTCTCCTGCCCCGGTGACGAGCTTTCTCGCGTAGTGGCCGCTGCGGTATGCCTCCCGGCCTGCCGTCCTCTCGTAGCGCCCGGCCCCTACGAGCTCGGACGCCTCCTCGTCGAGCAGCGCGTTGAGCGTCTCCTCGACGGTCTTCCTCACCAGATTCTTTATGTCCTTGCGCAGCGACTCCTCGTCGACTGTTACGATGTTCGCAGACACGGCCCGTGCCCCTTTCGTCGTTGATTTGTTGTTTAGCCGCTAGAAATCATATGACGGGGCGCGGGCCGTGTTCCGCTATGCGGTTGTCAATTTGCGAAAGAAATTATGCGTCACCGCTTGCGCTGCTTGCCCTTGGTCTCCTGGGGCTTGTCGGCCTGTTTTGCTTCGGCAGCGGCCTTTTCTGCCTTCATCTTCTTGCGTTTGGTCTCGATGCGGAGTTTTTTGTTGATGCGCGCCTTAAGGAAGGCGCCAAACTGCTCGGCATCGCCGCGAACAAAGGTGTCCTTGGGGATCGTCACGCCCTGGTCGGCGAACATGGCCACAAAGATGCGCTCGCCGTCGAGCACGTGGTCGAGCTTCTCAAACGGGAAGAACTGCGACTTGCCGCTCTTGCCCCAGACCATCAGGCCGTCCTCGTTGGCGGCGACGCGGCGGTAGCGGCCGCCCATGGACTCGTCTGCCTCGACGGCATCGATAAAGTCGCGCGCGAGCGTATGGTGCAGATTTTTGCTCCACCAGGCCAAAAAGGCGCCGAACACGATCAGCACGACGCCGAACTTGATCCAGCTGCCGCCGGCCACCAGCATGCCGATGCCGATGAGCACGGCAATCGCGGCGGCGACGTACAGGGAGCCACGGCGCCTGGGCGAGGCGACCAGGCGGGCGAAGTCGGTGACGAGGTCGTTTTCGTACTGATACTCGTTGAGGTACAGAATGCCGTCATCGGCCGCGGCCTGCGCCTCGAGCGCGACCTCGACCTGGTCGGCTGCTTCGGAGGGAATGAGGTTGCTCTCTGCGTCTGCCATGCTCTTTGGACTCCTATCGCGGCGGACTCGCCGTACGGGTTATTATGGAATGCAGTATGCCGTGCGACCGCATGGCCGCCGCGGCAACAAGACTCAGTATACCCGGGGGAGCACCCATGGAATCGTTGTACCGAAAGTATCGCCCGCTCACCTTCGACTCCGTGGTGGGCCAGCAGCATATCGTCTCGACGCTCGAGCACGCCATCACCGAGGGGCGCCTGTCCCACGCCTACCTGTTCTGCGGACCGCGCGGCACGGGCAAGACCACCATGGCGCGCATTCTGGCCAAGGCGCTGCTGTGCCGCAATGCCGAGGCGGCGCGCGCCGAGGGTGCAAGCGGCTGCATGCCCGACGGTACTTGCGAGGAGTGCGAGCTCATTGCCGAGGGCAACCACCCCGATGTCTACGAGCTCGATGCCGCAAGCCGTACCGGCGTGGACAACGTGCGCGAGGAGATCATCAACTCCGTCAACTTTGCCCCGGTGCGCGGCAAGTACAAGATCTATATCATCGACGAGGTCCACATGCTCACGACGGCGGCGTTCAACGCGCTGCTCAAGACGCTTGAGGAGCCGCCGGCACACGTGATCTTTGTGCTGTGCACCACCGACCCGCAAAAGATTCTGGAGACCATCCTCTCACGCTGCCAGCGTTTCGATTTCCATCGCATCGGCAACGAGGATATTGCGCATCGACTGTCCTACGTGTGCGAGCAGGAGGGATTCGATTACGACGACGAGGCGCTGGCCATCGTGGCGCGCCATGCAAAGGGCGGCATGCGCGACGCGTTGTCCACGCTGGAACAGCTGAGCGTTTTTGGCAACGGCGCTGTGCATGCGGACGATGCCCGCTCGCTTTTGGGCGAGGTTTCGGACCAGATTCTGGGCGAGTTTTCCCGCGCCATTGCCGATCGTGATGTTGCCGAGCTCTATGGACTGATCCGTGCGCAGGTCGAGGAAGGAAACGACCTGCTGGAGCTGACGCGCGACCTGGTAGCGCATGTGCGTGACGTGTACGTTGCCTGCGTTGCCGGTGCCCGTGCCGAGCTGTTTGAGGGCGGCTCCGAGCAGGCCGAGGCGCTTGCTGCCGAGGCCGCTGCCTTTGGCGAGCATCCTGCCGACCGCCTGGCCCGCGTGCTGACGGTGCTCGACGATGCCGCACTGGAGATGAGGGGCGCGAGCGACGTGCGCCTGGTGCTCGAGATTGCCTGTACGCGTCTGGCACGTCCCGAGGCTGATTTAACGATTGAGGCATTGGCCGAGCGCGTGGCACGCCTGGAGGCCATGGTTGCCAATGCCGCGGTGCCGGCGAGCGTGGCTGCTGCTCAGGCCGCCGCGCCTGCAGCATCCGTACCCGCTGCTGCCCAACAGCCGACGCTCATTTCGGGCGCTCGTGCTGCCGCTCCGGCGGCATCCGCTGCCCCCGCTGCTACGTCCGCGCGCCAGGGCGGTATGCCTTGGGACCGTGGTGCTGCTGTTCCGGCTGCTCAGCCTGCGCCGACTCCGACGCCTCAGCCCGTTGCGGCCCCCGCGCCTGCCACCGCTCCGGCACCTAAGCCCCAGTCCAACAACGCCGCCCAGGTTGCCGCCGCCGGTGCTGCCGAGACCTCCGCGGTCGAGGACGCCGGAGAGCTGCAGCGCAAATGGGCCGAGGTTGTCGAGCGTGTCAAGGCGCGTCAGGCTTCCTACGCAGGGCTTTTGCTCAACGCCCGCGCCACGGCCGACGACGGCTCCAAGCTCACGGTCTCGTTCCCCGCGGGTTCGACTTTTGCCATTAAGATGCTCGGTCGCGCCGATACGCAGTCGGTGGTCCTGCCGACGGTCTGCGCGGTCTTCGGTCGTCGTACCGTCGACTATGTCCTGGGTGGGGGTGGCACGCCGGCTCCTCAACATGAGGAGCATTCTCCATCTGCACGGGCTGCGGCATCTGCGGACCCGCAACCCGTGTCCTCGGCGGCCCCTGTATCCTCGAGCGCCAGCGCGCCGCAGCAGCAAGCGGCGCCGGTAGCGGCATCGACCCCGTCGGCGCCTAAGCCCGCGGCACCCAAACCGGCTGCTCCGACACCCGCGCCCAAGCCCGTCTCGCCCGCGCCCAAGTCGTCTGACCTGGGCAAAGCACCCTGGCTACGCTCCGACAACCCCGCCGGCGCTCCTGCCACGGGTAAGCTCCCGACCGAGCCCGCACCCCGTGCGCCCGAGCGCTCGGCTGCCCCGAAGGCTCAGCCTGTCGCGCAGTCCGCGCCGTGGGAATCCGAGCAGGTGCCCTACGACGACGCCATGGTCGGCGGCTTCGCTGGCGATGCGAGCGGGGACGATCTGCCTCCGTTCGACGTGCCGGGTGCGACGCCCGCGCCCAAGCCCGCTGCGGAGGCACCCGCGGCCCCCGCAAGCGACGACGCCCCCGCGGCTCCCTGGGAGTCCAACCCCGGTGCGGGCAGCCCCTTCGGCCATCAGGGCGCAGCCCCGAGCATCCCGCAGACCGAGGACGAGGCCAAAGACCTCATCCGCAGCGTCTTCGGTCAGGCCACCATCTTCAAGCCGGTGGAGTAGCTGCGCAGGCGGGTATACTGCTCAAGAAGAGAACCCTTTGAACGGAGCGAGCTTATGATGTGGGAATATGTCCGCCTTGAGGACGATACGCAGGTTTCGTATTCCGAAGTCCGGGAGGACAACACGGTGAAGGTTGTTGTGGAGCGCCCGCGCGATTGGGGTTTTGACACGGCGAAGTGTATCTTGCCGGCATTCAATTGGGTGTCACACGAGGGCTTTAGCGAAGCGAACCTCAAAGAACTCGATGATTTCGTGCGCAACAATGCCCCGCTCATCCTGCGTTTTGCCTACGAAGGCGGACGAGTCTATGCCTAGTCTCTTCCGACTCGGCCATATATCACTTTCTTTTGTCCGGGCGCATCTGTATTTCGGACATGTGTAGTGTGGTGCCGCGTATATCGCATTCGAGCAGACAAGCGCGTGACGGTCGGCCTAGGATGCTGAGGTCGATACGATACGTCGCATGGCCGTCCGTGTACTCGACTTGCTCGGCGTTGACGGTTGCTCCGATTGTAAATAAAGAGCCCAGTTCGGCATCGACAATCTTGGAGTCCTTTATCTTGACCTTGAACTCTTGGTAGAGGGACGGGCTGTTGTAGTAAATGGTTCGGGTTCCGTCGGTGCATTCATCGGTCGTCTCCCATTTGACGACGGGCTGGTCCGAGCTGGCTATCAGCAGTTCTGCTCCAAAAGCTATGGCATGGGTGATGACAACCAGCAATGCCCAGTCGACAAAGAGATAGAGAACCACATATGCAACGGGGTGTTTTGAGCGGATGTTTTGGAGCGCGTCGGGGGCATTCATGGGGCACCTCCAAATTGCAATCTATGACAATCAAATTATACCCTGCCGCCATGTGCTCCGCCTCGAGCAGCGGTTTGGCATTTAGCTATTTAGTGGCACACATGAAATGCCGGATTCGGCTCTACTAGATTGAGTATGCGATATTATGCAACCTTGCATAATTCGGCCTTGCATAATCTTTGCGCGTGGTTTGTATTGGAGGACATGTATATCGACTGAGGTAGCGTGTCCGCCCCGCTTGCTTGCCCCGCGCCGTGGTACGATTTTTGAGTTTGAAAGTCCCGTCGCGCTCCGGCTGCCCTTGCAGCTTGTCGCGCGGCCGCACGTAAAGGAGCCATCATGGCCGGTATGAACATGCAGCAAATGATGAAGCAGGCTCGCAAGATGCAGGAGCAGCTTGCCGCCGCGCAGGAAAACCTTAAGTCCCAGACCGTCGACGCCTCTGCCGGCGGCGGCATGGTCAAGGTGACCGTTAACGGCGAGATGGAGCTCGTCAACCTCACCATCGACCCCGATGCCCTCGATCCCGAGGACGTCGATATGCTGCAGGACATGATCATGGCTGCCGTCAACGAGGCCGTCCGCGGTGTCAACGAGCTTGCCAACAAGCAGATGGGCGCCATCACCGGCGGCCTCAACATCCCGGGCATGCCGTTCTAAGACACGCATATATATGAGTGCCAACCATAGTCTGCAAAAATTGCTCGATGAGCTGGGTCGTCTGCCGGGCATTGGTCCCAAGTCGGCCCAGCGCATCGCCTATTACCTGCTCGAGGCCGATGCCGAGGAGGCGCGCCGCCTGGCCGAGGCTATCCTGGAGGTTAAGCAGGAGGTTCACTTTTGCAGCCGCTGCTTTAACTACGCCACGGCCGACGAGTGCTCCATCTGCCAGGATTCGATGCGCGATACCACTCGCATTTGCGTGGTGGGCGAGCCGCGCGATGTCCAGGCGATTGAGCGCACGGGCAGCTACCACGGTCTCTACCACGTATTGGGCGGCGTGATCAGTCCCATGGACAAGATTGGTCCCGAGCAGTTGCACATTCGTGAGCTGCTGGCACGCTTGGGCCACGAGGACATCCACGAGGTCATCATCGCCACCAACCCCAATATCGAGGGCGAGACCACGGCGAGCTACCTGGCCCGCACTATCAAGCCGCTGGGCGTTGAGGTATCGCGTCTGGCGAGCGGCCTTCCCGTGGGCGGCGACCTGGAGTATGCCGACGAGCTTACGCTTGGGCGCGCCATCGAGGCCCGTCGCACGATTTAGGTGGCGAGCCTGCTCCTGCCGTATGTCTTCATCGCGACGCACGGGGTAGCCATAATTTCCCCGTGCGACTGTAAGTTTGTTGTGCAACAAAGATGCTTTGTATCCGCTTATCGCATGGATGCTTCCACTCGCATCCTTAATTTGCCCATTCGTTGCGCAACCTTTTGGGTTCGCTGATACACTCAAATATGGATTCGAATGAATGCGCCGCTCCCGAGCGGCGTGTTTTTGTTGGAGGAGAACGCATGCGGCCCGGTGGCACTCAGACAAAGCGCGGCGCCGCGGTGCGCATGCGACGCCGACTGGGCTTGGCGCCGCGGGCGTACGCACTGCTGTCTTGCTCGCTGGTGCTGGTCATAGCTGGCGTTTCTGCCTATGGCATGACCGTGCCGTCCATGATGCAGGCACATGCCGCACGCGAACCGCGCGTGGGGCATGAGGTCAAAAGTGACCTGGGCACCACGACTGGATATGCTTGGGCAAGTGTGGTCGCGCATATTGTGTTTGGCACTGACGACGCGGACGGCGCCGAGGCCCCGGACAACGAAGTCACGCTTGCCAATGGCAAAACCATCGTGCTCACCAACACCAAGATCATCGATCGGTTGTCCAACAATAGCGTGGCGGCAACGGTGAATAAGGTCGAGCAGCAGAAGGAGCAGGACGCCCAGCAGTCCGGAAAGCCCGGTAGCTCGGATACTTCTGGCTCCGGCTCGGATTCGTCGAGTTCGGGCGGCGGCTCTGGGTCGGGTTCCTCTGCCGGAGGGTCTGGAAACGGCGGCTCGACGGGCGGCAACACTGACAACGATGCAAACTCCGGTGGCCTTTCCGCTGCTGAGGAAGAGAGCATTCACCGTTGGCTTGTAACCAAGTACAACATGCTCGACGGCTATGTTTCTCGTGCCAATGACGTGGTTTCGACCTATAACTCTACGGGAGATCCCAGGCCGTGCGACAGCCTGGTCGGGGAGATGTTTGTCATTCGAGCTGAGTTCGGTCGTCAGACATTCTCGCCCCGGTCAAAGTGGTATCAGCAGTATGCCAATCTGTGGGGCTGTTACACCAACCTATGTCAATGGGTCGGCCATTACGGCGATGATGACGTCGCGCTCGGTAACTTCAACAATAACGTGGCGGCGCTTGCCCTATGATGACCGATCTTGCATCCACCACACCACAATCGCTCGGTCGCGATCCCATGGTCGGCTTGCGCCTGGCGCGTGTCGACGGGTTTGAGCCGGCCATTGCGCTCGGTCAGGACGAACTGCCTGCCTATCTGCGTCGTTTTACGATGCTGTTTGCCGACGATGCCACCATGCGCCGTGGCGGTATCGGCCGCGTGACGCGTGCCGTCAACGCCCAAGGCGAGGCCATGGCACTCAAACAGCTCATCTTGCCGACGCGCGATGAGTTTGACGACGATGCAACTCACGAGGCGCTGGTCGCCAAGTTCAAAGCGGCATTTCGCGAGGAATATGAATGCCATCGCGCCCTTTCGGGCCTTAAGGGCTTTCCCCGCCTCTATGGCTGGGGCGAGGTCGACGGTGTGCCTGCAATTGTCATGGAATGGGTCGAGGGCGAGACGCTTGCCCGCTTGCGTTCGCGACTCGCCGTGGACGATGCCGGACGCCTGTCGCCGCTTGTGGCGGCGCGTCTGGGTCGCGACCTGTTCGATCTGCTCTGCCGTATGAGCCTGGTGGGTGAGGGCTTTGTCCATCGCGATATCTCGCCCGCTAATATTATGGTGCGCACGGCGCGTCTACCGCTTGACCGGCAGCTTGCCGAGGGCACCTTTGACCTGTGCCTGATCGACTTTGGCTCGTCGCTGGCGCTTGAGCCTGCGTCGGCCGTGGCCGGTACCGGCGGCAAGGCGTCGTTTACGGAGCGCTATGCCACGCTGCGTCGCGCGACGGTTGCCTATGCCCCGCCCGAGATGCTTACCGACGATATTCCCGACCTGCGCGCCTTGCGTATGTCGCCGGAGATTGACGTCTATGCCGCGGCAAGCACGGTTTACGAGCTCATTGCCGGCGTCGCGCCATACGAAGCCGCGCCGAGCACTTCGGGCACCTCGGGTTCGCGCAAAAAGACGCGCGACATCGCGAGCCCCTACCGTCTCAAGATGGACACGCGGCCCGACTATCCCATTGGTGCCCATGCGCCCGGTTGTGATTTGACTCAGCTGCTTCGTCGTGAGCCCGATGTGGCGCTCGCCGCGGCCGAGCAGGCCCAGCAGCTAGGGCTTGAGCCGGATTCCGAAGAGCTACGCGATGCGCTGGCGTTTGTCGATGCCCAGCTGTTCGACGTGGTGATGGCCTGTCTGTCCAGCCATCAAAAAGATCGTCCCGAGCCGGCGGCGGTCGAGGCGGCGCTCTCGGCGTTTTGTGACCACTATGCGCAAAATGTCGGTCGTTCGCTCCGCGGCGAGCCGCTCACGCCGTGCCCCATGGATGCGTCTGGCCGTGCGGTTCGTCGCGCGCTGATGGTCGGCGCGACGGTCGTCTGTGGCGTGGTTTGGGCTGTGGTCGTGGTTTCGGCCGCGCTGCTGGCGTCGGGCGCTCGCGTGACGGCGACTTTGGGATCGCTCGTGTGGTCTGGGACGCTACCGGGTATTATTGCCGCACTGGCGTTGGCGCTGCCAGGCATAGCCGGCGTTACCGCGGGGGCACTTGCGCGCAATCGGCGCTCGGGGTTCCTGCAGGGTGTGCTTGCGCTTTCTGCCTGCGAGGTTCCAGTACTGGTTGTGGCTGCATGTAGCGTATTTTCCCAACGCGCCGTGATGGGCGGCCTTGTTGCCGCTCTGGTTGCAACCTATACGCTTACGTGGTTTTTGCTTGCGATGGGCTTTGCCTTTGAACTTCCCGTTTCGGCACCGCGACGCACAAAAGCCCAGATGGCGACTCCGCTTGCCGGTGGAGCCGCAGCTGCCCGTACTTTTGGCGGACCTGTCGAAGTATCGTCCGATTCTATTTCTACGACCAAGGAGGCCTAGGTCATGGCATCTCAAGTTGAGCTCACCCCATGCGGGGCCATGTTTGACATCTTTAAGCGCGCGGCGCATCTGAGCCATATCGAGCTGTGCGGCCTGGTGCTTTCGTCCCGTCCGCTCGCCGACGGCCGCAGCCCGCAGAGCCGAGCCGCCGATCGCTCTTGGGTTTCCCGCTTTATCGTTCGCGCGCCGGTCGGCACGCTTCAGCAGCGTTACTTTGCCGAATACGGTACCTCGGCTGCGCGTATTATGTCGCAACTGGCCCTGCGCCAGCGAAATCCCATGGACTCCACGGCTGTGATCAATATGGTGTGCGGTCCTGCAGGTGAACCGATGGTACGCGCGCTCGAAGAGTGCCATCAGGACACGAATCTCTATCGCAACGCGCTCGATCGCCTGTCCCAGGCGGCGGAACTCATGCCCGCCGAGCGCGCCGAGGCCGTGCTGGTGCTGTTTGTCGCCGTCGGTTGTTCGGCGGATGTGCGGTCCTCGGTGAACTATGCCATCGACTACGCGCACGCGACCTGTGGCGGAGGCACCTCCACGCCGCGTTCGCTTGGCATGTCGATGACCGCGGGCGAACGCGAACCCGCTCCGGCGCACCCCTTGGGCTTGCTGCGCGTACAAAACAGTTTTGTCGTGAGCGCCCCGCGCTGGATTCAGCCGAGTGAGCAGGGTGTTGAGATTGGTGCGCTGGCCACTGGTGAGGGCGATATTACCGACGTCGGCGACGATGTCTCGGCCCGCCATGCCCATATCTGGTGCGATGCTCAAAATATCTGGCACGTCGAGGACTTGTCGTCCACCAACGGAACCGTGGTGGTAAACGGGGCCACGCGCGTCTGCATTCAGGTCGAGCCCGGCCGTTCCGCCCAACTCAATCCCGGCGACGAGCTCAAGCTCGGCGAATCCACTACCTACGCCATCCTCTTCGGTGCCCTCTAGCCGGCAGATAGGGACGTTTCTTTTCTGCCGGCACTTGGGGACACTCCTCGGCGCGCCAGAGCCAGTCGCCCGGGGATGGAGGGGCCATTTTGGCCCTTGGCGGTCAGTCGGGGCGAAACTAGAAGATCTTTCCGATTCGCGGCTGTTCATGCTTGTAGAGCATCTAAAACAATAGGATGTTATTCTGGAATATGCCGGGTGCGTGAACTTGCCTGTCTTAGCCTTAATAAGGTATAGGGGAGTTTGGCTCAGGGGTTCCGTCTTGTTCTTCAGCGCAGTATTGTGGGACAGATTTGCTGAGATTGGCGCCTTACACCGCAGAGCGCACGGAAGGCTCTCGATTTGTGTTCTGGCCCCAGAATACAGGGCCTGATACTTACCAACTGTGGCATGGATGTAACATCTGTAGAAATCAACCCTTTTGTTGTCGACCTTTGTAAGAAAAACACTGCCATCAACTCTTTGGATGACGAAACTAGGGTGCTTGAGGGGAGCCTTTACTCCCCTCTGAGAGATGACTCATGTTTTTCGCTTGTCGTTGTGAATCCTCCGTTACTGCCGATTCCGGATGAGATTCCTTATCCCTTCGTTTGAGATGGAGGACAATCGGGTCTGGATAAAACACTTCGTATTCTTAAGGGTGGCGATACGCATTTAGAGAAAAACGGTAAATACTGCTAATAGGGGTGACGACGATGGTGCAGGGGCGACCCGCGATGCTCTCATCAATACGTCGGATACTTGGGAAATCAGGTCTAGATGCATGTATGATGATGCTGTGTGGCTATTCAATTAATCCGCGTTCCGAATGGGTGCAGGGTATAGCTGCGACATCGTATGCTTTTGACCCGGCGCGATACTCAGATATTTCTGAGGCGGTTGACGAAGTTTATACGCACTATGCCGCGCAAGGCGTTTCGGAAGTTTGCACATCTACGTTACGGGCTTAGGTTTCTTCAAGCGAGCAGGCCGGTTGCGTTATTTCGAGCGATTTTTCTAGTCTAGACGACAAAAGGCAAAGGATTTGATGGGTATAAAACGCGGACGTTTGTGGGCGGATGCTCAAATCTATTGTGGCAATCGGGCGGTTGAAAAAGATATTTCAACCGCCCGATTGCCAGGTTCGTCGGAGGAGATGTCCGATTCCGACTCTCTTGTAGGAAGAGCTTGAGATCGTATTGGCCCAAGGCAATCTTAAAGCAGTCTCATTGGCAAATCTTCGCTCCTGTTGTGTTGAGGTGTAAGGTATCAGTGATTGATGTTTTGTGGCGGGTAGATTGGGGCCTTCCTTGATTCGATGCGTTCTCTCGAGGTTCATCAGAGCAAAAGGGGCTTTCGTCTTCATTGCTATCACGGTGATTGGAACCGCTCTCTCCTATGCCATGCCATACGTGAACGGGAAATTCTTAGATTTTCTTCTCGGTAACCGCAGCGAAAGAGACGCCGTACTCTTCGCGCTCCTGGTTGCGTCAATAGGAGTTTTCTCCACCCTCTTTACTTATTTTGCAGGAACACTTTCCATTCGCATAACCACGAGACTTTCCTTTGATCTTCTCAGGGAGGCCGTCTTGCGTTTTGAAAGAGACGATTACTTGGTGAGTCGGACCATCGATCCAGCCTATACAACGCAACGGATTATTTCCGACTCCAGCGTGGTCTCATCCTTCGTTTTGGCGAATTTTATCAGTGCGCCGCTGTCCATTGTAGCCATTCCCATCGTATTGCTTATCATATGGTCAATTGATTCAACTCTCGCGGTGTTTTCCATCATTCTCCTCATCGTGTATTTCTGTGTAATTACTGGGTTGAGGAAACTTTTGTATAGGGTCACGTATGAGAAGAAAGAGGCGGACAGCGCCTTTTACGCCGCAATTGCATCGCAGCTTAATCAGATTCTCAACATTCAACTGACATCTTCGTACGGCAAGAGCGAACAAGCGCTCGACGCTGGGTTTAAGAGCTATTTTCCCAAAGTTTTGCGCTCCGGAAAGCTATCATATTCTCTGACATCGCTCGATGGTCTTTTCGCAGCGTTGTTTCAAGCGGTGATACTTGTTGTTTCCGGAGTACGAATCATTAACGGAACTATGTCAATAGGCGAGTACACTATCATCGGTACATACTTCGCGGTTCTCTTTAAGACTTTGAAAAGTATGATGTCATTGTTCAAATCCTATCAAGATGCCAAAGCATCATGGGATAGGACGGCTATCGCGACGAGAGAAAAGGAGAGATCGGGGTGGAATCGGACCGATTTAGCTAAACTCGATGAAATAAATGACATTTCGGTATCTGATTTGGAATTCTCGGTTGCCCTTCCAGACGGATCTGTCCGAGAGGTCCTCGGCGGGTTTTCTTTCAAGTTTTCCGGTCCTGGTACATATTGCATAGTTGGGGAAAACGGAAGAGGCAAGACGTCACTTCTTTACTTGATGCTCGGGCTATACTCATCGAAAGGCAAAGTAAAATACAACGGCGTGCCAATCGAAGAATGCGACTTGGATTACATACGTGCGAGAGAGATATCGTGCTGCCCACAGTCGTGCTTCGCGCCGGACGAAACGGTGAAAGAGCTGTTAGAGTATTTCGACACGCCCTTTTCTTCCTATCACCGGGGTGTAGATGGCCTACTTTCGCTGGAAAACAGCGTGAAGGAGTTGCTCGGGAAACGTTGCTCCGCGCTTTCGGGCGGTGAGCTGCGCCGAGTGTACTTATGGTCGGCGATTTCACGCAAGTCGTCAGTTTTGGTACTCGACGAGCCCACGACTGGGTTAGACGCTGTAAGCCGCGCCGAGCTTGCGGCCTATGTTAAGCGCAACAAGCAAAGCCAGCTGATCATCGTTGTCTCTCACGATGACGAGATGGTCGGCGCGGTAGAAGGGGTAGTGGATTTAGGCAGCATGTACCAGGGTAAATGATGACAAGTGTAGTGCTACCCAACTGGCAGAGATAACAAAAAGGCGATGCAGATGCACGTAGCATTCAGGCGGTTCGGACTCGGTGCCTTCACGCCATCGCAACGCTTTCAGATATAGTTCTCGTTCTCTTACTAAAGGAAACTTTAGTCTACGTCATCTTGTCGAGACAGAGGTGAAGCGAAGTGTTGTCGCGACGTATCTTATTCCAGGTGGCTCAGTATCAGCGTGAGAATCGCACCAAAGTGTACTTACGATTCTCGTGTCCCACGGACAACATGAGCTGAGCATTGAGGTTCCACCCTTTGCTGCAACTACACGGGGTTGGACGGCAATGAATATGCCGGGCCGCATACCACGCGCAGCGGGGGTCCATGTCCCAGTATGTTGCCTACAGCAGCCTCGATGTCCACGCACACATCATCTCTGCCTTCGCGTTCAATCCATTTGCCGGAGAGTGCGAGGGTTGCCAGGCCGTAGAATTCGAGCCGAACAAATGAAATGCGGTATCAGCGCATAGGATTAAACTGACGATTGCTTTGCACTGAGAATACGCTTGGAAAGCCGCTATGGGTGGCGGCCCGGGTTAAATAGAGAAGCCCGTCCGATCACTTTCATGTGGCGAACGGTCGGGCTTCTTATTCCACTTGCCAATGCTCGGCTCATATTGGAAGAAAGCTACGCTAATGTTTGCGTGACACTCCTATTTTCTCCGAAGAAAGAGTCGGATAATGAAGAATAGAATTAAAAAAGGTGCCAGATATAACGCAAGTATAAAGGCTAATCCAACGAGACCTTGCAATAATGGCATAACTCCTCCCAGACACGAGATTTTGGTATTTGTTCCCATCTTATTCTGAATTGGACCAAATAGTTCCTAGCCACAAAACTACTCGTCAACTGGATCGCACCAATCTGCTGGCAAAACACAGCTTGATTCTTTATCGACATAGCACCAATCCGCAACAGGGCACTCGGCGATGTCGTAAAAATTGCATATATCAACTCCAAGACAACAAGGCTCAACGGGAGGATGTTCATTTGAACCAACAGGATGGATATGCTTCATAACAGCTCCTCACCTTAATCCAATTAGAGACTACGTTTGATCAATGCCACAGTGATCTACAACGCAGATGCTGCCGCCATCCATGTCATAGTCGCAGTAATCGTATGCACCACAGCCATCTGCTTTATCATAAACAGTACAGATGTCAGTAATGCCCAAGAGGCAGTCAAAAGACATCGGCTTCACGCCTGCCTCGTCGCCACTTCCTGGATTAATCGGATGAATATGCTTCACGACTACCTCCCTTTGAGTGCAGAAAAACCTCAATATTGTGTATAACAAACCAAGATGTCTAGTTCACCATATTTCTAGAATGGTTTCGGCGAACGTAGCAATAAGCTTCGCAGACGGTAATCAGAAGAACGAACACCTCCACAATGGTGACAGCAATGCGCTGAACCGCTTATTCCGATACAGTAGCTTCTCGTTGATTTTTCTCCTGCGAAGATGAGTGGCGGGAAATAAGGTCAAAAGCCATCTCGTAGCACATTTTTCTATATTCACATGATGCAGGGTGTAGACTCTTGGGCAAGTAGCCGTGCTCGCCTGCAGCCTCCCAGCTACAGCCCCCACCACAGAAAGACCGAGCCCAACAGTCCGTACAGTCAATTCTTTTTTCGACACCCTGACTCCAGTTTTCAATATACCTAGTTTCGTCAATTCCGGTGACGATGTTGCCCATTTTGAATCGCATCATCCCGACAAACCTGTGACAGGGGTATACGTCCCCTTCGGGAGTCACGGAAATAAAACGCCTGCCAGCCCCGCATCCGACAAAGGCGATCCTGTTGCTCATAATCAAATCAACTGCAGTTTTCAATGTTCTAAACAAGGGCTTTTCCCCTTGATCAATCTGTTTGAGATATTGATCCGCCAAATCTATTAGGCCCGCCCTGATTTTGTTTAATGAGTGTTCGTCGAGTTTGATATTCTCATCGAATGAGCTCACGGGCGAGAAGTAAATCCTTCTGAAGCCCATCTCTTTAAACTGAAGATAGTCTTCAACAAGGTTACAGTTATTATTTGTTAAGGTCGCTCTTGCGCCGAAGGGGAACGACTCGGAAAAACGACGAACGTTTTTGTCGATATCGGAGAAAGAGCCGCCTCCCGTCTTGTACGGGCGCGATGCATCGTGCTTGCATCCTGTACCATCGAGACTAATCAGAACAGAAAACCCGTGCTCCTTGAAAGAATTCACAGCAGTGTCATTCAAAAGCGTTCCGTTGGTCGTAATAGAATAGGTAAAGTTTCTATTGGGGTATATTCTTTTTGAATAGTCGACCGTTTTCCATATCAGCGGCTCGTTAATCATGGGTTCCCCACCAAAAAAGACGATCGCAAGCGTTTCGTTTTCCGATGAACTTGCGACGAGGTAGTCGACCGCCTTGAAGGCTATCTCGTCTGTCATCAGCAGAGGAGACGTTCCATAATCTCCTTTACCGGCAAAACAGTAACTACAACCAAGGTTGCATGCATGTGAAACGTGGAGTTCGATGGATCTAAGTTTTCGAGGCGTGTCTTTTGTTAAGAAAGTCCGCTCAGACAATCGTTGATACTCATCAATGTCGTCTTCAAGTTCTGCTATGGTCGTTTGGTCGTAGCCTTTCGCAGCAAGTGACTTTGTTAGCAACTTCGAGTTGACCGTTCTTCCCGATGCTTCAAATATGCGAAGCGCATCTTCTGATGCTTGGTCAACCTGAAAGCAATTGCGAGTGACCTCATCGAAGCAGTAACGACGATCACTTACTGAGAAAAAATGCATACGTTCCTCAATTTCATGCTGGACTGGCACTAACCTTGTTTATTGTTGCGCAGCTATAAAAAACCACCAGCGGGGATTCGGTGTGCGGCCCAATCGGACTCCCAAAAGGTTCTATTTGAGACTGGCAAGCTTTGTGTTGTTGGCACTTCGACAGCGCTCTTTATTCCAACATGGAGCCTCGCAGTTTGAGTCGACTTGCCTCTGGAAGGTCCGATCTTAACTTGATTTAGGATGAAAACAGATTACAGGCGCGCTCCTCTAGAAAGAAAGGAAACCAATCGCCGCCTTTCACCAGGAAAGTTTTTATAGCCCACCTCGAGCAAAATGAAAGATGCGAGAGCGATTGGGGAACAACGCGAATCTCCCCTTTTGGGTGGGAGCGAGCCTTCAGCCACCGGCGAACGACTCGCCCTGGTCAGAATCTGGAAGTGGTGCCGGGCCGCTTGGGCCTCCCCGGTGACTTCGTGGGGCTTACCTGCCTGACGTCGAGGAGTACATCCGCAAGATTCGTTCCCTATGCCGTTTGCTCTCACGCCCGCCTTAGTTCCAAGTCGGGCGAGCCGCCGCGCTCATGCGACCCGTGGCGGCGACACGTCGACGCCGCGCTCGCTGAGCACATCTTCGGTCGCGGGCGAGCACGAGGTCGCGCCGGCGCATCCGCTGGGACTGCTGTGCGTGCAAAACGGCTACGTGGTGAGCGTCCCGCGCTGGATTCAGCCGAGTGAGGAAGGCGTTGAGATCGGCGCGCTGGCAACGGGGGAGGGCGGCATCACCGACGACGTCTCGGCCCGCCATGCCCATATCTGGTGCGATGCTCAAAATATCTGGCACGTCGAGGACTTGTCGTCCACCAACGGAACCATGGTGGTAAACGGCGCGACGAACGTCTGCATCCAGGTCGAGCCCGGCCGCTCCGCTCAGCTCAACCCCGGCGACGAGCTCAGACTTGGCGAATCCACCACCTACGCTATCCTCCTCGGCGTCGGCGCCCTCTAGTCGGCAGATGGGGACGTTCCTTTTATGCCGGCACTCCGGGACACTCCATGGCGCGCCAGGGCCAATCGCCCGGGGACGAAGCGTTCATTTTGGCCCTTGGCGGTCACCCGAGGTAAACCTTTACCGCCCACCTATATTTGTCGAAATTACACTTGGCGGCGGGGTACAATAAACCCGCATGCGGATTTCCGTTGCGGGTGCCTCCCATCGCCGGGGCGTGCCCGGGAGCATCCGGCATGCGGCCTTTGCGGCGCTCGGTCATGTGCAAGACGGGCAGCTGGGCCTGTGGAGTGCGTGCAGCCCTCCTCGCCTCGGCATGCCTTCTCTCCACGCCATGTACCTGCTGCTGAGCCTGCCTGCCAGATGATTGGAAGCAACAGCGAAAATCCCATCACGCCAATATCCCGGCGATCGCCGGGGCCTGTATACCTATATGAGAGGAGAGGGGTATATGGCGCGTAAGTTTAAGTCTATGGACGGCAACGAGGCGGCCGCATATGTTTCGTATGCGTACACCGAGGTAGCGGGAATCTATCCCATTACGCCGTCCAGCCCGATGGCCGACCATGTCGACCAGTGGGCGGCCCAGGGTCGCAAGAATATCTTCGGCACCCCGGTCAAGGTCGTCGAGATGGAGTCCGAGGCAGGTGCAGCCGGTACCGTTCACGGTTCGCTGGGCGCCGGTGCTCTGACCACCACCTACACGGCTTCTCAGGGTCTACTTCTGATGATCCCGAACATGTACAAGATCGCGGGCGAGCAGCTCCCGGGCGTCTTCCACGTCTCCGCGCGTTGCGTCGCTTCCCACGCCCTGAACATTTTTGGCGATCACTCCGACGTCATGGCCTGTCGTCAGACCGGCTTCGCCATGCTCGCCGAGGGCAACGTCCAGGAGGTCATGGACCTCTCGCCGGTGGCTCACCTTGCCGCCATCGAGGGTAAGACCCCGTTCCTTAACTTCTTCGACGGCTTCCGCACCAGCCACGAGATCCAGAAGGTCGCCATGTGGGACTACAAGGATCTGGCTGAGATGTGCGACATGGACGCCGTCCAGGCTTTCCGCGATCACGCGCTCAACCCTGAGCACCCGCACACCCGCGGCAGCCACGAGAACGGCGACATCTTCTTCCAGAACCGCGAGGCCTGCAACAAGGTCTACGACGAGCTCCCTGCCGTCGTCGAGGGCTACATGAAGAAGATCAACGAGAAGCTCGGCACCGATTACGGCCTGTTCAACTACTACGGCGCTCCCGACGCCGATCGTGTCGTCGTGTGCATGGGCTCCTTCTGCGACGTGCTCGAGGAAGTCATCGACTACCTCAACGCTCACGGCGAGAAGGTCGGCCTGGTCAAGGTTCGCCTGTTCCGTCCGTTCTCCATCAAGCACTTCGTCGACGTTCTCCCCGAGACCGTCCAGAAGATCGCCGTCATGGACCGCACCAAGGAGCCGGGTTCCATCGGCGAGCCGCTCTACCAGGACGTCGTCTCCGCTCTCTACGAGGCCGGCAAGACGGGCATCAAGGTCGTCGGCGGCCGTTACGGCCTGGGCAGCAAGGACACGCCTCCCGCGTCCGCGTTCGCTGTCTTCGAGGAGCTTAAGAAGGACGAGCCCAAGCGCGAGTTCACCATCGGCATTGTCGATGACGTGACCAACCTGAGCCTGCCCGAGGCCGAGGATGCGCCCAACACTGCAGCCCCCGGCACCATCGAGTGCAAGTTCTGGGGTCTGGGTGGCGACGGTACCGTCGGCGCCAACAAGAACTCGATCAAGATCATCGGCGACCACACCGACAAGTACGTTCAGGCCTACTTCCAGTACGACTCCAAGAAGACCGGCGGCGTCACCGTCTCGCACCTGCGCTTTGGTGATTCCCCGATCCGCTCGCCGTACTACGTGACCAAGGCCGACTTTGTCGCCTGCCACAACCCCAGCTACATCGTCAAGGGCTTCAAGATGGTCCGCGACGTCAAGCCGGGCGGCACCTTCCTGGTCAACTGCCAGTGGAGCGACGAGGAGTTCGCCGAGCACATGCCCGCCGTGGCCAAGCGCTACATCGCCAACAACAACGTCAACGTCTACCTGATCGACGCTATCGACCTGGCTGCCAAGGTCGGCATGGGCAAGCGCACCAACACGGTGCTCCAGTCCGCCTTCTTCGCGCTGGCCAAGGTCCTGCCCGCCGAGGACGCCCTGCAGTACATGAAGGACGCGGCTACCAAGTCCTACATGAAGAAGGGCCAGGCCATCGTCGACGCCAACCACAAGGCCATCGATGCCGGCGCTACCGCCTTCCGTAAGTTCGAGGTTCCGGCCGACTGGGCAACTGCCGAGGATGCCGCTCCCGTCGAGCTCTCCGAGGAGACCAAGTCCGCTATCGCCCAGCAGGTCAAGAACCTGCTCGAGCCCATCGATCGCATGGATGGCGACAGCCTGCCCGTTTCTGCCTTTGTCGATTGTGCCGACGGCCAGTTTGAGCTGGGCGCCTCCGCATACGAGAAACGCGGCGTCGCCGTGGTCGTTCCTCACTGGGACGAGACCAAGTGCATCCAGTGCAACCAGTGCGCCTATGTGTGCCCGCATGCCACCATCCGTCCGTTCGCGATGACCGAGGACGAGGCTGCCGCCGCGCCCGAGGCTACCCGCACGCTCGACGCCATGGGCCCCAAGGCCAAGGGCATGAAGTTCACCATGGCCGTGTCCCCGCTCGACTGCATGGGCTGCACCAACTGCGTCAAGGTCTGCCCCAAGGGCGCCCTCGAGATGGTTCCCACCGAGCAGGAGATGGACCAGCAGCCCGTTTGGGACTACATGGTCGAGAACGTCTCCGAGAAGAAGGAGCTCATCGCGGCCAACGTCAAGGGCAGCCAGTTTAAGCAGCCCTACCTGGAGTTCTCCGGCTCCTGCGCCGGCTGCGCCGAGACCGCCTATGCACGTCTGGTGACCCAGGTCGCCGGCGACCGCATGTTCATCTCCAACGCCACCGGCTGCTCCTCCATTTGGGGCAACCCCGCTGCCACCGCTCCTTACTGCAAGGACAAGGACGGTCACGGCCCGGCGTGGAACAACTCCCTGTTCGAGGACAATGCCGAGCACGGTCTGGGCATGGCCGTGGGCTATGAGGCCGTTCAGAAGAAGCTGATCGCTGCTACGCAGGAGATCATCGCCGCTGACGGTCCGTCCGACGAGCTCAAGGCCGCCGGTCAGGCTTGGATCGACTCCGTCAACGACGCCGAGGCCTCTAAGACCGCTGCCGCCGCCTACGTTGCCGAGCTCGAGAAGTGTGGCTGTGACGCTTCCAAGGCGATTCTCGCCGACAAGGCTTACCTCACCAAGAAGTCCTTCTGGATCTTCGGCGGCGACGGTTGGGCCTACGATATCGGCTTCGGTGGCCTGGACCACGTCCTGGCTTCCGGCCACAACGTCAACGTCTTCGTCTTCGACACCGAGGTCTACTCCAACACCGGCGGTCAGGCCTCCAAGGCCTCGAACCTGGGCCAGGTTGCTCAGTTCGCCGCTGCCGGTAAGGTGACCAAGAAGAAGTCTCTGGCCGAGATTGCCATGAGCTACGGCTATGTCTACGTGGCGCAGGTCGCCATGGGCGCCAACCCGGCTCAGACCCTCAAGGCCATCCACGAGGCCGAGGCCTACGACGGCCCGTCCCTCATCATCGGCTACAGCCCCTGCGAGATGCACTCCATCAAGAAGGGCGGCATGCAGAACTGCCAGGCCGAGATGAAGAAGGCTGTCGAGTGCGGTTACTGGAACCTCTTCCGCTTCAACCCCGAGGCTGCTGCCGGCAAGAAGTTCTCACTCGATTCCAAGGAGCCCGCGGGCGGTTATCAGGAGTTCCTGATGAACGAGGCCCGTTACGCTTCGCTGACGCGTTCCTTCCCCGAGCGCGCCGAGGAGCTCTTCAAGGAGAACGAGCAGGCCGCTATGGACCGCTATCAGCACCTGCTGAAGCTCAAGACGGTGTACAACGAGGCCTAGGTCTCCCACCGCAGGATCTGAGGGCTAACCTTCGCGGACGTCCTCGGACATGAAAGAACCCCCGCTGCGCACTACGTGCGGCGGGGGTTCCTTCGTCCTGCGGAATGTCCGCGAAGGTCAGCCCTCAGATCCTGCTACGACTACGTCCTCGGATTGTGTGGGCGGATGAAAGACGTAGTTGGTCGGGTATTCCGTCCCCTTCGCTGTTTCGCGGCTTTGCCGCGAAACCTCGCGCCGCTTCGGGTATAGAGGGGGAGTTGGTTGCCGCCGCCTTCTATCCCCTTGATGTTTCGCGCCTTTGGCGCGAAACATCGCAGCACTTTGGGCATAGAGAGGACTGGGTCGCGGACTCAGATGGCCTAGAGAGATATGGGTGCAAACGAGAAATCGTTGTTGGGGTCGTCCTTTTCCATAAACTCATCGAGGCAGAATGTCATATAGATTGGAACGTACAGGATCTTGCCCTCTTTGCCGAGGTTCTCGCGGCTTAGAACAACGGCCTCGGGAATTTTGTACTCGCCCACACTCATCAGACGGTCGAGGGCCGCATGCGCTCGAACCTTCTTGCCCGATTTGACCTCGATCGGGACAACGTGCCCGTGGGCGCCTTCGATCACAAAGTCAACTTCACCGACTTCGCGTGTCTGGTAGTACCATGCATCAGTTCCAAGGGCGACAAGCTCCTGCGCGACCACGTTCTCATAGAGACCGCCGAGGTTGGGGGTTTTCATATCAAGGTAGACAGCGCGTGCCGTGCTTCCGGGATATCGTGATGCGAGCATGCCTGCATCAGACTCGTATAGTTTAAAGGCGGTCGCCTTCTCTGTCCTCTTAAGAGGACTCCGGGCCTCCGTCACCTGGGGGACCATCAATCCAACGCCTGCGTTCACCAGCCATAGGAAATCCTGCTCGTATTTTTGAAGACGAGCTCCCTCGCCTAGAGACGAGACGATAAAGCGATGGGACTCCGCCTCAAGCTGAACGGGAATTTGCTCGAAAATGGAGCGAACGTTAAACGCTCGAGTCGATGCATATTTAGAGATATCGCTTTTGTACTGATCGACTAGCTGAATTTGAAGCTCACGCGTTCTCACGAGCGAATAACCCGAATCGATATAGTTCTGTACGACCTCCGGCATGCCGCCGCAAACGATATAAGCTCTAAAGTTTTTGAGCATCGCCTCATGAATATAGTTTTCGACGGGACGCCTCTCGACAAGGCAGTTGCGGATGTCTGCAAGCACATTCTCGCTGATGCTGTTTGCCCAACAAAACTCTTCAAAATCCATTGGCCGCATAACAATGTGCTCGACATACCCCACCGGGAAAGAAGAGATCCCCTTAAACTCAGTCCCAAGCATAGACCCCGAGAAGACATAGCTAAAGCGCCCGTCCTCGACCAACGCCTTCATGAGCGTGACGATCTGCGGATACTCCTGTATTTCATCGACAAAGATAAGCGTATCTCCCTCAACAAGCGGTGCGTCCGCAAGAAGGGCCACGCGGTTGATAAAGTCAACGGCGTTCTTAGCGCCAATAAGCACATCTCTTGCCTCGGCATCGAGCAGCAAATTGGCCTCAAAATACGATGCGTAGTTGTCTTTACCAAACGCGCGAATCGCATAGCTCTTGCCAATTTGACGCGCACCGGTAACAAGCAATGCCTTATGAGAGTTATTTTTCCAGTTCAAAAGCCTGTCAGTGACCTTACGGCGTAGCATAAACCCCTCAATGACAAAAATTGGCAAATAGAATTGCCTCTAATCATACAAAAATTGGCAGATAGGAATGACCCAAATCAAACAAAAATTGGCAGATAGCAAAGATTCGCTTAGGTCCCAGAGCCATCGAGCCGGCGCGGTGCCATGCAAAAAGACTGGGGACGCCGCTGGTGTTCTCGATTGCCTGGGCGCGCAGGAGCGAGAGGGCGTCGACGGCGTTCATGCAGTATCCGACGGTAAAGTTCCATACTGCGAACTCACAATCGCTTGCCGCAGGGTGAAGCGCGATTGGCTATCCCTTTTGTTGGATGAAAAGCCCCGTGTTATTGCAGGGGTGCATACTTGTCTTGCAAGTGCATAGAATCTCGTATAGTGCGAGTAAATAATTGCAGTGTCCGTTATGTGTTTAGCAAAGATATAGTTTGCATAATCCAGCCTAATCTCTGCTCTAATTAAATAAAGTCGCACGTAGATGACGTAAACATGTGTGAGCTGGGCTTCTTTACGCTGAGCGGGTAAAAACGACCGTTCACCGTTAAACTATTTTCAAAATGAATAAAATGAGCGATAAAGAGAATATAAACCTTAATAAACTCGCGTATTGCACGGACGCGGGTTATTAATGGGTTGTAGGCCTTTTACAGAAAGGATTCCAGCAATGTCTAAGCCTCTTGGCAAGCCCGATCGTATTGTCGTCGCCCTCGGCGGCAACGCCCTCGGCAACAACCCCGTCGAGCAGATCGAGGCCGTGAGCAACACCGCCCACGCCCTCCTCGGCCTCATCGAGCAGGGCAACGAGATCATCATCACCCACGGCAACGGCCCGCAGGTCGGCATGATCCAGAACGCCTTCGCCGCCGCCCACGACGCCATCGGCACCCCCGAGATGCCGCTGCCCGAGTGCGGCGCCATGTCCCAGGGCTACATCGGCTACCACCTGCAGCAGGGCATCGGCCGCGAGATGCACAAGCGCTACAAGCGCTGGCACGCCGCCACCGTCGTCACCCAGATCGAGTGCGACCCCGACGACCCCGCGTTCAAGAACCCGACCAAGCCGATCGGCCCCTTCTACACCGAGGAGCAGGCCAAGGAGTTCATGGCCGAGGACCCCTCCAAGGTCTTCGTCGAGGATTCCGGCCGCGGCTGGCGCCGCGTCGTCGCCTCCCCCGACCCCAAGAAGATCGTCGAGGCCGACTCCATCCTCAACCTGCTCGACAACGAGTTCATCGTCATCGCCTGCGGTGGCGGCGGCATCCCCGTCGTCCGCGACTACGAGAACAAGGGCTGCTACAAGGGCGTTCCCGCCGTCATCGACAAGGACCTGGGCGGCGAGCTGCTGGCCGAGGACTGCGACGCCGACGTCCTGTTCCTGCTGACCGCCGTCGAGCATGTCGCCATCAACTTTGGCAAGCCCAACCAGGAGGAGCTCGAGGACCTCACCGCCGACGAGGCCGAGCGCCTGGCCGACGAGGGTCAGTTCGGCAAGGGTTCCATGGAGCCCAAGGTCCGCGCTGCCATCAAGTTCGCCCGTTCCCGCAAGGGCCGCACCTGCATCATCGGCGCCCTGGACAAGGCCGCCGAGACCATGGCCGGTCTCTCCGGTACCCGCATCCACGAGTAGCCTCTACTCTGTTGCCTCTCTCGTGGGCGCCAGGCAAGACGCCCACAAACTAGCCTCTCTTCACGAGCCCCGCAGTCCGCTCCGACTGCGGGGCTTTTGCTATTCACCTAGTCATTGGGGACAAATCCGGCACTTGGGGACGGTCCTTTCCTGCCGGCAGCTTGGGACAGTCCTTAATAGTCATTGGGGACGTTCTTAAACGACTAGTCAAACAAGAACGTCCCCAACGACTACTCATTTAAGTCTGTCCCCAATGACTGCCCAATGGCTGGGAAGGCGCATCCCACACCGACGCATTGCCTTCGGGCCCTCTCCCCAGGCTCTCCATAGCTCAGCTGGACTCCCCGCAACCTGTTCCGAGTTGGCGGAACGAGCGCGACGTGGAGTGTCATTCTTTACCGCGTTAGACTAGACGCAGGGAAAGGAGGAGGACATGGATGCTCGCGTCAAGCAGCTTGTAAATATGATCGAGGACGCTCAGCCTGTCGCTGTCGCGGTACTTGCCAAGCGTCTCGAGGTAAGCGAGCGCGCCGTGAGAAACTATATCCATCGCGCAAACGACAGCCTTGCAGGGGTTGCACGCATCGTTGGCAGCAAGGGGCAGTATCGTATCGATGTTGCACGTGCAGATGAGCTTGCTCGCTTGCTAGACGGTGCGGCTCTGGCCCATCCGGGCATTCCTGATACGCGCGATGGCCGTGTGTCCTTCCTTCTTAACGACCTCCTCATGCGGTCCCAGTGGGTGACGATTGAGGAGTATGCGGATTTACTCTACGTTTCGGCGCGGACTCTGTCCAATGACATGCGTCTGGTAGAGCAGAAACTCGCCCAATTTGACTTAACGCTCGAAAAGCGCCCACGCTACGGAATCCGCGTTGCGGGCGGGGAGTCACAACGGCGCCTGTGCCTGGCCTCGCTGGTGAGGCCCGTGTTGCCCGACACCGACGATGCAAAGCTCGCCGAGCGCCTGCGGGCCATCGCCGCATGTGTGGACGATGCCCTGACGGCCTCGCCCGTCACGGTGAGCTCGCTGGCATCCCGCAATCTCATCATGCATCTTTACATTGCTCTTGGCCGCATCGAGCAGGGCTGCTATGTCCCAGCTGCAGAATCGGACGTTCAAAAACTGGAGGGAACGCGCGAATACGCCGCGGCTTTCCAGATTGCCGCAAACATCAAGGATGCCCTGGGCGTGAGCATGCCCCGAGAAGAGGTTGCCTTTATCGCAATCCATTTGCTCGGCAGGGGCACGGGCGTGCCCGAGAAGGGCTCTGCCGTTATCTCGGACGAGATGTGGGAGATTGCTTCCGAGATGGTACGTGCGGTCAACGATGAGTTTAGGTTTGACTTTAGCGGCGATCTTGAACTTCGCATGAACCTTGCTCGGCATATCGGCCCTCTGGGCTATCGCCTTGAATATCACATGCATATGGATAACCCCATGCTGCCCGATATCAAGACGAGGTTTCCGTTGGCCTATTCGATGGCAGCTGGCACCTCGCAGGTACTCGAGCGTCATTTTGGCAGCCAGCCCTCTGATGAAGAGCTCGGCTACATCGCCATGGCATTTGCTCTGGCCCTCGAGCAGCAAGCCGACCAGCCGCGTCGCAAGCGCATCCTGATCGTGTGCGCCTCGGGAGCGGGAAGCGCCCGCATGCTCGAGCACCAGTACCGCAAGCAGTTTGGCATGTATATCGATTCGATTGAGACATGCGATGTCGCCCGCGTGGGAACGTTCGATTTTTCGCACATCGACTACGTGTTCACAACGGTGCCGCTCAACGTCAAGTTGCCCGTGCCCGTCCGCGAGGCCGATTTCTTCTTGGAGACGAGCGATGTCAACGCTATCCGCAAGGTGCTGAGCGACGACACTGCGCAATCGGACTCCGTAAGCTCTTTCTTTAGCCGTGCCCTGTTCTTCAACCGCGTTGAGGCGCCGTCGAAGCAGGCCGTTCTCCGATATCTCTCCGAGCGCGCCGTCGAGAGCGGCCGTGTCGATGCCCAGTTTGCCCAAGAGGTCGCCGAGCGCGAGAGCGCGAGTGCCACCTCGTTTGGCAATGGGGTAGCCATGCCCCATGGGATGCATCCCTTGAGCGCCGAGGCCTTTGTTACCGTGGGCCTGCTCGAACATCCCATTCTTTGGGACGAATACGGCCATGAGGTCGATATCGTCTTTATGGTGTCGTTTGCCCGGTCGGGCGGCGATGAGGCGCGGATCTTGAGCTCACTGCTCGCCGAGATCTTTATGGACCGCCAGGGGGTCGAGCGCCTACGCGAGCGCCGGTCCTGGCATGAGCTGATGGCGCTTGTGCAAGCGCATACGGCTTAAGACTACTTTTGTCGATAACCCTGTCTGTCTACCTGCAATAAACCTCGAGGATTGCGGGCGGGAGATAGGCGTTTCGAATATTCAAGTACAAACCAAACATCACGGGAGAGGAGACCGTTATGGACGATCAGGGAACCGAGATGGTTTCGTTTCAGCTGGTCGCTGCAGCGGGAGAGGCACGCAGCCTTGCCTTCGAAGCCCTTGAAAAGGCAAAAGCGGGGGATTTTGACGCCGCCGCCAAACTCATGAAGCAGTCAAAGGATGCGGGAATCAAGGCTCACCACATCCAAACGCAGCTGCTTTCGACTGAGGCAGCGGGCGAGCATCTGTCGGTGGATGTGTTGCTGGTCCATGCTCAGGACCACCTCATGTGCTCCATGCTTGCTCAGGAGCTCGTGCAGGAGCTGATCTGCCTGTATGAGTGCACTGCAACCAAGAACGCCTAGCGGCGTGCGGTGACTATCCAACCAATCAATGCGAAGGGAATCCCTTATGAAGATCCTTCTTGTTTGCGCAGCTGGTCTGTCTACAAGCATTCTGATGAAGAAACTCGAGAAATATGCGGAGCAAAACGGCATCGAGCTCGATATCGATGCGGTGGGTATCGGCGAGTATCAGGAGACGTGCGCCAATTATGACGTGCTGCTCTTGGGGCCGCAGGTGTCCTACCAGCTCAACACCGTCAAGCAGGGGAGCGGTAAGCCGACCGCGGTCATCCCCGCACAGGACTACGGCATGGGCAACGCCGCCAACGTGCTGGCACTCGCCCAGTCGCTGTTGGGCTAGGAGGCGACCATGGAAAAGTTCATGACCCTGCTTCAGGAAAAACTGACCCCTATTGCCAATTTCTGCGGCACCGAGCGCCACTTTGCCTCCATGCAAAAGGGCTTTATGAGCGCGATCAGCTTCATCTTGGTATCTGCCGTCTTTATGATCCTCGCCAACCCGCCGGTCACGGCCGACCTGGTGGCGCAGGGTGGGTTCTGGTCCGTCTTTGGCCCTTGGCTCGATTTTGCGACGGCCAATAAGCTCACGCTGCTCATCCCCTTCAATATGACGATGGGCATACTGTCGGTGATCGTGACGTTCGCAATCGCCTATAACCTGGCGGGCACCTACAAGATGCCCAAGCTTAACGCCGGCATGACCTCGCTGGTGATGTTCCTGATCGCCGCGGCGCCGTCGTCCTACTACCAGCTTGCTGACGAGTCCGTGCTCCAGGCGGTCCCCTGCACCTATCTGGGTGCGCAGGGCCTGTTTACCGCCATCATCGTTGCCTTGGTCTCCGTCGAGGTCACGCGCTTCTGCCAGACCAAGGGCATCACCATCAAGATGCCCGATGGCGTGCCGCCGTTTTTGTCCGAAACCTTTGGCGCCATCGTACCTATGCTCGCCAACATCCTCATCTTCTTTGGCGGCAACCTGCTGATCCAGATGATCGATCCCGCGCTGTCCATCCCCTCGGTTATCGAGAAGCTGCTCGCTGCCCCGCTTTCCGTCGCAGTTGACTCTGTGCCCGGCGCACTGCTTATCTGCTTCATGACGCTGCTGTTTTGGTGCTTTGGCGTCCACGGCAACATGATCGTAATGCCCATCACCGCCCCGGTCTCGCTTGCCGCCTTTGCCGCCAACGCCTCGCTCTATGCTGCCGGGCAGCCGCTTGAGTTCCACCCGGTGCTCATGTCGTTGGCCATCAACCTCATCGGCGGCACGGGTAATACGTTCTCTTTTGTGGCGCTCTGCGCGTTTAGGGCAAAGTCGCAGCAGCTCAAGGCATTTGGCAGGGCATCGATCGTGCCGAGCTTCTTCCGTATCTCCGAGCCCGCGATCTTCGGCGCGCCCATCATCTTCAACCCGATCCTCATGATTCCGTTTGTGCTAGGCGGCATGATCTCGGCCCTGCTGTATTGGGGTGCGGTCTCACTGGGTCTTGTCTCTAACTTCTACATCTTGGTGAGCGGCACGTTCCCCATCTTCGTTCAGGGCTTTGTCCAGTGCCTCGACCCGCGCATCTGGGTGTTTACGATCGTTTTGATCGTGGTCATGGCTGTGGTCTGGTACCCGTTCTTTAAGGTGTACGATAACCAGCTCCTGGCTCAGGAGCAGGAGAACGCCGCGGCAGCTTCTGCCGAGGATGCTGAGTAGCATGAGTTACTTTGACAGAACGTCTGCCGCCGGTATGCCCGAGGGCTTTTTGTGGGGTGGTGCCCTCGCCGCCAACCAGGCCGAAGGGGGCTGGAACGAGGGCGGCCGCGGCATGTCGCACTCCGACCTGATCCCACAGGGTTCCGACCGCTGGGATGTAATGTTTGGCAGGCAAAAGCCCGTGGACGATCCGGACAGGCTGTATCCATGCCGCTGGGGCAACGACTTCTTCCATCATTGGCACGAGGATGTCGAGCTCTTTGCCGAGATGGGCTTTAAGTGCCTGCGTCTTTCAATTTGCTGGAGCCGTATTTTTCCCACAGGGATGGAGACCGAGCCCAACGGCGAGGGCTTGGAGTTTTACCGTCAGGTATTCGAGGCGCTGCGCGAGCATGGAATCGAGCCGCTTGTGACGCTGTCGCACTACGACTATCCGTTGGCTCTGGTCGAGCGCTATGGTGGCTGGCAAAGCCGAGAGATGATCGAGCGGTATGCGCACTACGTCGAGACCGTCGGACGCGCGTACCAGGGCCTCGTGCGTTATTGGCTTACGTTCAACGAGATCAACAGCGTGGCGCTGTCCTATCTCAACGCGGGTGTCACGCTCGAGGATGAGCGTGACCGTGCAGCCGTGACCGCGGCGTTCTCGCACCATATGTTTATGGCGAGCGCTCGCGCTGTCGAGATTCTGCACAAGATCGATCCCGCAAACAAGGTGGGTTGCATGGTCGCTGCCGGTGCGACCTATCCGTACCGTTGTGCGCCCGAGGACGTATGGCTTGCGTATGAGGAGGACCGCGGCCGCTACTTCTACACAGACGTGATGGCTGCGGGCGCCTATCCTGCTTGGAAGCTGCGTGCACTCGAGAAAGAGGGTGTTCACGTGCCCTTTGAGCCGGGCGATACGGAGTATCTGGCAGAGCATACGGTCGACTTCATCTCGTTCTCGTACTATTGCTCGCGCTTGGTGTGCGCCGATGATCAGGTGATCGCCGAGAAGGCGGAGGGCAACGTGTTCCCGACGTTGCGCAATCCGTACCTCAAGGATAAAGAGACTGCCTGGAAGTGGCAGATCGATGCGCTGGGTTTGCGCGTGACGCTTGCCGGCTACCACGATCGTTACCATCTTCCGCTCTTTATCGCCGAGAACGGTGTGGGCGGACTCGATGCGCTGGAAGACGGCAAAGTCCACGATGCGTATCATATTGATTACCTGCGAAGGCATATTCTTGCGCTGCGCGATGCAATTGTCGAGGACGGTGTTGACCTGATGGGATACACGCCGTGGGGCTGTATCGATTTGGTGTCGGCCTCGACGGGGCAGATGAAGAAGCGCTATGGCTTTGTTTATGTCGATGCCGATGATACGGGCAAAGGCACGTTCGATCGCTACCGAAAGGACAGCTTCTGCTGGTATCAAAAGGTCATTGCATCAAATGGCGAGGACTTGAGTTAACCCTTGCAAGCCTGCTGCCCCCGTGGCCCGTTTCGGCCGCGGGGGCTTTTGTTATTGAGGCGGCTGTTCATGAGGAGCATTGCAGGCTGCGGAAACCCGGCACTTGGGGACGTTCCTTTCCTGCCGGCAGCTTGGGACAGTCCTTAAAGGCCGCATCGATCAACTGCGGAAAGCACATCCCAGAATGAGCGTCCAACATGGGGTGCGGTTTCCCTTGAGGCCCTCAATCGGAAAATGCATCCCGGATTATTGTCGAAAAGCGGTCCCTAGTTTCCCAAACGGGCCGCTAACGGAAAGCGCACCCCGCTATTGGGCCCCAAAGCAGGATGCGCTTTCCGTGCTGGCAGTTCCAAGCAGTTCGGGATGGCCCTTTTCGTCTGCTCTCGGCCGGCGTCCGTAAGACTGTCCCCAACGACTACTCATTTAAGTCTGTCCCCAATGACTAGTAGTAGGCCCACATGGCTTCGACTTCGTTGAGGACCTCTACGACGCCCCAGCGGCGGGCGCTGCGGCTGGCCGAGTTGGGATCGAAGACTTCAATCTGGTCGGCGTCGTCAATACCGTAAAGCACAATGTAGTGGCCCACGTTGGTAAAGGTGCCCGGCCGAACGGCGGCGATGACGGGCGCTCCCGAACGCAGCACCTGAGTCATCGAGTCGCGATCGTTATGAAGCTCCGTTCCGTTAAGTCCCAACTGCCACGCACCGCTCGTCATAAACGACCATTCGGTTGCACCGGTGGGGGCGTAATTGCCTGCCTCGGAAAGCGCGCACATATTGACGGGGGTCATATCGGTGCGTCCCGTCTTAAAGATATAGACCATGGTGAGGCACGTAGGCCCGCAGGCATTTTGGCGGATGGTACCGCCGGCGTAAGGCAGCTCCGACCATGCAGGGTCGATCTGATAGATATGGGGCATCGTGCCGGCTTGCCATTGCGAGCGCGGGGTCGAAAAGGCGAAAGAATAACCGGGCGCGACGGGGGCCTTGAGCAGCTTGTCCTCGGCGGTGGGCTCGAGACCGGCCGAGCCGTGGGACATACAGGAGCTCATAAGCACAAAGACCAGACAGATGAGGATAGAGCACAGTGCGAGGCAAAGCCGACGAGCCGGCAGGGCGGGGGCATTCACGTACGATGTCGAGCGGTAGGGCTTGCCGTCGCGTCCGCCTTGGGGATGCGAAAAGAAGCGGTTGATATGGCTGCCGGGCTGACGTGCGCCGTTGCGGCGCAGTTGCGGAACCTCGGCTTGGCGCTGTCGAGTGCGCGCGCCCAAGCGGCTATCTTGCTGTGCGCTTGTGCCCGTGCTCGGACGGCCACTCTGCCGTGTTCTGTTTGTCTGCTGCCGAGACGAAGGCCTGGGTTGCTCTTGAGGGCGTTGCGGATTGCTGCTCGTGGCACTTCTGGGCGTCGGCGTGGTGCGGCCAGCAAGGCGAACGCTTTGTCGCCGTTGATCACCGTCGTTGTATCCGTATGCCATTCGTACCGCCTTGTCTCATGTATAACCTGTCTATCCTACAAAAAAGATGTGCAACAAATGGGTCCGCGCGTCAAAAGCTCGGTAAACGGTACGAAAGGCGCAAAACACACGGCCTCAAAAACATCTCTATATGCGTCCGATGAGCGTACGCCCGTCGGACGGGCGACAACAATGAGCGGCAAACCGTGCCGTTCGTCCCAAAAACGGTGCCGCTCGTTTTGCAGTTCTGCCTTCGGTCGAGCTGCGAGCGGCGCTGCTGCGCCAAGGCCGTATCTTAAAGCCATGGAATAAAAGCGCGCGGCAAAACGGACCGCGCAAGGGGTGACGCCAAGGGGCGTCAAAAAGGAAAGGAGGGGAACAATGGCGGACAAGAATGCAGAAGTTGCAGTCGAGGATAACGGCGGCATGAAGAAAACGCTTTCGCTCTGGAACTTCTTCACCATCGGTTTTGGTGCCATTATCGGTACCGGTTGGGTTCTGCAGGTCGGCGACTGGATGGTCGTGGGCGGCGGTCCCGTTCCCGCTATGATCGCATTCCTCTTGGGTGCAATCTTCCTCGTGCCCGTCGGAGCTGTTTTCGGTGAGCTCACGGCTGCTATCCCCATCTCGGGCGGCATCGTCGAGTATGTCGATCGTAGCTTTGGCCGTACGATGAGCTACATCACCGGCTGGCTCCTGGCCCTGGGCAACGGCATCCTGTGCCCGTGGGAGGCCATCGCCATCTCGACCCTCGTGTCCGAGATGTTCGGCAGCCTGCCCGGCCTTGAGTGGCTGCGCGCCGTCAAGCTCTACACCATCCTGGGCGCCGACGTTTACCTGTTCCCGACGCTAATCGCGCTCGGCTTTGCAACCTACGTCATCTTCCTCAACTTCCGCGGTGCCAGCTCGGCCGCCAAGCTGCAGGCCTTCCTGACCAAGGCCCTGCTCTGCGGCATGCTGCTCGCCATGGGCGTCTCGCTGTTCACCGGCTCGCCGGATAACGCCATGCCCGTGTTCTCCCAGGTCACCGGTGCTGGCGGCGGCAAGCCCGCTACCGAGGGCACCAGCCTGTTCGCAGGCATCGTTTCGGTCCTGGTTCTAACCCCGTTCTTCTACGCCGGCTTCGACACCATTCCTCAGCAGGCTGAGGAAGCAGCCGAGGGCCTCAACTGGAACAAGTTCGGTAAGATCATCTCCTTGGCTCTGCTGGCCGCCGGCGGCTTCTACATGGTCTGCATCTACTCGTTCGGCACCATCCTCGACTGGCATGAGTTTGTTAAGAGCCCGGTTCCCGCGCTTGCCTGCCTCAAGGGCATCAACATGCTCCTGTACCTGGCCATGCTCGTCATCGCCACGCTTGGACCCATGGGCCCGATGAACTCCTTCTACGGCGCCACGAGCCGCATCATGCTCGCCATGGGCCGCAAGGGTCAGCTGCCCGAGAAGTTCGCCGAGGTCGATCCCAAGTCCGGCGCTCCCAAGCTCGCCTGCGTCGTTCTGGGCGTCATCACCGTCGTCGGTCCGTTCCTGGGCAAGAACATGCTCATCCCTCTGACCAACGTGTCGGCCCTCGCCTTCATCTTCTCCTGCGGCATGGTCGCCCTCGCTTGCCTGCGTATGCGCTTCACCGAGCCCGACCTGCCTCGTCCCTACGAGGTGCCCGGCGGCAAGTTTGGCATCAGCCTCGCTATCGTTGCCTGCGGCACCATCATTGGCCTGCTCGTGATCCCGTTCTCTCCCGCCTCCCTCAACATGGTGGAGTGGAGCATCGTGATCGGCTGGCTGGCTGTTGGCCTGGCCCTCATGGCCTTCACCAATTCCCGCAAAAAATAACGCCTAGCCGGGGCGGATCGGGTGCGCGGGGCCCTCTCTCCCGCGCACCGAACCCGGCACCACTTGGGTAGTTTTGTGAGGCCTTAACCCAACGCGGCCTCGCCCACTATATGGATCCATAAGGAGGAACCATGTCCACTAAGTATGCAATCGTTGGCGGCAAGCTCATCGACGGTACCGGTGCCGAGCCGGTCGAGAACTCCCTCGTTCTCGTCGACGACAATGGCAAGATCGAGTACGCCGGTGTCATGCAGGACCTTCCCGAGGGCGTTGAGGTTATCGACGCCGCCGGCAAGACCGTCCTTCCCGGCCTGATCGACACCCACCTGCACTTCTCGGGCAACCTGACCGACGATGACACCGACTGGGTCATGCAGCCGCTCCTCGAGAAGCAGGCCGTCGCCGTCAAGCAGGCCTACGACTGCCTCACCCACGGTCTCACCACCGTCTGCGAGATCGGTCGCTTTGGTATCCAGATCCGCGACTGCATCGACAAGGGCGTCTTCAAGGGCCCGCGCGTTCTGGCAACCGGCCTTGGCTTCTGCCGCGTTGCCGGCCACGGCGACTCCCACCACTGCAGCCAGGAGCTCAACAAGGAATCGCACCCCTGGGGCGATCAGGTCGACGGTCCTTGGGATCTGCGTAAGGCCGTCCGTCGTCGCCTGCGCGAGAACCCCGATGCCATCAAGATCTGGGCTACCGGTGGCGGCATCTGGCGCTGGGACTCCGGCCGCGACCAGCACTACTGCTCCGAGGAGATCCAGGCCGTGGTCGAAGAGGCAAAGATGGTCGGCATCCCCGTGTGGAGCCACTGCTACAACAACCACGCCGCTGCCTACGATTCCGTTCGCTTTGGCTGCGAGCAGTTGATTCACGGCTTCGATATCGATGAGCGCACCATGGACCTCATGGCCGAGCAGGGCACCTTCTTCACCCCGACGATCGCCTTCCTGCCCACTTGGTACGCCACCTATCCGCCCGTCTACGTCCCCGAGCTGCACGACAAGTACGAGGGCACCCTGGTCGAGAAGGAGCTGCAGCGCAACTACGACTGCCTGCGCGAGGCCAAGAAGCGCGGCGTCGTCATGACGATCGGCTCCGACTCCTTCTCCTTCGTCACCCCGTACGGCACCTGCTCTATCGAGGAGATGTACGAGTTCGTCGACAAGATCGGCTTCACCCCGGTCGAGACCATCACCTGTGCCACCCTCAACGGTGCCAAGATGTGCCACATCGAGGACGAGACCGGTTCCATCGAGGCCGGCAAGTGCGCCGACCTGCTGGTCGTCAACGGTGACGTCGCCGCCGACATCCACGTGCTCAACACCGACAACATGGACGTCATCATGAAGGACGGCTGGATTGTCGAGGCCGGCACCTTCGGCGAGGCAAACAAGTACAGCGCCTAAGCTACCGTTCATCGATGGCTTGATGTAAAACACAGTAGTTGATTGCATAATGCAATGGAGAGGGTCGCTTGCGGCCCTCTTTATTGCTATGGGGTGCGTCAGTAAGAAGGAGATGACGGTGGATCTCAATAGGCTGATTCTGGGCAAGAGCTACAACTCTACCAAGGTCTTTCGTACCGCTCAGCATGTGGTTCAAGCCATCTTGCTCGGTATTGTCGTTCCGCTGCTTATCCTGCTGCTCATCTGGGATCTAACCGATAATCCCAATCCCGTTCCGGCCGTTGTCGTCATTGCCGGCTTGGTCATGCTGTGCTTCTTCTTCTCGTACGTCTTTGTCGTTCCCGACGACCTCACATCGAGCGCTACCGACCGCACGCTCGCCATCGCGTCGAAAATATTCGCCTACACGTCGCGCGGCCTTACGCCCGAAGCTGCCCTGGGCGCCTCTAAGATCATCCTGTCCGAAACCATCGCCTCTGCCATCTGCTTTACCGACGGCAAGCAGGTGTTGGCAAGCTGGGGCGAGGACTCGGCAAAATGCCCCGCGGGCACCCCGGTGGTGCTGCGGACCACGCTCAATGTGATCAACAGCGGTGAGCAAAGCGTGTTCTCGCGCGATGCCTCGACCGAGACAGGTGGCTACTTTCCGCGCCTGCGCGCCGGTATTGTCGCACCGCTTACCGTGCGCGGGCATTGCGTGGGCACGCTCGAGCTGTATTATCCCCGTCTGAGCAGCATCGATATGCGCCAGACGGCGCTTGCCTCGGGCTTTGCCGACCTCATTTCCACGCAGCTTGCGAGCTTTGAGCTCGAGCGTCAGGACGAGCTTACGGCCCGCGTGGAGCTGCGCGCCTTGCAATCGCAGGTCGATCCTCATTTTCTGTTTAACACCATCAGCACCATCGTGTCGCTCGTACGTACCGAGCCGGACAAGGCCAGGTCGCTGCTCATCGACTTTTCCAATTACTACCGTCAGACGCTTTCTGATTCCGATACCCTCACAACGCTCGAGCACGAGGTGGAACAGGGCACTCGCTATATCAATCTTATGCAGGCTCGTTATGGCGACGGCCGTCTGCGCGTCTCGGTCGATATCGACTTTGAGGTGCGCGATTGCATGGTGCCGCCGTTTATCTTGCAGCCGTTGCTCGAAAACTGCATCAAGCACGCGCAGCGCGAGACCGAGCCGCTTTCTATTCATGTTAGGGCTTTCGAGACCGATGACGGTTTGGAGATCATCGTCGAGGACGACGGCATCGGCATGAGCGAAGAGGTCTGCGCGCATCTGTTTGAGCAACATCGCCGAGAGGAGCCCGAGAGCATTACCGCCGACGGCTCCGTCAAGCGAGGTTGCGGCCTGGCGCTCTTCAACGTGCTTCAGCGCATCCATTTCTTTTACGGAGAAGATTCCGGCATGCGCGTGAAGTCCCAGGAGGGCGTGGGAACGCAGGTCATCGTCGAGCTGAACGGCGAGCCGCATGAGCCGGCGCCGTTGACGGCGTAGCACGCGGTTGGATTGAGAGAAAAAGAGGGGAAGCACATATGTCCGAAGGCTGGAACATCTTGGTGGTTGATGACGAGCCCCCAATTAGGGCTGAGCTACGCTATCTGTTGGAAAAGGATACGCGTGTGGGCCAGATTGCCGAGGCGGGCAATGTCACCGAAGCCGTGGAGTCGATTCTGTCGAACAAGCCCGACGTGTTGTTTTTAGACATTACCATGCCCGGTCGCTCGGGAATTGAGCTTGCCGAGACGCTGCAGAACCTAAAGACGCCGCCGGTCGTGGTGTTTGTGACGGCATTTGCCGAGTATGCGGCTGATGCCTATAACCTCGATGCCGTCGATTATGTCGTCAAGCCGGTTGAGGACGCACGCCTGTCAAAGGCACTCGACAAGATCGAGGCGGCCTTGGGTGTCCGTCGTGTTATCCACGCTCCGCGCCAGCCTTTGCGTCTGACGGTGGACCGCGGGGGCAAAAAGGTGTTCATTCCCGTCGCAGACGTCTGCTACTTTGAGGCGCGCGCCGATTTTTGCAACGCCATCTGCGCCGAGGGAACGTACCTGATCAATGAGTCGATCTCTTCGCTCGAGCGTCGCTTGGACTCCGAGGGCTTTATTCGCGTTCATCGCAGCTACCTGGTCAATTTGGAAGACGTGCACAATGTTGAGATTGGCTCCACGGGGCTGATGGAGCTCAGGCTCGACCGCGTGAGTTCGACGGTGCCCGTGTCCCGCCGTCGCGCTGCCGAGGTTAAAGCACACTTGGGGCTTGCGTAGACGGTCTGCGTGCTGTCGTTTACCATCGCAGGTTTGGCATGGGCGCGCGGTGGGCATAATGGGTGGCATCGAATGAAATCGAAAGGATCATTATGCCCGCGCTTATCACCCATCATCTGTTTGGCGAGGAAAGCATCGACCGTCTTCCGCAGGGCGTCATCACGTCCGATGAAGAGCGCATTGCCTTTATCTTGGGCAACCAAGGCCCCGACCCGTTTTTCTTTCACATTCTGACACCGCGTGTTTCCGACTGTACGCTGCTGGCGCAGGTCATGCATCGGTCGCGCATGTCTCGCCAGTTCGCGTGCCTGCGCGATGGCGTGTCGCATCTGCTGCCGCGCGACGCCAGCTTGGGTCGTGCCTTTGCGCTGGGCCTGCTGTCTCATTACGTGCTCGACCGCAACGCTCACCCCTTTGTCTATGAGCAACAGTTTGGCATCGTGGAGTCCGATTCAGAGCTTGAGGATTCGAGCAGTCAGGTCCATGCCGTGATCGAGAGCGACCTGGATGTACTGATGCTGCAGCTTAAACGCGATGGCGCTACGGTTGACGATTACCCGCCGGCGGGCGAGATCGTCACCACCGATCGCATCAATCGCGTGGCCGGCGTGCTGATGAGCTATGTTGCCGGACGCGTGTACGGCATTGACATTCCGGCGGGGGAGTACGGTGCTGCCGTTGCCAATATGCAGCGACTTTACCGCGCGATTGAGCCGGCCGGCTCCGTAAAGACGCGCGCGATCTCGCTGGTTGAGGGCTTGGTGCACGATTATTCGCTGCTCGACGGCCTTGCGCACCGCGTGACGACCGAGCTGCCCGAGCGTACCGGCAACCTGGGCCACTTGGCATGGAAGAACCCCTTTACCGATGAAGTCTCGACCGAGAGCTTCCCCGAGGTCTTTGACCGCGCGCTGCTCGATTACGAGTGCACGGTTGCCCGCTTTATCGAGACCGGCGATATGGAAGCCGTGACCAACCATGTCAATTACAGCGGTCGCGTGCTCGGCGCCGACGAGGAGTTCGACCGCGAGGAGTAGGGCCCATGCGTGCCCCTTTGCCGAATCCTTACCGGCGCTTCTGGACAATTGGGGTACGATGAACTAACTGCATATCGGGCGAATACGAAGGGTCCCTGTCCATGAAATACACCAAGCTCGAGCGTAACTGGGTCATGTACGATGTGGGAAACTCGGCCCTCGTGCTGCTCAATACCTCGGTGGTGCCCATCTACTTTAACGCCATCAATACCGGTGCTTCCTCGGCAGACCTGGTGGTCGCTTGGGGCAACGCTCAGACGATTGCCTCGCTGGTCATTGCCATGCTCATGCCCATTCTGGGCGCGCTTGCCGATTACGCCGGCAACAAGATCAAGTTCTTCTTGGGCTTCTTCCTCACGGGCCTGGTTCTTTGCCTGGCGCAGGCTATCCCAATGTCCGCCATGGCATTTTTGACTGTGTACGTGCTGTGCACCATCGGCCTCAACTCTTCTATGACGTTCTACGACGCTATGCTGCCCGACATTACCACCGACGAGCGCATGGACGTCGTGTCCAGCTCGGGCTATGCCTGGGGCTACATCGGTTCCACTGTGCCGTTCATCATCTGCCTGGCGCTTATCATGGGTGGTCCCGCTCTTGGTGTCCCCACCATGCTGGCAACGCGTCTGTCGTTTATCATCACTGGTGCCTGGTGGCTCATCTTTACCCTGCCGCTCATTCGCACCTATAAGCAGAAGTACGGTCGCGAGCGCGGTCCCGAGGACACTATCGGCCACATCGTGGGCGGCGTGTTCTCCGAGGTCGGACACACCATGCGCGAGATCGCCCACAACAAGACCGTGCTGGTCTACATGATCGCGTTCTTCTTCTATATCGACGGTGTACACACGGTCATTTCCATGGCAACCAGCTACGGATCGGCCTTGGGCATCGATTCGACCCAGTTGGTCCTGGCGCTGCTCGTCACGCAGTTCGTGGCCTTTCCGTCCGCCATCATCTACGGCAAGCTCGCCGGCCGCGTGGGCACGCTCAACATGATCTTGGTGGCAGTCGCCGCCTATATGGGCATTGTGCTGTTCGCCGCGTTCTTCCTAAAGACCGCCTTTGAGTTTTGGGTGCTTGCCATTATGGTCGGCCTGTTCCAGGGCGGCGTGCAGGCGCTCAGCCGCAGCTACTTTGGCCGCATTATTCCCAAGGAAAAGTCCAACGAGTACTACGGCTTCTTTGATATCTTTGGCCGCTATGCAAGTGTTATGGGCACCTTCCTGGTGTCGGTCGTCACCTCGCTGACCGGCAACCCGTCGCTGGGCGTCCTTTCCATTGGTGTGCTGCTGGTCGTTGGCTTTATGCTGCTGGTCCGCCTGTCCCGCATGACTCGGGCGGCAGAGCATGCCGCATAGGAGTGAGCGGCTATTGTGCCTGTCCACGGTACTCTTTTGGGGTTATCCGCAATAAACATTCTGACTTTCGAACAATGATTAGCCCAAGTGGGTATGATGGAGTCAGCTAGGTCGCGGGGCGTCGCCTGTGTTTGGCGGCGTCCCGTTTTTGTGTTGCAGGGAGGGTAAGGCATGAACGCCACGGTCGTGATTCCAACGTATTGGGCGGGCGATGACGCTCGCGCAAACGCCCCTGGCACCTATGACCATTCGACACGACTCAACGCCGACAATCCCGAACTCGACCGCTGCCTGGCCTCGCTTGAGCAGGTGCGCGACATCCCGCGCATCATCCTTTTGGTGGTCTGTCCCGTTTCTGCCACAGCCGATGTGTCGCTGCGCGTGCATGAGATTGTCGACGCGCATCCCACGCTCAAGGTCACCGTTGTCACCAACACCCAGGCCTCGCGCATCGCAGACCGGGTTGCTCAGATCGCGCCCAAGGGTTCGGGCGAGTGCGTGAGCCTGCGAGGTTACGGTGCCATCCGCAACATGGGGCTGGCCTGCGCTGCGGTGCTGGGGCATGACGCGGTTATCTTTTTGGATGACGATGAGGCTGTCATCGACGCCGACTTTATGAAGCGCGCGACCTATGCGTTGGGGCAGCAGACGCGTCAGGGCTTGCCGATCTTGGTCAAGAGCGGCTATTTCTACGATCGCGACGGCTCGCCGTTGGCTCCCACGGACAAGGCGGGCATCTGCCATCGTTGGTGGACCAAGCGCATCGAGTTCAACCGTTGGATGAAAAAGGCGCTCTCGGGCACCCGCATCTCGCGCTCCAACTACGTGTGCGGCGGCCTGATGGCCCTGCACGCCCGCGCCTTTACGCGTGTGGCCTTTGACCCGTTTATCACCCGCGGCGAGGACTTGGATTACCTCTTTAACATGCGCATGTTTGGCTACGACGTGTGGTTCGATAACGAGTGGACCGTGCGCCATCTGCCTCCGGAGTCCGAAAAGCGCTCACCGCGCTTTATGCAGGATGTATACCGTTGGTACTACGAACGGGCCAAGTTGACATTCGCCGCGCATCAAAAGGAGCTCATTCCCGTTACGGCAGCATCGCTCATGCCCTACCCGGGCCCGTGGATTTCGCGCGAGCTCGACGACCGCGTGCGCAAGACCGCTATGGTCCGCAGCGTGTTTACCCGCGAGCATGAGGGCTACCTGCGCATCTGGCGCCATGGTATCGACGAGGCAAAAGCCTATGCGCGCCAAAACGCTGCAAGCTACCTGCGTTTCCAGAGCTTTTGGCCCAAGATTATGGACGGGCTTTGGCGTGACGCACAACTGACCAGCATCCTGGAGGGGACTGAATGATCGACCGCCGCGCCCAGCGCGATAGTTCAATATCAATCTTTCGCATCATTGCCGTCGCCTGCGCCATTTGCGTGCTGGTGTACTTTATTTTCGCCTTGGTGACCGGTATCGAGCCGATCGCCACGGTGATTGCCTGCGCGCTGCTGTGCATCTTTCTGTGCATCTTTATCTTTTTGACGCTCAATCCCGATTCGGTGCGCTCCCAGTACACCGAGGAGACGCTCTCGGTGGCCTCGGCCATGCTCGAGGACATTAAGGGCGGTCTGACGCAGGAGTCGGCGCGTTTGGTGTGCCGGCGCATTTTGCCCGAGACGCGCGCCATGACGGTGGCCATCACCGACGAGGACAACGTGCTTGCCTGCGCGGGCGAGTTTGAGGAAAAACTGCTGCCCGATACTCCCATCCACACGCTTGCCACACGCTACGTTATCGAACATGGCATCGTGCAGTCGTTCAACCGTATGGTGGATGTCGTGGGCTCGGACGGCTCGCACAACCAAGTCCCCGCCGGCATTATCGCCCCCATCAAGGTGGGCGATCGTACCGTCGGTACGCTCAAGTTCTACTACAAGACCCCGCGCGCCGTCGACCGTACCCAGTACGCGCTTGCCTCGGGCTTTGCCGAGATCTTGTCCACACAGCTCGCCATCCACGAGCTCGAGGTGCAAAAGGAGCTCACGGCGCGCGCCGAGGTGCGTGCACTGCAGGCGCAGATTAACCCGCACTTCCTGTTCAACACGCTGAACACCATTGCATCGTTTACGCGCACCGACCCGCTGCGGGCCCGCGAACTGCTTCGTGAGTTCTCATCGTTCTATCGTGCCACGCTCGACAACTCGGGATCGCTTATTCCGGTCTCGCGCGAGGTCGCACAGACCAAGCGCTACCTTACCTTTGAGAAGGCCCGCTTTGGCGAGGACCGCGTGCTTGCGACGTTCGATGTGTCCGAGGACGTGGAAGATACGCTGGTGCCGGCGTTCGTGATCCAGCCGATTGTCGAGAACGCCGTGCGTCATGGTATGGGCGATGACGACGCCCTGAGGATCGACGTGACCGTTCACCAAGACGGCGAGGATGCAATCTTGATTGCTGTGGCCGATAATGGCGTGGGTATGGATGAGGGTACCGCCGCCAGACTGTTTGACGAGCGCTCTGCCCGTCCCGACGCCAGCTCTCCCCAGGGTGGCGGCGCCGGTGTGGCCATGCACAATATTTCGGAGCGCATCCATCGCTTTTTTGGGCCGCACTCCTATACGCGTGTCGAATCGGCGCCGGGCAAGGGCACCAAAGTGCTCCTTCATCTTGATTTGTCAGAGAGCATCTTTGACATTCAAGAGTAAAATAAAAAGCTACGGGCTCAACGTCATGCGACGGACGCCCGGCGTAGTTAGTTGACGAAAGGTTTTATCCCTATGCTGCGTGCGATGATTGTGGATGATGAGGCGCCGGCTCGCTCGGAGCTTCGCTTCCTGCTCGAGCAAACGGGCAAGATCGGCACGATCACGGAGGCGTCGAGCGTCCGCTCCGCCATCGAGATGCTTATGGAAAGTCGCGTGGATGTCGTGTTTCTCGATATCTCGATGCCCGGTGCCTCGGGCCTGCAACTTGCCGAGGCACTGCATAAGCTCAAAAATCCGCCGGCGATCGTATTTGTGACTGCGTATAGCGACCATGCGGTTGAGGCATTCGACGTCGATGCCGTCGATTATCTGATGAAGCCTGTCGAGGAAGCTCGCTTGGATCGCGCGATCGAGAAGGTTATGCAGCGCGCCAAGCCGGTCACGGACAGCAAGGTGACCATCGAGCGTATCCCGGTGGAAAAGGGCGGCCGCAAGGTGCTCATTCCCGTGGACGACATTCGCTTTATCATGGCCAAGGACGATTACTCCTGCATCTATACCGTCGATGATCGTTTTTTGTCGACGACCTCGCTGGCGCAGTTTGAGGCCAAGCTCTGCGACTTTGGCTTCTTCCGTGTTCACCGCCGCTATATCGTCAACTTGGCGTGCGTTACGGACGTCGAGACGGTGCCCTCGGGCGCCATCCAGCTGGGCATTACGGGCGTCGACGAACGCGTGCCGGTTTCGCGCCGCCGCGTCGTGCCGCTCAAGAAGGCCCTGAGTCTCTAGCACACTGGCCCCGCAGCCCTGTAGACCCATCGTCTGCGGAGCCGTGGGGCCTTTTTGTATGTATCTGCCGAATCGTTTTTTGCGGAAGGGATCCCATGAACAGTGCAAGCGCCAAGCGTATTGACATCATCTCGGACACCCACGGCTATCTTTCGCCTGCGCTCCTGGATGAGCTTGAAGGCGCAGACCTGATTATCCACGCTGGCGACCTCACGTCAGAGATGGACTACGAGCACCTATGCACCATCGCCCCCGTGCGGGCCGTACTGGGCAACAACGATTACTACCGCGACTACGGCCCCGACGTAGACCGTCTTGCGCTCTTTACTTACGAAGGCCTCAAATTCGCCGTAGCCCACTACCGCGAAGACCTTCCGGTGGGATCCGTAGACGTAGCCATCAACGGCCACACTCACGTAACCAAAGAAGCCCAAGTGGGCCGTTGCTTAGTCCTCAACCCGGGCAGCGCCAGCTACCCCAGAGGCACCCGAGGCCCCACCATGGCCAGAATGCTCGTAAAAGACGGCAAGATCATAAGTACCAAGTTTATTGACCTAGACTAACCGCAACAAAAACGGGGGATGCAGATGCGTCTCCCGTTTTTCTTTAAGCCAAAGGCCAAAGTTCAACAAGATCCATCAGACCAACCCCGCCGAGGAGCACGCGGGCTAGCCGCGCAGCGGCGCACGCCCGCAAAACTGGTTGAACAAAGTGACGGCAGGGAGGGCTTCCGGGGCTGAGGGCGGGGGTTAAGTTTGTCGCGAGTTCCGCACGCAAAGGAAAGCACTTAATGTGCTTTCCGTCTTGCGCAGGACTGTAGAGCAGCAAACTTAACCGCCCCGCCCGGCGGGCAAGCGCAGGGATACGACATCTGTCCAACAATTCGTGTGAAACACAATGAAAAACCGTTTGATGTGAGTTAATATAAACAACGTCTTGAATCTGACTCCTGCCACATGCATGACAGGGGTTAAACACAAAAAGGAGTCAATTATGGTTTCTGAGAAGGCTACCCTCGTTAATCCTCAGGGTCTGCACATGCGTCCGGCTGGTCTGTTCGCCTCCACCATGGGCAAGTACGCCTGTGACGTGACGGTCGTTACCCCCGAGAAGGAGGTCAACGGTAAGTCCCCGATGGCCCTCATGGCTGCTGGTATCCCCTGCGGTACCGAGGTCGAGGTCAAGTGCGACGGCGCCGACGAGGCCGAGGCTCTGGCTGCTGCCATCGAGCTCATCAAGAGCGGTCTTGGCGAGTAGAACTCAAACGGGTCGCATGTTGAACAACTAAGTTCATATTTGGGGGCGCAGTGACCTGTTGTAAGGTAGCTGCGCTCTTTTGTCATGGATATGGCAAAACGCTTTATCACATGACACGGAGAGAGGAATGGGAATGTATCAGGGAGTCAACGCTTCCGAGGGCATCGGTATCGGCACCGTCATGGTCGCCGTCGATCCCGACTTGACGTTTGAGCCGCACGAGGTTGCTGATTCGGCAGCAGAGAAGGAGCGCTATCAGTCCGCTCTTTCGGTCTTCTGCGAGAAGACCCAGGCTCAGGCCGACCATATGAAGGAGACGGTGGGCGAGGCCGAGGCCGAGATCATGAGCGGACACATTGTCCTGGCTCAGGACCCGGGCATGACCGACGCCATCAACGCCGCCATTGACGGCGGTACCTGCGCCGAGCAGGCGCTCATGGACACCTCGACCATGTTCGAGAACATGTTCCTGTCCATGGACGACGAGATGTTCCGTCTGCGCGCGGCCGACATCGCCGACATCCGCACCGGTATTCTGGCCGAGCTGCTGGGCAAGGAGGTCGTCGACCTCTCCGTCCTGCCCGAGAACACCGTCGTTGTCGTGCACGACCTCACGCCGTCCATGACCGCCACGATCGATAAGGCCCACGTTGCCGGTATCGTCACCGAGACCGGTGGCCGCACGTCGCACTCCGCGATTATTGCGCGCGCCCTCGAGATCCCGGCTGTCCTTTCGGTTTCCAATAGCTGCACCGCGCTGCGCAACGGTATGACCGTTGTCGTCGACGGTGGCAAGGGTATCGTTGAGGCCGATCCCGACGAGGAGACGCTCGCCGCCTACACCGCCAAGGCCGAGGCCTTCGCTGCCGAGAAGGCAGCCCTCGAGGCCTTCCGTGGCAAGCCGTCCGTGACTGCCGATGGCATCAAGAAGATCATCGCCTGCAACATCGGTAACCCCGATGACGTGCCCAACGCGCTCGATCACGATGCCGAGGCCATTGGTCTGTTCCGCTCCGAGTTCCTGTTCATGGACTCCGCTGAGCTTCCTTCCGAGGAGGAGCAGTTCAACGCCTACCGTAAGGTCGCCAGCGCGCTCAAGGGTGCTCCGGTCATCATCCGCACGCTCGATGTGGGTGGCGACAAGGAGATTCCGTATCTGCATATGGTCAAGGAAGACAACCCCTTCATGGGCTTCCGCGCCGTGCGTTACTGCCTGGCCAATCCCGACCAGTACAAGGTCCAGCTCCGCGCTCTGCTGCGCGCTAGCGCCTTCGGTGACGTCAAGATCATGATCCCGCTCGTCACCTGCGTCGAGGAGGTCTTGGCTGTCAAGGAGCTCGTCGAGCAGTGCAAGGCCGAGCTGACCGAAGAGGGTCGCAAGTTCAACGAGAACATCGAGGTCGGCATCATGGTCGAGACGCCCGCCGCTTCGCTGCTCGCTGACCGCCTGGCCGAGGTCGCCGACTTCTTCTCCATCGGCACCAACGACCTGATCGGGTATACCATGTGCGCCGACCGTGGCAACGACACCATCTCCAACCTGTACCAGGTGTACTATCCCGCCGTGCTCCGCTCGCTCAAGAACATTATTGAGAGCGGCGTGAAGGCCGGCATCATGGTCGGTATGTGCGGCGAGGCTGCTGCCGATCCGCTGCTCGAGCCGTTGCTGATCAGCTGGGGCCTGGAGGAGTTCTCGATGAGCGCTCCGTCGATCCTGCGAGCCCGCAAGACCATCAGCCAGTGGACCAAGGCCGAGTGCGACGAGCTCGCCGAGAAGGCTCTCGCTTGCAACACCGCCGCCGAGGTCAAGGCACTGCTCGAGTCCGCAGCTCGCTAATTTGGTATCAGAGGTAACCGCGTGGTTGGAATGGGCCGGCCACGCGGCCCTCACATATACAGGGGGTACTGTAAATGTTCTACACGCTAACCGCTAATCCGGCTGTCGACATGACGGTTTCGAGCTCTCCGCTCGAGCCCGACGAAAACGTCCGCACCGGCTCGGCCAGCTACACGGCCAACGGCAAGGGCCTCGACGTGTCCTTCGCCTTTAAGAAGATGGGCGTCGACACCGTCGCGCTCGGCTTCTTCGCCGGCTTCACGGGCAAGTTTATCGTCGAGGAGGTCATGAACCTGGGTTGCCTGTGCCGCCCGGTCTGGACCGACGGCATCACGCGTATTAACACCTACGTCAACGATGGCCAGCACGAGTACGGCATCCTTAACCCCGGCGCCCCGATTACGCCGGAGCATCAGAAGGAGCTCTACAACATCCTGGACACCGCGGGCGATCTTGAGTGCCTGATTGTCTCCGGCTCCGTGCCTCCCAAAGCTACGCCCGACTTCCTGGCCCAGGTTATGGAGCACGCTCAGGCTCGTGGCGCCGACGTCGTCCTGGACCTGTCCTCCGACAAGCTCAAGGAGCTCGCTCACAAGAAGCCGCTGCTCATTAAGCCGAACCATCACGAGATGAAGGCCATCTTCGGCGTGCCTGTCGACACCGACGACGAGGTCCGCGTTGCCATGAAGCTCGCACACGACGCCGGCGTTCAGAACGTGCTGCTCACCCGTGGTAGCCGCGGCGACGCTTACTTCTCCAACGGCGAGGACATCTGGTACGCCAAGCGTGAGTTCAACATCAAGCTGGTCTCTTCTGTCTGCGCCGGCGACTGCACCCTCGCTGCGTTCCTGCACAAGTGGTACAGGGATCGCGACAACGTCGAGGAGGCCATGAAGCTCGCTATGGCTACCGGCGCCAACGTTGCCGAGTCCGTCGGCATTGGTGACTTCGGTCACGTCGACGAGTACAGCAAGCGCGTTGCTGTCCGCAAGCTCGATCGTCAGTAATCGAAACGCGACATATTCGTGCGCATGCGGCGCCCCGGTTTCGGCCGGGGCGCCTTTTTTGTTCCGCCATGGGGGAGAGGTGTCCTGCCGTACTTCATCGCTTCCACACCGTTCACCGAGTTGTCCTAGCCTTTTACCGATGCGTGGAATATACTTTCATTAACACGTTGCTTCGTGAAAGGAACATTCATGATTTACACGCTCACTGCTAATCCCGCCATTGATTACAACATCGCCTGCGACGGCCTTACTGCCAATACCGTCACGCGTACCCGCAATGCCGTCTACACGCCCAACGGCAAAGGCCTCAACGTCTCGTTTACGCTTGACCACTATGGTGTCGACACCACGATCCTGGGTTTCTTCGCCGGCTTCTCGGGCGAGTTTATCGTTAAGGGCGCCGAGGCCCTGGGCGTGCCCGTCAAGCCCGTGTGGACCGACGGCATTACGCGCGTCAATGTGTTCCTCAACGCCGGCCCCGACACCGAGTACAACATGGTCAACGCCGGTGCCGCCATCAACGAGGCCAACGAGCAGGAGATGTTTGAGCTCATCGATTCGCTCGATGACATGACCTGCCTGGTCATCAGCGGCTCGCTGCCCCCCAACACTTCCGAGGGCTTCTTGGCCGAGGTCCTGCGCCGCGTCAACGCCAAGGGGGCCGAGTTCGTCCTCGACATCTCGAGCCATCAGCTGGCAGACCTCATTGCCATGGAGCCGCTGCTGATCAAGCCCAATGACGATGAGCTGCTCGACATCTTTGGCATTAAGGTGAGCGATGGCGACGACGAGTCCGTCAAGGGTGCGATGGCCGAGCTCCACGCCAAGGGAGCTAAGAACGTGCTGTTGACCCAGGGTGGCGCTGGCGCGTACTTCTCCAACGGAGAGCACATCTGGTTTGCCAACCGCACCTTTGAGGTCAAGCTGCTGTCGACGGTCTGCGCCGGCGACTCCTCACTTGCCGCCTTCCTGTCCGTGTGGCACGACGCTCCCGAGCGTGTTGAGGATGCCCTGCGCCTTTCGATGGCCACCGGCGCCAACGTGGTGGAGTGCCCCGGTCTGGGCGATTTTGCCAAGGTGGACGAATATAAGAAGCACATTGAGGTTCGCCAGGTCTGCTAGTTCCGGCACCTTGCCTGAATAGTTTGATTATTTCGCATCCGTCTTAGACTAGGACGGATGCGTTTTTGTTTATCGGACTTGCGTGTGCAGTGGAGGCTGTTTCTTGCTAGACTTCTTGCAGACGCAATCGATAGCCAATTTGATAGTCGCAGGAGGCCACAGGTATGTGCAATGTTTCGCTCAACGGTACGCAACCGTCCGATGCCTCCCTGCGTGTTCTGCGCGCGCTTGAGGTGGCTGGTCTTGAGGCTTGGTACGTGGGCGGTTGGGTACGCGACGCCCTGATGGGGTGCCCCAGCCACGATGTCGATATGTGCTGTAGCGGCCTGTGGCAGGAGTCCAAAGCGGCGCTCGAGGCCGCCGGCATCGCGGTCGTGGAGTCGGGTATTAAATTTGGCGGAATCACGGCTATTTCCGATGGCGAGCGTATCGAGGTCACCACGTACCGTCTGGATGGCTTTTACACCGATGGTCGCCATCCCCAGAGTGTGGAGCGTGCCGCCTCGCTCGAGGACGATCTGGCGCGCCGCGACTTTACCGTCAACGCCATGGCCTGGCATCCCGAGCGCGGGCTTGTCGACCGCTACGACGGCCAGGATGACTTGGAGCGCAAGCTGATTCGCGCTGTCGGCGATCCCAAGCGTCGTTTTAACGAGGACGCCCTGCGCATGTTGCGTGCGGTGCGCTTTGCCTGCCGCCTGGACTTTATGATTGAACCCGCGACCAAACAGGCTTTGGCCGAATGTGCGCCGTTGCTCGATGCCGTGGCGCGCGAGCGTGTGGGTATTGAGCTCGAGGGCATCCTTTCGACCGGTCATGGGGGAGACGCCATGCTGCGCTACCCCGAGCTCATCTGTGCCGCCGTGCCCGAGTTGGCAGCGGGTCGCGGGTTTGATCAGCGCAGTGTCTACCATGCGTTTAACGTCTACGAGCATATCGCCCGTGTGCTGACGGTGGCAGGGGAGCTCGCGCTGTGTGACGGCGTCGCGCCCTCGTCGAGCCTGATGTGGGCGGCGTTTTTGCACGATGTGTCCAAGCCTGAGTGCTTTACGGTCGATCACGCCGGCAGCGGACACTTCTACGGTCATCCAGAGCTCGGCGCCAAGAAGGCGCGCGTCATTATGGATCGCCTGGCGCTCTCTCACGACCTGGTGCGCGACGTGTGCCTGCTCATCAAATATCATGACAAGCCGCTTCGCCCCGAGCGCTCCTGCCTGCTCAATATGATGCGCGCGCTTTCGGGCGAGGGCGTCGACACGCCGCGTTTGATGGACGAGCTCATGGATCTTAAGCGTGCCGACACGCTCGGCAAGGCCCCGTCGTGCTTCTATTACGTTGAGACGATCGAGGAGATGCGCGCGATGGCGCACGAGCTGCTGAAGGCGGGGGAGCCCTATACGCTCAAGATGCTCGCCATCAACGGCGGCGACCTGATCCGTGCCGGAGTCAAGCCCGGGCCGGAACTGGGGCAGCTACTCAACTCCGCCCTCGACGCCGTGATCGAAGACAACATCCCCAACGAGCGCGAAGCTCTTTTGGTCCATCTCAACTTGAATTAGCTACCCAGTTTACCTGTGTGTTCCATAACCTGCCGACAATTTTTCGGCAATTTGGAATTTCTTCTTGCGCTGATGTTTTTTGTCCCGTAATATATTTCCTCGCAGCACGGCAGTGCAGATGTCATGTGGCCCGTTCGTCTAGCGGTTTAGGACGCCGCCCTCTCAAGGCGGAGATCACCAGTTCGAATCTGGTACGGGCTACCACGCTTCTGATACCCGGTCTTCCCATGGAAGGCCGGGTTTTTTTTCAAACAACCGTCTGCAATTCCCGTTTGAACCAGAGCTTTGCGTTCTGCTTATGGTCCTTGCGGGTACAATATCCAAGATATTTTGACTGTTAGAAGGAGTCTCATGACGGAGTCCTCTCAGCATACGTCTAAGCCCCAGGTTGAGGTTGAGGCCTCGGGCGGAGATGACAATAAGAGCGCACGCCGCGGCGCCATCTTTATCGGCGTCGTGCTGGTGGGTTATATCGTCTATCTGGTGGTAACCGGGCAGATGGGGCAGTTCTGGGCCGCTATGTCGAGCGTGCAGGCGTCATGGCTCTTTGTCGCGTGTCTTTGCATGTTCATGTATCTGTTCTTTGGCATTGTGGCCTATGCGATCGCCGTATGGCTCGACCCTAATTCACCCGTCGGCATTCGCGACCTGATTTCGGTCGAGGCGAGTGGCATCTTCTTTGGCAACCTCACACCTATGATGATGGGCTCGACTCCTGCTCAGATCTACCGCCTGACCAAGGCGGGCCAAAATGTCGGCGAGGCTGGCGCCACTCAGTTCACACGCTTTATCGTGTACCAGTTTGGCCTCGTTGCCTGGGGCGCTATCCTACTGCTTGCTCGCATGCCGTTTTTTGCCGAGCGCTATGGCGACATGACGCTGCTGTGCGTCTTTAGCTTTGGTGGGCACTGCTGCATCTTGCTGGGCATCTTCGCCGTCGCGCTCATGCCTAAGACCGTCACGCGCGTTGCCCATTGCATCATCAATTGGCTTGAGCGCATTGGTGTCTCGGCCACTAAGATCGAGGGATGGCGCACGTTTGTCGATGGCGAGATCTACTCCTTCTCCGAGAAGTTCAAGCTTTCAGCCGGACATTTTTCTTCCATGCTGCTCACCGTGTTTATCACCATGCTGCAGCTCGCGTTTTTCTATCTGGTGCCGTATTTCCTGATGCTTGCCTTCGGCCACCACGAGGTCGACTTTTTCTCGGTCATGGCCGCGAGCGCCTTTGTCCAGCTGCTGAGCTCTGCGGTCCCCTTGCCTGGTGGAACTGGTGGCGCTGAGGGCGGCTTTGCATTGTTCTTGGGTCATTTCTTTGGGTCGGCTTCGACCGCCGGCTATCTGCTGTGGCGCCTCATTACGTTCATTGCGCCGACCATTTTGGCTGCGCCGCTGCTGGGACTTAAGAGCGCCCACAACGAGAGCATCCATGCGCGCTGGGATCGCGTGATGCGCAAGCTCGGCCGCACGCCTCAGACGCCCTCTGCGCCCACTAAGACGCACCTCACGAATGCTGTTACCCTTGATCCCAAGAAGCATGCTCAGAAGGCTTCTGGGACCGCCAAGCCGGCTCATAAAGCCTATGTGCGCCAGACAGGCGACGGTATTCGCGTATCTCCGTCGGCACTCAATAAGAAGAAGCACCCTAAGTCGCAGTAGGGCAGTCGTGCGTTCTTCATGATGCGAGGCATATTCGTGCTTTATGAGGGATAATCCTCTTACGTAGATTATCTCTCATCTGTTGATGAATGCTCGCATATCGAAGGGACACGCCCATGGCAACCAGCAAACAGCGTCTTGACCGACGCATCGTTCGCAGCCGCAATGCCATCCTTTCCGCTTTCGAGCGCCTGCTCATGGAAAAGCCGCTGGCAGACATTACGGTGAGTGCCATCGCGCGCGAGGCCAATGTCGACCGCAAAACCTTCTACGTGCACTTTGGCACGGTTGACGGCCTGCTCGATGCCATTGCCGTCGATGTGGTGAATATGATTGTCGACTCGGTCGAGAAAACGCTTGCTTCAATGGACGGTGACACCAACGAGCGCGCCCTGGGCGCGGCGGCGACCTTCTTCAAAACCGTTAACGAGGCACTGTGCAACAACTTGGTGCTCAATCGTCAGCTGATCGAGAATATTCCGCTCGATGATTTTATGGCTCGTCTTCGTGCGCCGCTCGAGCGCGAGATTGCCGAGCGCGATCTGCTGCCCCAAGGTCTCAAGGATGAGATGTTCGACTACTATCTGGCGTTTTTGCTGTCGGGTATTATCGGAATCTATCGCACGTGGGCGCTGTCTGACGGCTCGGTTCCTATCGAGCGCGTCTCGGAGGTTGCCAACGACCTGACTCTCAATGGCCTGTCGAGTCTGGAATCTCGCTTGGATTAGGCCTAGTTGGGCTCGTCGGCGTGGAAATTCCTGTTCACGAGGTTCTCCGGCGCCTTGGAGACCTCGCCGGCGTAGGAGCTGTAGCCTGAGGATCCTTAAATGAAAGTCCAGTTTATCCTTCCCACTCCAATTGGGAATCCTCCGATGCGCCTTCGCACGCTCGCATGACCTCGATACCATGCGAGCGCGCGAAGGCGACGAGCTCTGCGTTTCGGGCGTTTATGGTGCCGAAGGCGGCGGGGCACACGATAAGGCGCGCGCAGTGGACGAGGAGCTCTTTGGCGCGGGCTATGGTTTTATCCCCGATCGGCTCGAAGGCGCGCTCGGCCACGCATTCCGTCGCCAGGTCGCGCGCGAGCTCGCAGTCGATGTCCCCTTCGTGCAGAACGCCCGCGTAGAACGCCTTGCCCTGCCGAATGAGCTGGCGAAACACAGCCGACCCCGTACCTGCGCCGGCGATGACGAACGTGTGCGCATCGCCGTGTGGGCGCCCAATTTCCACGCTGCCGAAGCGCTCGTTGAAGGTGCCATGTTGAAGGCCGTAGAGCTTGCCAATCGTCTCGCGCGTGAATATGTCCTCGGGTGCGCCGGCGCGGAAGACCCGGCCGTCCTTCACGCAAATCACCTTGTCGGCGCTTTTCTGCGCGAGCTCGAGTTCGTGGATGGACATGATGACGGCCACATTCCGCGATTTCGCAAGGTGGCGAAGTATTCGCAGCAGGTCGATCTGGTAGCGGATATCGAGATACGACGTGGGTTCGTCAAGAACGAGCACACGCGGATCCTGCGCGATGGCGCGTGCGAGCATGACGCGCTGGCGTTGCCCGTCGCTTATCTGCATGAAGTCGCGCTCGGCGAGCTCTTCCACATGTGCGGTTTTCATGGCCTCATCGACCCGACTATGGTCGTCGGGCGAGAGTGTGCCCATTCGCCCGGTGTAGGGATGCCTTCCCGCCTCTACGATATCGCGGCAGGTGAGGAGCTCGGTCCGGGGGCGATCCGTCAGCATAACGGCAAGGTTCCTTGCGAACTCCGCCGTCTTCCATCGGGAAATCTCCCGCCCGTCGAGCTCGACCGCGCCGGCAAGCGGTGCAAGATGGCGTGTGATGGTTTTCAAGATGGTCGACTTGCCCGAGCCGTTCGGCCCGATGAGCGCCACGACGTCGCCCGCGCGAACCTCCAGATCGACGCCTTCGACTACGACCTTCTTGTCGTAGCCCGCCGACAGGTCGCTTATGCGGAAAAGCGGCGCTCCGCCAGCCTGCGTTTCGACCGGGGTTTCGAGGTTCGACTCCGCTCGGAGGAGGCGCTCCGCGCGCAGTTCCGCACGAGCCGAAAGTGCCTTCTGGCGCTTTCGTGTGAGCTCAGGACTGTCTAAGCATGGAATGTCCCCTCCGAGCGTTTTGGGCCGCGGCACGAATTCCCCCATCTACCTCACCCGCTTCTTCAACATGAGCGCGATAACCACCGGTGCGCCGAAGATGGCGGTGACAGCGCTGATGGAAAGTTCGACGGGAGAGAACAGTGTGCGCGCGATCAAATCGCAGCCCGCGCAGAAGATGGCGCCTCCCAAGAAGCACGCAGGAATCACGCGGATGGGCTTCGACGACTTCAGCGACGACTTCACGAGATGCGGAACCGCGATGCCTACGAACGACACCGGACCAGCGAACGCGGTCACGCAGGCGGAGAGCATGCTCGCTAGAAGGACGAGCACCACGCGGAAGCGTGCGACGTTCACGCCGACGCTTTTCGCGTAGGCTTCTCCCAGCTGGAAGGCGGAAAGGGGTTTCGATATCGCGAATACGCATGCGCTCACGGTGATCACCACGACCGCGATGACTGCGACGTCGTCCCAGCTCGAACCCGAGAAGCTACCCAAAGACCAGTTGTGCAGGTTCACGATGGACTGGTCGTCGGCGAAGGCGATGAGGAAGTTCGTCGCCGCCGAGCAGATGTATCCCACCATGACGCCCGCTACGATGAGCATGGCCATGGAACTTATGCGCCGTGCGATGAGGAGCACGAAGCCGATGGTGATAAGCGAGCCCAGAAACGCTGCGGCCACCATGGCCGGCGAGGACATGGCCTGGTTCGCGCCCAGAAGTACGATCATCGTAAGCGCGACGACGAACTTTGCGCCCGAGGAGACGCCCAAGATGAACGGGTCGGCGATGGGGTTGTTGAAAAACGTCTGCAGCAGGAACCCGGAGAGCGAAAGTGCCCCGCCGAGAAGCACGGCTGAAAGCACGCGCGGCAGGCGAATCTCCCAGATGATCTGGCTTTCCATGGAATTGGCCGCGCCGCCCGAAAGGATGCCGGGGATGTGGTCTGCGGGCACGAGCACGCTTCCGATGCACAGGTTGGCCCCGACGAGCACGATGAGGGCAACAGCGAGCAGCGCCGTCACGACGCGACACCGCGCGGCGCGCCCCGATTCGTCGTATGCCATGGAAAGTCGGCTTCTCATGGTGCTAGCCGAGCTTCCTCAGATAATGGAAGTCGCTCGCGTCATCGCCGGTGAACGCCCCGTGCAGCTCGTCGATAATGTCGGCGGTGGAAGTCATCTGCTGGTACATGTCGGCGCTTGTGACCCAGACGTTGCCGTTCTTCACGGCTTTGAACTGCGACAATAGCGCGTTTTTGCCTACGAAGTCGTTCAAGGTGGCAACCGATTCGTCGATGGTGCCGTTGTAGACGATGATGTCGGCATCCTTTGCCGTCGCGTAGAAGCGCTCCATTTCGAGCGTTACTGACGAACCTGACGTCGACGCCGTCTGCGCGTCATCGAGCGCGTAGCTGCCGCCTGCAAGCTCGATCATCTGCGCCACGTAGTCGCCCGCCCGCCGCGTGACGGCGGCCCCGTTCGAGTTAATGTAGAAATATGCCACGGTTTTACCTGACGATACGAGCCCCGACGTTTGCTCGACGCGGGCCTTCTGTTCGTTGAACAGGTGCGCGGCCTCGTCTTCCTTGTCGAACAGGACGCCGAAAAGCTTAATCCACTCGATGCGCCCGAGTGCTTCGGGCTCACTCGACGACTGTTCGGTGAGCACGACGAGCCCGAGCTTCTGCAGCTTTTCCTTCACATCGGGCGTGTGGTTGATCATGGTGTTCTCGATGGCGAGCGTGCAGCCCGAGGCCGATATTCGCTCGTAGTCGGGCGCGCTGTACTTGCCGCCGTAGGCGATCGCCCCACTTTCGAGCGCGCTTTTGAAGCCCGCGACCGAGCAATCGTCGGCTTTCGTGCCCGACATGAGGATATTGTCGTTCGCATCGAGCGCGTCGACCAGGCACATCGTCGCCGACGACACGAGGTACACCTTGTCGGCGGGGCGCCTTATGACCGCGATGTCGGAGCTCAACCCATCAGGTACCTTCGCATCTTGCGGCACCACGAGGAAGCGCTCCCCGTTTGAAACGCAGATAAGCCGCAGGCCGCCTTCGAACTCGTCGACAGTGAAGTGCTCGGCGTATTCAAGCTGAAGCGCCCCCGTCGGCTCCCAGCCGCAGCCCAAATCGGCGTTGTGGAAGTCGGCCGCGGCGCTTGAAGCCGTTCCCGCAGGGGAGCCGCCGCTTGCATCGTCGCCCGATTTCTCCTTCATGGTGGATGAGTCGAAGTGGAGCGTGTAGTCGATGGTATGCGGCGTCGACATTGCGACGGTCTCGGCCGACACGGCGATGTCCTCGTCGAGCGTGACGGGTATCTCGAATGTGGAGTTGCCGCCGTCGTTTACGGGCGCGTAGTCCACGCCGTAGACGGTCATCTTGTCGTAGTTCGAACTCGACCAGGTGATGGTCGCGGTGTAGGTGTCGCCATCCTTCACAATTGTGGTGGGTGAGGCGATGCTTGCGCGCCCTGACCCGCCGGAAAGCGAGACGCTCACAGTGTATTCCTGAGAGCCCGCCGTGCCACCGGTCGCGTTCGGGCTCGCACTGCACCCCGCGAAGGGAAGCGCGAGCAGGGCGACGAGAACGCAGGCGATCGCGCGCGCCGCGATGCTGCGGCGCTTCCTGCTTTCCCCCTTGGGAAGAATCGACCGCATGGCGTTACTTCAGCGCGTCGGCGCGCAGATCGACGCCGGCGGATTCGAACACGAGCGTGCGGTCGTACCACTGCCCTTTTCTAATGCTCCACGCGGCGCAGGCGGTGTCCTCGTCGAGCGCTTCAACGGGCACGTCGTAGGTGTACTTGCCTTCCGCGTTTTCCACATAGGGGATGAAGTCGGCCTCGCTCGCGGCGGCAGCCTCGTCGCCCGTGCCCATGAAGAGCTTGCCGTAGCCCGTGCCGGAAAGTGTCATCACGCAGTGCATGGAGCCGTTTTCCACGATGAGCTGGGCGTCCACAATCCTGAACATGTTCGAGCTGGAATCTACGGTGATCGGATAGGTGCCGTCGGCCACCTTGTCGGCGGTGATGGGGGCAGCGCTTGCGCCCTCGGGCGCATCGGCCGCCTGTTCGGTCTTTTCCTGGGAATCGGCATCGCTTGCCTTTGCGCTGTCGATTGAATTTCCGCCGCAGCCGGCGAGCGAGAACGCGAAAAGCGCCGCCGACAGGGCGAAGGCGAGGGTTTTCTTCAACATAGAGGGTTCCTTTCAATCGCTTCGACCGCCCGCGCCGTGCGGTGGGCGGGCGGGATGCGAATGCAACGGGCATGCGCCGTCAGTCGGGGAAGGCGCATGCCCGTTGCACGGGGACGCGACCGGCGCCCCCGTGCGCGGCGAGTTTACAGCTTGGCGATGGCGTCGTCCACGTGCGAGACGTAGATGTCATCGACCGCGGCGTTCTGTCCCAGACCCTGGAGCAGGCACGTCACTTCGAAGCCGGCAGCCACGAACTTCGCAGCCCAGCTGTCGGGGTCGGTCTCGTCTGCCATGTCGTTATTCGCGTGGTCGCCCGCGACCACCATGAACGGCGCGAGCACGGCCTTCTTGTACCCTGCGGCGCTCGCGGCGGCGATAACATCCTCGCAGGTCGGTTCAGCCTCGACGGTGCCGACGAAGAACTGCGTCAAGCCCTCGTTCTTGAACACTTCCTGCATCTTGGCATAGTCGGCGTTGGAATCGGCTTCGGTGCCGTGGCCCATGAGGCACAGCGCCGTCTTGCCGTCGTCGAAGGACGCCATGTTCTCCTTAATGGCTGCGGCCACCTTCTTGTAGTCGTCGTCGGAGGTGAGCAGCGGGTCCCCGAGCGAGATCTTGTCGAACTTGTCGGCGTACTTGTCGAGCTCGTCTTTCACGTCGGCGTATTCCAGGCCAGCCATGAGATGCGTCGGCTGCACGACGATTTCCTTCACGCCGTCTTCCACGCAGCGGTCGAGCGCCTCGGTCATGTTGTCGATCGTGATGCCGTCGCGCTTCTTCAGCTTGTCGATGATGATCTGAGCGGTGAAGGCGCGGCGGATGTCGTAGTCCTGCCAGTACTTCTCGCGGATAGCGTCTTCGATGGCGCCGATGGTGATGTGGCGCGAGTCGTTGTAGCTCGTGCCGAAGCTCGTGACGAGGATGACCGGCTTCACGGCCTTCTCCTTTTCGCTCGATTTCTCGGAACTCGCGGAGGTGCTGGAGCAGCCCGCGAGCGTGATTCCGGCGAGCGCGACGGCTCCGGTTGCTGCGGCGCCCATGAAGCTGCGGCGTGACATCTGGTCGGACATGGTTTTTCCTTTCCTCGGTTTGCCGGTCCCCCGGCGACAGTTGCTTGTCGGCACAAGCGAAAGAAAAGCGCACCCCTCGGGGTTCACAAGGAGCTAACGCCACGGCGATGCCGTGAGGAAAAGGCGAAGCAGTCTGGCTTGGGGCGCGAGGCGGTTCGCCCGCGCGTCCTATACAGTAATGTCCCTTGCCCAGGATTCCCACCTGGTTCCCTCCGCAAGCCAGCGCGGGCTGTGCGGGCGCCGCGCCGGTCATTTCCTTTTATCCGATTGTCATATGCTCGTTGCCGAAACTGTTACTATCATAGTGGGCACTTGCGGGCGTGTAAAGCCAGGGCGGGCGGCATTGCGCCTCCTGCCTGCGTATTTGCGCCGCCCTTCGCGCAGCGGGCGCCGTGTTTTGCCCGCTGCGCGAAGGGCGGCGCAAACAGTTGCGACGAGAAACGGGAAGGGAAGGCTCGGATGATTCATATCGTTGGCGCAGGTTCGGGCGCCGCCGACCTTATCACGCTGCGCGGGGCGCGTCTTCTGCGCGCGGCCGACGTGGTCGTTTGGGCGGGGAGCCTTGTGAACCCCGAGCTGCTCGCCGAGTGTAAGGAATCCTGCGTTGTCTACGACAGCGCGCACATGACCTTGGAGGAAGTGCTCGACGTGATGTGCGCGGCGGATGCACGGGGCGAGGAAGTGGTGCGCCTGCACACGGGCGACCCGTGCCTGTACGGCGCCATCCAGGAGCAGATGGACGCGCTCGACGCGCGCGGCGTGGACTACGAGGTGGTGCCCGGCGTGTCGAGCTTTTGCGGTGCCGCGGCGGCGCTTCGCCAGGAATACACGCTGCCGGGAATCAGCCAGTCGGTCGTGATCACGCGGCTTTCCGGACGCACCCCCATGCCCGCGGGAGAGGGCATGCGCACCATGGCGGAAAGCGGCTCGACTATGGTTATCTTCCTGAGCTCGGGTATGCTCGCCGAGCTTTCCGCCGAGCTTTTGGCCGCGGGCCGCAGCTCCGACGAGCCGGCGGCGCTCGTGTACAAGGCGACCTGGCCTGAGGAGCGCGTGGTGCGATGCACAGTGGGCACGCTCGCCGACGCGGGCGCGCGAGAGGGCATCGACCGCACGGCGCTCGTGGTGGTGGGCCGCGTTCTCGGAGCTCGCGGCGGGCTTGCGCACGACGGCGCGCAAGCGGAGTCGTACGAGCGCAGCAAGCTTTACGACCCTTCGTTTGCCACGGGGTATCGGAAGGCGAGCAGCTAGCGTGGCCTTCGAGCACTACATATATACCGGGACGACCCGCCTTCGCTGCGGCTTTACCACGGGGAGCTGCGCCACGCTCGCGGCGAAGGCGGCCTGCGAGATGCTCTTGTCACGAAAGCCCGTCGGCTGCGTGTCGATCGTCACCCCCGGCGGGCTGCCCATCGAGACGGACGTGGTCGACGCATGTATCGGCGAGGGGTGCGCCCAGTGCGCCGTGCGAAAGGACGCAGGCGACGATGCCGATGTGACCGACGGCGTGCTCGTGTACGCGCGCGTGGAACATGCGGGGTCGGGCACGGGCGCGGCGGGCAGCAAGGGCGTGCCCGCGCGCGAATCGGAAGTTTCCGTCGATGGCGGCGTGGGCGTGGGGCGCGTGACGTTGCCCGGGCTCGAGCAGCCGGTGGGGGCGGCCGCCATCAACGCGACGCCGCGCGCGATGATCACTTCGGCGGTGCGCGAGGTGTGCGCCGCGCACGGCTTTTCTGGAAATATTGCTGTGACGATTTCAGTGCCCGAGGGTGTTGCCCTTGCCGAAAAGACCTTCAATCCACACCTGGGGATAGAGGACGGAATCTCCATCCTGGGCACGACGGGCATCGTCGAGCCGCGCAGCCTCGCTGCCTTGCGCGACAGCATCGAGCTCGAGATCCGGCAGCATGCGGCTATGGGGCGGCGCGGAGTCGTGCTCACGCCCGGCAACTACGGCGAGCAGTTCATCTCGGGGCATTTCCACCTAAACGGTGCGCCGATGGTCTTCATCTCCAACTTCGTGGGCGATGCGATTGATTGCTGCGTTCGCGAGGGATTTACCAACGTCCTTCTTGTGGGACACATCGGCAAGCTGGTGAAGGTCGCGGGCGGCATCATGGACACCCATTCGCGTACCGCCGACTGCCGCGCTGAGATTCTGGCCGCCCACGCGGCCTTGGCCGGCGCGGACGCGAAGACCGTGCGCGAGATCATGTCGTCGGTCACGACCACGGCGGCGCTCGAGGCAATCGAGGCCGCCGGCGTGGGGGACGCTGCGCGCGCCTCGCTCGCTGCGGCAACCGAGGACAGGTTGCGCCGCCGCGCGGCGGGCGCATGCGATATCGCCGCGGTCGTGTTCGACGCCGAGCGCCGCGAGCTTTTCCGCACGTCGGGCGCCGATGCAGTTATCGGGGAATTGGGGGCGACGTATGAGTAAAGGCGTGCTGTACGGGGTGGGCACGGGGCCTGGCGACCCCGAGCTGCTCACGATCAAGGCCGTCCGCACAATCGAATCGTGTCCGGTCATCGCCGCACCGCAGACGGCGGACGGGGCCATGGTCGCGCTCGACATCGTGCGCGGCGCCGTCGACCTTACAGGCAAGACGGTGATCCCCGTGCGATTCTCGATGACGCGCGACGCCGTGCGCCGCGCGGCCGAGCATGTCTCGCTTGTTCGCGAGCTTGTCGCGCACCTGGATGCGGTCCGCGACGTCGCGCTGCTGAACCTGGGGGACCCGAGCATCTACGCCACCTTCCAGCGCATAGCGCCCGACGTGCGTGCCCGCGGGTTCGAGGCGCGCGCTATTCCTGGCGTGCCGAGCTTCTGCGCGGTCGCCGCGGCGCTCGAGCGCGACCTCACGCCCGAGATGTCGTCGCCTCTGCACATCGTGCCCGGCGGCTACGATGACGTGCGCCGCGCAATCGGCTGGCCGGGGACGAAGGTGGTCATGAAGGCGCGGCGCTCGCTTGCGGACACGAAGCGCTTCCTTTGCGAGGAGGGCGTCTTCGACGGTGCCGAGCTCGTAGAGGACTGTGGGCTTCCGGGCGAGCGCGTGTACCGCTCGCTCGACGATGTGCCCGATCGGGGCAGCTACTTCTCGACGATGGTGGTGCGCTAGATGAGGGTTTCCTGCATAGCGTTCACCGAGAGGGGGTATGCGTTTGCGGAGCGCACCGCACGCGCGCTTTCCGATTGCGCGCAGACAGGTGAAGATGACCCTGGCTGGGACGTTTCCGTTTCGCGCGGGTTCGGCGAGGGGAAGGCCGACCTGCGCGCATGGACGGCGCACGCGTGGGAAGCGTCGGACGCGCTTCTATTCGTGGGCGCGGCGGGCATCGCCGTGCGGGCGATCGCGCCGCATGTCGCCTCGAAGACACACGATCCCGCGGTTGTGGCGATCGACGAAGCGGGGCGCTTTGCCGTCCCGCTTTTGTCGGGGCATTTGGGCGGTGCGAACGAGCTTGCGCAAACTGTGGCACGCGCGGTAGGCGCCATCCCCGTCATCACCACGGCGACCGACGTCCGCGGCGTGTGGGCGGTGGATGAGTGGGCGCGCTGTGCGGGGCTCGCCGTTTCGAATCCCGAGGCCATCAAGCGAGTATCGGCGCGGCTGCTTTCTGGCGGGCGCGTGGCGCTCTATGCCGACATACCGATTTCGGGACAGCCGCCTGAGGGGGTTGACATTGCGTCCGACCGCGCTCGGGCCGATATCGTCGTGTCGCCGTTCGCTGGCGCGAATGCAGGTGCGTCCGTTCGCGCGGCGGAGACAACGGGCGAGGTTGTGCCCGCCGGTGAGACGGGGAAGCCGGCGGGCGTGCGGGCGCAGGCGCCTGCGCCCGAGCCGCTTCGCCTTGTCGTGCCCTGCATCGTTGCGGGCATAGGTTGCCGTCGCGGTGCGTGCGCCGAAGCGATCGGGGAGGCGTTTCTTCTCGCGTGCGGGCAGGCGGGTATCTCGCCTTCTGCCGTGCGCGAGGCGGCGACGATCGACGTGAAGGCGCACGAGGAGGGTCTGCTCGCCTTCTGCCGCGCTCGCAATATCCCGCTTGCGACGTATTCCGCAGAGGAGTTGTCGCAGGTCGAAGGCAGCGTTTCGCCTTCTGATTTCGTGCGCGCGACGGTGGGGGTCGACAACGTCTGCGAGCGCGCGGCGCTCGCAGACGGGGGCAAACTTATCTTCCCGAAGCTCGCTCACGGCGGCGTGACCGTCGCGTTTTCCAAGGTAACTATCGAACTTTCGTTTAAGGAGCGGTGATGGGAAAGCTCTTCGTGGTGGGGATCGGCCCGGGCGGCCCCGGCGGCATGACGATTGCGGCTCGGCGCGCGCTCGAGGCGGCCGACATCGTTGTGGGGTACACGAAGTACGTGGAGCTCGCGCTCGCCGCCGTGCCCGACGCGGCGCATCTCGCGACGCCGATGATGCACGAGGTCGAACGGTGCCGCCTGGCGCTTTCGCGCGCGCAGAGCGGAGAAGCCGTGGCGCTCGTGTGCAGCGGTGACGCGGGCGTATATGGCATGGCGAGCCCCGTGCTGGAGCTTGCGGAGGACTACCCCGATGTAGACGTGGAAGTTATCGCCGGGGCCACCGCGGCTCAGAGCGGGTCGGCGGTGCTCGGTGCCCCGCTTGCCCACGACTTTGCGGTCGTGTCGCTCTCCGACCTGCTCACGCCGTGGGAGGTCATCGAGCGCAGGCTCGCCGCCGTGGCGAGCGCCGACTTCTGCATCTGTTTGTACAACCCGCGCAGCAGAAAGCGCGCCGACAGGCTCTCGCGCGCGGCGAAGATTATGCTCGAATGGAAGGCCCCCGACACGCTCTGCGGCTGGGTACGCAACATCGGGCGCGAGGGGCAGCAGTCGGGCATGTGCAGGCTCTCCGAGCTGGGGGAGCTCGACGCCGACATGTTCACCACCGTGTTCGTCGGCAACGCGGACACGAAGCGCGTAGGCGGCCGTATGGTCACGCCGCGCGGGTATCGGGAGATTCCATGCGAAAGGTAACGATCATCGGGGCGGGGCCCGGAAACCCCGACTTGCTCTCGCGCGCGGCGCTCGACGCGATTGACATCGCCGACGTGGTCATCGGCGCTCATCGCGCGCTTGTCGGCATCGACGTGTCTCCCGACGTGGTGAGATGCGAGCTCGTGAAGACGGCGGACATCGTCGCCGCGCTCACCGATGCGGCGTCGTGGCAGCGCGCCGTGGTCGTGATGACGGGCGATGTGGGGCTGTTCAGCGGCGCGCGCCGCCTGGTGGAGGCGCTCTCCGGCGACGCGCAGGTGGACGTGCGCGTCATTCCCGGCATAAGCTCAGCGTCGTATCTCGCCGCGCGCCTTGCGCGTCCATGGCAGGATTGGCGCTTCGCGAGCGCTCACGGCGTGGCGTGCGACATCGTGGCCGAGGCCGAGCGCGCAGGTGAGCTCTTCCTCGCCACGTCGGGCGGGGAAGACCCCTCGCGGCTTTCGGGCGAGCTTGTGCAGGCGGGCTTCGGGGACGCGCGCGTGACCGTGGCCGAGCGTCTGTCGTACCCCGACGAGCGCATCACCTGCGCGACCGCAAGTGAAATTGCGGGTCAGACGTTCGACGACTTGAACGTGATGCTTATCGAGCCCGCAGGCGGCGCCGGGTCGCCTGCGGGCTCTGGCGCAGTCTCCGAGGCGCCGGCCGGCGCGTCATCGCCCGCGGCGGCTTCTTCCGCGGCGGACTCTGCGGGCGCATCTCGCGCCGCGAGCTCCCGCTGGCCGTACGCTTCCTCGGGCATTCCCGACGAGCTCTTTATCCGCGGCGACGTTCCCATGACCAAGCAGGAGGTGCGCGCCGTCGCGCTCGCGAAGCTGCGCCTTACCGCGACCGACACCGTGTGGGACGTCGGCGCCGGCACGGGGAGCGTGTCGATCGAGGCGGCGCTCGTCGCGCGAGCGGGGTCGGTATGGGCGGTCGAGCGCAACGCGGCCGGCGTGCGGCTCATTCGAGAGAACGCGGATGCATTCAGGTGCGGCAACGTGCATGCGGTCCCCGGCGTCGCCCCCGAAGCGCTCACGAAACTGCCCGTCCCCGACGCCGTGTTCGTCGGCGGGAGCGCGGGCGAGCTTCCCTCCATCGTGGAGGCGGCGCTCGAGAAGAACTCGCAGGTTCGCCTGTGCGTGCCATGCGTCACCGTTGAGACGCTCACCGAGGCGTGCGCGCTCCTCTCGGGTTCGCGCTTTAAGGGGTTCGAGGCGTGCCAGGTGTCGGCCGCCCGCGCCGAGGCTGTAGACTCGCACCATCTTATGAAGGCGCAAAACCCCGTGTTCCTCGTCAGCGCACGTGGTGCAGGTGGGGAAGGCGGAGCCCGGTGAGCACGTCCATCCCGCGCTTCATGGTCGCTGCGCCCTCGAGCGGGAGCGGTAAGACGGTCGTAACGTGCGCGCTCCTGCGCGCGCTCGCGCGCCGCGGCCTTGCATGCGCGGCCTTCAAATGCGGCCCCGACTACATTGACCCGCTCTTTCATCGCCGCGTCGTGGGTGCGTGCTCGGGCAACTTAGACGGTTTCTTCACCGACGCCCCGACGCTGCGCGCCCTGCTCGCACGCGGCGCCGCGGGCGCGGATGTCGCGGTGCTCGAGGGGGTCATGGGCTTCTACGACGGCATGGCGCCCGGCGTGGCCGACGCGAGCAGCTACCAGGTTGCGCGCGACACGGAAACGCCGGTCGTTTTAGTGGTGAACGGGCGCGGGGCGTCTTTATCGCTCGCCGCCGTAATCCGCGGCATCGCCGAGTTCCTGCCTTCTGCGAACGTGCGCGGCGTCGTGCTGAACAAGACGAGCGCCGCTGCCTGCGCCTACGCGGCGCCTGCGATCGAGAAGCACACGGGCGTCGCGGTTTTGGGGAATATCCCCGCCGACGAGGCGTTCTCGCTCGAAAGCCGGCATTTGGGGCTTGTGACCGCCGACGAGGTCGAGCAGCTCTCCGCGCGCATCGACAAGATGGCCGAGCTGGTGGAAAAGAGCGTCGACGTCGACCGCTTGCTCGAAATAGCGGCGACGGCACCCGATATCCGCGAGGAACCTTACCGGTTGGAACCGATCGCGGGAGCGCGGCCCATCGTCGCCGTCGCACGTGACGAGGCGTTCTCGTTCTACTACGAGGAGAACCTGCGCACGCTCGAGGACTTGGGATGCGAGCTGGCCTTTTTCAGCCCTCTGTGTGATAGCGAATTGCCCCGGGGGACAAGCGCCCTCTATCTGGGGGGCGGCTACCCGGAACTCCATGCGCGGCAGCTCTCCGAGAACGCGCCGATGCGCGAGGCGGTGCGGCGCGCGGTGGGATCCGGCATGCCGACGGTCGCCGAATGCGGTGGGTTTCTGTACCTGCAGCGCGAAATCGCCGATAGCGAGGGGCGGCGCTGGCCTGTTGCGGGCGCCCTTGAGGGCGCAAGCGAGAACGGGGGAAGGCTGTCCCATTTCGGGTACGTGGAGCTTACTTCCCAACGCGACGGGCTCTACGGGCCGCGCGGCACATGCATCCGCGCGCACGAGTTCCACTACTGGCAGTCCACCTGCCCGGGCGGCGACTTCTGGGCGCAGAAGCCCCGGCGCGACAAGGGCTGGCCGTGCATGACGACCACCCCGTTCCTGGTGGCGGGCTTCCCGCATGTGTACTATCCTGCTAACCCCGACGTTGCGCGCGCGTTCGCGTCTGCCGCAGCGTCGTTCGCAGAGAGGAGACGGCATGGCTGAAGCAACCGAAACCGCGCTTGCCTGCATCCGCGAGGAAGTCGAGCGCGCGTTCTCGTCGGCGCCGGGCGCCGTGCTCGAAGCTGCGCTCTCCCGGATCGCGCCCGCAGACGAGTGCGCCCGCGCCGCCGCGTACGCCGCGTGGGACTCCATCGCGCACCCCTTGGGTGGATTGGGCGACTTTGAAGACGCCGTCGCGTGTATCGCCGCAGCTCAGGGGAGCGCCGAGGTGGCCGAGTTCCCCCGTGCGCTCGCGGTATTCTTCTCCGACAACGGGGTCGTTGCCGAAGGCGTGTCGCAAAGCGGGCAAGACGTGACGCGAGCCGTCGCGCGCAACATGTGCGAGAGGGCCACGAGCGCCTGCCGCATGGCGGCGTTCGCGAGTGCCGAGGTCGTGCCCATCGACGTGGGTATGGCCCGGGGCATAGAAGACGCGCGCATGGTGCGCGCGAACGTGCGGCGGGGGAGCGGCAACATCGCGCACGGCCCCGCTATGTCTCGTGATGGGGCCGTGCGCGCGATCGAGGTCGGAATCGCCGTTGCGTGCGGGCTTGCCCGCGCCGGCGTGCGCCTTCTCGCCGCGGGCGAGATGGGCATCGGCAACACGACCACCTCGGCGGCGGTGGCCGCAGTGCTCATCCGGGCGGACGCGCGGAGCCTCGTCGGGCGCGGCGCGGGGCTCTCGGACGCCTCGCTCGCGCGCAAGCGCGACGTGGTCGAGCGTGCTATCGACGCGAACTCGCCCGATCCCGCCGACCCGATCGACGTGCTCTCGAAGGTGGGCGGCTTCGACATCGCGGCGATGTGCGGCTTCTACCTGGGGGCCGCGGCCTCGAAGGCGCCGGCGCTCCTCGACGGGGTCATATCCTGCACGGCGGCCCTGTGCGCGGCGCGCCTGTGCCCCAACGCCTTGGGCTACCTCGTGGGCACCCACGCATCAAGCGAACCCGCAAGCCAGAAGCTCCTTCGCGAGCTCGGCATAAAGGCACCCCTCGACGCAGACATGCACTTGGGCGAGGGCGCGGGCGCCATGGCGTATCTGCCCCTTCTGGATTCGGCGCTGCGCGTGTACCGGGATGGGAAGACGTTCACGGCGACTGGCATGGCTGCTTACGAGCATTTCGAGGCCGGGAAATGACGGTGACGCTCGTTATCGGCGCCGCCGCGAGCGGCAAGAGCGCCTACGCCGAATCCCTGTGCCTCGGGCACGACGGCCCTCGCGTGTACCTGGCAACGATGGAGCCCTTCGGGGAAGAGGGCGCCCGCCGCATCGCGCGCCATCGGGCGCTGCGTGAGGGCAAGGCGTTTTCCACCCTCGAGCGCACGCGTGACGTGGGCGCCGCAGCGCCCGGGCTTCCGCGCGGCTGCACGCTTCTTTTGGAGGACGTGGGCAACCTGGTTGCGAACGAGCTCTTCGCGGAAGGCGGCTTGTCCCCACGAGACCCCGACGCTGCGGCGCGCGAGGTGCTCGGAGGCATCGAGCGTCTCGCTCAGGCCGCTGCGTATACGGTGGTGGTCACCGTCGACGTGTTCGCCGATGGGATGCGCTACGATGAGGGGACCGAGGCATGGAGGCGCGCGCTCGCGCGCGTGAACGCGGGCGTGGCGGCGCTGGCCGACCGCGCAGTCGAAGTGGTATGCGGGATTCCCGTCTGGATGAAAGGCGAAGGACCTACAAGGTGAAGATAGTAGAGGCAATCGGCGCGGCGTTCGGAACGTTCTCGCGCATCCCCGTTCCGAAATCGGCCTGGACCGATTTCGGGTCAACCCATGCGCTTGCCGCGTTTCCCCTGGTGGGCCTTGCGGAAGGCTTCCTCATGACGGCATGGGGGCACGTGGCGAACCTGCTCGGCGTGCCCGCGACCATCGTCGCGGCCGTGCTCGTGGCGCTGCCTGTGGCGGTGACGGGAGGCATCCACCTAGACGGGCTCTGCGACACCTCCGATGCGCTTGCAAGTTGGGCGCCGCGCGAGCGAAAGCTCGAGATCATGCACGACCCGCGGGCGGGCGCCTTCGGGGTCATCGGTGTTGTTGTGTACCTTATTCTGCAGTTTTCCCTGTTCACCGCGCTGCCGCTTACGGCGGGGGCGTTCCTCGCGCTTCTGTGCTCGCTCGTGTTCTCCCGCTCGCTTTCGGGGCTCGCCGTTGAATGCTGGCCTGCCGCGCGGGCGGACGGCATGGCCGCGGGGCTCTCGCCTGCGAAGAAGCGCGCGGCGATCGTCGTGCCGCTTTGCGCTTTCGCTGCGGCTTCGGCTGCAGGGATGGTCGCGTGCGCTCAGGCCGTCGGCGCCCTTATGGCGGTGGCGGGGCTTTTGGCGCTCGCGTGGTACCGCCATGGTGCCCTTTCCCGCTTCGGCGGGGTGACGGGGGATTTGGCCGGATGGTTTCTGCAATGGGCCGAGCTCGCGATGCTTGCCATGCTGGTGGCGGGGGGCATGCTCCTATGATGCTCGTGGTAGGTGGCGCGCATTCGGGGAAGAGGACCTTCGTGCGCGAAAAGCTCGGGTTCGCGGCTGACGATTTCGTCGACGCGGCGCAGCTTGCGGAGGGCGGCGTTCCCGCTGCTTTTGCCGGCCGCGTCGCATACCGTGCTGAGGAACTCGTATGCGCGCTCGACGCTGACCGGGCGCTCGAGCGGCTGATCGGCTTCGACGTAGTGATTCTGCCCTTGGTCGGCTCGGGGGTCGTCCCCATGCGTGCGGAAGACGCCCAATGGCGCGAGCGCGCGGGACGCCTGGGATGCGCGCTCGCTGCGCGCGCCGACGTCGTCGTGCGCATGACGTGCGGGATACCCCAGGTCATCAAAGGAAACCTTGACGATGCGCCTCGAGGGTCGCAGGGCGTGGGCGCGCCTTTGGAAGTCGTTTTCGTGCGCCATGGTGCCACGGCGGGCACGGAAGATCATCGCTACAGCGGGGCGGGCACCGACGAGCCCCTGTCGAGCGCGGGCGAGCGCGCTTTGCGCGACCTCGCGTGCGATCGTGACGTGTTCCGTGTTATCACGAGCGGCATGGCCCGCACCGACCAGACGGCGCGCATCCTCTTCCCGAACGCGGAGCTTATGGCGTGCCCCGGTCTGCGCGAGATGGATTTCGGCGACTTCGAGGGGCGAAGCGCCGCCGAGCTTAAAGAGGATGCGCGCTACCGCGCCTGGGTAGACTCCTGGTGCGAGACGCGCTGCCCGCATGGCGAGGGCAAGAGCGATTTCACCCGCCGCGTCGTCGCGGCGTTTCGGGAGGCGTGCAAATCGGAGCGTGCCCAGGGGAGTGGGCGCGCCGTCTTCGTCGTTCACGCGGGTACCGTGAAAGCGCTGCTCTCCGAGCTTGCTGTCTCGAAAATGGGATACTTCGACGTGCATACCGAGCCGGGCGGCGCATGGGCCGCCACCTGGGATGGGCGCTGCCTTCGCGACGTTCGCCCCGCTTCGGGGGGCGATGTCCGGTGATGACGATTCTTGCCGTCGCCGTCGGGTTCGCGGCCGACCTTGCCTTCGGCGACCCGCGCTGGCTTCCCCATCCCGTCGTCGCCATGGGGCGCGCGATCACGTGGGCCGAAGGCCGCCTGCGGGGCGCATTCCCGCAAACGTCCGCGGGCACGCGCGCCGCAGGGCTTGTGCTCGCCGTGGCGCTTCCGCTTGCGTGTGGGCTTTTGACCTGGGGAATCCTGCATCTTTGCGGCATGGTTCACCCCGGCTTGCGCTTCGTGGCCGAGGCATGGGCGAGCTATCAGATTCTCGCGGCATGCGAGCTGCGCCGCCAGAGCCTGGCCGTGGCCCGCGCGTTCTCGAAGGGCGGCCTTGTCGCGGCGCGCGAAGCCGTCGGTCTCATCGTGGGACGCGACACGTCTGTTCTCGACGAGCAGGGCGTCGCGCGCGCCGCCGTGGAAACGGTGGCGGAGAACGCGAGCGACGGCGTCATCGCGCCGCTTTTCTACCTTATGATCGGGGGTGCGCCCTTGGGCATGGCGTACAAGGCGGTGAACACGCTCGACAGCATGGTGGGCTACAAAAACGAGCGCTACATCGACTTCGGCTGCGCCTCGGCGCGCTTCGACGATGCGGTGAACTGGATTCCCTCGCGCTTATCGGCCCTGCTCATGATCGCCGTGTGCCCGATCGTCGGGCTCGACGCGCGCGGGGCGGCGCGCATCTGGTGCCGCGACAGGCGTCGCCATGCGAGCCTCAACTCGGCGCAGACCGAGTCGGCGTGCGCGGGCGCGCTCGGGCTGCGCCTGGCAGGACCCGCGGTGTATTTCGGCAAGCTCGTTGAGAAACCGACGATAGGCGATGCGTCCCGCGAAATCGAGTGGGGCGACATCGCCCGGGCGACAAGGCTCATGCTCGCCGCGTCCGTATGCGCGCTCGTCGTCTTCGGCGCCGCGCGCGCGGCGGTCGTGCTCGCCGTGGGGGCGATGGCATGAGGGAAGACCACGCCGCGCCCTGGGCTGCCGGGGGAATCCTGCGCGCCCGTACGCATGGGGGTAGCACGCAATCGCTCGGCATCGCTTGCGAAGGGGGCGCCTCCGACCTCATTGACTTCTCGGTGAACGTGAATCCGGCAGGCCCCTCGCCGCGCGCCGTCGCCGCAGCTTGCAAGGCGCTTTCTCGAATCGACGCCTACCCCGATAGGGAAAGCCTCGCCCTCGTTCGCGCCCTAGCGCGCGCCCAGGGCATTCCCGAAGATACTATCGTCTGCGGCGCGGGCGCGTCCGACATCATCTGGCGGCTCGCCGCGGCGGTGCGCCCGAAACGCATCGTCGTGTGCGCGCCGACGTTCTCTGAATATGCGGAGGCGGCATCGTACTACGGCGCATGCGTGCAGGAGTTCCCGCTCTCCGAGGCGGACGACTTCGACGTGCCCGCCTCCTTCGCCCGCGCGATCGAGGGGCCGGGAGACGTGGCGTACCTCTGCAATCCGAACAACCCGACGGGGCGCCTCGTCGACCCCAGCGTGATCGATGCCGCGGCTTGCCGCTGCGAGCAGGTGGGCGCGCTGCTCGTCGTGGACGAGTGCTTCCTCGGATTTGCGCCCGACGCCCGCGAAAGGAGCGTGGCCGCACGCGCCGCGTGTTCGCGCCATGTGGCCGTGCTCTCCGCATTCACCAAGCTCTATGGAATGGCGGGGTTGCGGTTGGGATATCTTATCAGCGGAAACGCCCAACTCATCGAGGGGATTCGCCGGGCGGGGCAGGCGTGGCCCGTCTCCTCGGTCGCCGAGGCCGCGGGCATCGCCGCCCTGGAAGACGTCGAATACGTCTCGCGCACGCGCGATGTATTGGCGGGAGAGCGAGCGTGGCTTTCTCACGAGCTCTCCTCGCTCGGGCTTTCCGTCGTGCCGTCGGATGCGAACTTCCTTTTAGTCCGCACGCCGGCGAAAGACATCCCCGAGCGCCTGTATAAACAGGGGGTTTTGGTCCGCACGTGCGACTCGTTTTCGGTACTGTCCCGTTTCTGGTGCCGCGTCGCGGTGCGCACGCGCAAGGAGAACGCCCGGCTTGCGATGGCGTTCAGTCGCGCGCTTCGGGCGGAAGGCGCATCGGGCGAAGGCGAACCCGACGAACGGGGCGGCGCTTCTTGCAGCGGCGCTATGGCGGGCGCGGATGGCCGAGGCTCGGCGAAGGAGGTCGATACCCGTGGGTAGGGCGAAGCCCATCATGATCCAGGGCACCATGTCGAACGTGGGGAAGAGCCTGCTTGCGGCGGGGCTGTGCCGTGTGCTTTCGCAGGACGGCCTGCGCGTGACTCCCTTCAAGAGCCAGAACATGGCGCTCAACAGCGGAGTCACGGCCGACGGGCTCGAGATGGGGCGCGCCCAGATCATGCAGGCCGAGGCGTGCGGCATCGCGCCCGACGTGCGCATGAACCCCATCCTGCTCAAGCCCGAAAGCGACCACCGAAGCCAGCTCATCGTGGCCGGCAAGGCGCAGGGAGCCTTCGCTGCGAGGGACTACTTCGCGCGAAAGAAGTCGCTCATGCCGCAGATTTTGGAGGCGTTCGATTCGCTCGCGGAGGAAAACGACGTCATCGTCATCGAGGGCGCCGGGAGCCCCGCTGAAATCAACCTTGCCGAAAACGACATCGTCAACATGGGGCTCGCGCGCGCCGTGTCCTCCCCTGTGCTGCTCGCGGGCGACATCGACCCAGGCGGGGTGTTTGCCCAGCTCTACGGCACGGTCGCGCTCTTTGCGCCCGAGGATCGCGCGCTTTTGCGGGGACTTGTGGTGAACAAGTTCCGCGGCGATGTGGAAATCCTGCGCCCGGGTTTGGCCCCGCTCGAGAAGATGTGCGGGGTTCCCGTCGTGGGGGTCGTGCCGTATCTTACGCTCGACCTGGACGACGAGGACTCGCTCGCGCCGCGCCTATCCGCCCGCGAGGCGCGCGGCGTCATCGACGTCGCCGTCGTGCGCCTTCCGCATCTGTCGAACTTCACCGACTTCGACCCGCTTTCGCGCGTGCCCGGCGTGGGCGTGCGCTACGTTTCCTCGACGACCGATCTGGGCCGACCCGACCTGGTGGTGCTCCCCGGCTCGAAGACCACGCTCGACGACGCGCGCTGGCTTGCGGCTAGCGGCATCGGAGCCTGTGTACGCGCGCTTTCGGGCGCGGGCACGCCGGTGCTCGGCATATGCGGAGGCTACCAGCTTTTGGGAGACGAGCTTTCCGACCCGCACGGCAGGGAAGGCGCTGGCACCGCGCGCGGGCTCGGGCTCATCCCTGCAAGTACGGTGTTCAAGGAGGAAAAGCGCCTTGCCCAGTCGGAGCTTCGCATCACGGGCGCCCAAGGCACGTTCTCGGTGTGGAACGGCATGACGGCGCGCGGGTACGAGATTCACGACGGCGAAACGACCGTCTCCTGCGCCCCTGCGGGCACGATTGGCGGCAAACCAGAAGGCGCGGCCTGCGGAAACGTGTTCGGAACCTATCTCCACGGCCTGTTCGACGAACCGGGGCTGGCGCTCGCCCTCGCGCGCTCGCTCGCGCGCATGCGCGGCCTGCCCGAGAGCGTCGTGGGTGCTGCGGGCGCGGCGTCCGCGGCCGATCACCGTGCGCGCGAGTTCGACCGCCTGGCCGACGTCGTGCGCGGGGCGCTCGACATGGAGTATGTCTACCGCATTATCGAGGAGGGCGTATGATCCACGTGTATCATGGCGACGGCAAAGGTAAGACCACGGCGGCGATGGGCCTCGCCCTTCGCATGCTCGCCGCAGGCCGCCGCGTCGTCGTCGTGCAGTTCCTGAAAGACGGCGAAAGCGGGGAGGCGCGCCTGCTCGCCGAGCATTTCGGCGTGCCCGTGTTCGCGGGGAAGGTGTCGGACAAGTTTACCTGGTCGATGACGTCGGAAGAACTTGCCGCGACGTGCGAGCTGCACGATGGGAACCTCGCTTCCGCGCTCGCCGAGCTCGAGGGCGCTCAGGAGGGGCTGCTCGTGCTCGACGAGGCGCTTGACGCGCTTTCGAAGGGGCTTGTCGACGAGGCGCTCGTGGACCGCGCGCTCGATATGTCCGCGCGCGGCGTCGAAGTAGCGCTCACCGGGCGCGCGCCTTCCCGCAAGATCGTGGAGAAGGCCGACTACATAACCGAGATGCGGTGCGAGAAACACCCCTACGCTCAGGGGATATGTGCAAGGGAAGGAGTGGAGTACTAGATGGATTCCAAGGAGATGGCGCCCTGCGACATCGAGCGGCGCAGCTTCGAGATCATCACCGAAGAGCTCGGCGGCCGCACGTTCCCGTCGCTCGAAGAGCCCGTCGTGAAGCGCGTCATCCACACCACTGCCGACTTCTCGTACGCCGATTCCCTCGTGTTCACCCATGACGCCGCGCACTGTGCGCTCGACGCACTGCGCGCAGGGGCCACGGTGCTCACCGACACGAACATGGCGCTCGCAGGCATAAGCAAGCCCGCGCTCGCGAAGCTCGGCTGTAAGGCCGTGTGCTACATGGCCGACCCTGATGTCGCCGCGGCTGCGCGCGCCGCGGGCACGACTCGCGCCGTAGCGAGCATGGACAAAGCTTGCGGCATCGAGGGTCCGCTCATCGTGGCCGTCGGCAACGCTCCCACAGCACTTCTGCGCCTCGCCGAGCTCATGGACGCGGGGAAGATCGCGCCCGCACTCGTCGTTGGGGTGCCGGTCGGGTTTGTGAACGTGGTCGAGGCGAAAGAGGAGCTACTCGCGCGACGCGTGCCGGCCATCGTCGCGAGGGGTCGCAAGGGCGGCTCGACCGTGGCGGCCGCCATTATGAATGCGCTGCTCTACCAGATCACGCGCCCAGGCGGCCCGAAGTGACGGCGCCCGCATCCGCGCCGGCGCTGCGCATCTTCGCCGGCACCACCGAGGGCCGCCTTCTGTGCGAATGGGCGAGCGAGGCGGGCATCCCCGCCCGTGCCTACGCGGCAACCGAGTACGGAGGCGAGCTTTTGGGCGAGCTTCCGGGCATCGAGGTGCATGCGAGCAGGCTCGACGAGGCCGACATGGAGCGCGAGCTTTCCGGCGCGCGCATCGTCGTCGACGCCACGCACCCCTTCGCTACGCTCGCAAGCGGCAACATCCGGGCCGCTTCGCTCGCCGTGGGTGCACGATGCCTGCGCCTTGCGCGCCCGGTCGAGGCGCTGCCCACAGGCGTCGTGTCGGTCGCGTCGATCGCCTGCGCGTCTCGCTTTCTCTCCGAGAACCCGGGTCGCGCGCTTCTCACGACGGGGAGCAAGGAGCTTGCTCCCTACACGCGCGTCGCCGATTTCGCGGAGCGCTTTTTCGTACGTGTGCTCCCGCTGCCCGGTGCTATAACGAAGTGCATCGACGCGGGGTTTTCGCCGTCGCACGTCATCGGCATGCAGGGGCCCTTCACCCGCGAGCTCAACGAGGCGATGCTTCGACAGGTGGGCGCCCAGTGGCTTGTGACCAAGGACTCGGGAACCGTAGGCGGCACGGCCGAGAAGCTTGCCGCCGCGCGCGACGTGGGAGCGCGCTGCATCGTGGTCACCCGTCCCGCCGAGGGAGGCGGGGCCCTTTCGCTTCGGGAAGTGGAAGACGCGCTCTTACGGGAGTTCGCGCGCTAGGCGCTCGCCGCGCCTGCGCGGCCTCCCGCCCGCGAGGAGGAGCGCCTCGAGCAAGCTCGACCCGTACAAGCCTGTCTTCCGCCAATAGCTCGAGGACGACGCCCGGAACTGGCGCAAGCGGTCCTTCAATAAGTTGCGGTGAAATAGTGTCTGTTTTTGCTGCTAGATAGCATATTCGGTTCCTAATTCAGCGCAACTTTTTGGTGGTGACTTACTGGTAGCGTAGGCACTCCACCGGGTTGAGCTTTGCCGCGCGGCGAGCGGGGTAGAAGCCAAAGATTACGCCGATGCCGACGGAGACGGCGAAGGCCAGCAGCACCGTGGCGATTGAAAAACTCGGTGTGATTTGCCCGCTGGCTCCGAGCTCGCCAAGAATCCCGGATCCGGAGGCAAACATCGCGAGGCCCCAGGCCAGCAGATAGCCTATCAGGACACCCAGTAGGCCACCGGTGACGCACAGCGCCGAAGACTCGGCCAAAAACTGCGCGGTGATATCGCGACGACTGGCGCCCAGAGCGCGGCGGATGCCGATCTCTCGAATGCGCTCAGTCACGTTGGTGAGCATCATATTCATAATGCCGATACCGCCGACAAGCAGCGAAATGCTGGCGACAGCACCCATGATGAGCGAGAACGCGCCCATAAAGGAGTTGAGTGCATCGATGGCGCTTTTCATGGATGTCGCCGATACACTGTCGTACTCATCCTCCTCCTCGATGCCCTTCATCGCGCGCACCTTGGACTCGATGGTCTTACAAAGCTCATCCATGTCCGTGCCCTCGGCGGCAAGTGCCGTCACGCTGGGGAATGAAGGATTCTCGTCGCCAAACAGCCCGGCGATGGTTTCGCGTGGCATATACAGCGTGAGCGAGCCCATGGAGTCGCTGCCGCCATCAATCACGCCTACAATCTGCACCTCGCCGTTGGACACCTTGATGGTTTTCCCCAGAGCATCCTGTTCGTTGCCGTAAAGCTGATCGGCGCCGCCGCGGCTGATGAGCGCCACGCGCGAGCCTGATTGGGACTCGGCCTGGGAATAGGTGCGCCCCGCAACGAGCTTGCTGGCCCCCACGGCGTCGAGCATGTCGCTATCGACGCCCTGTGCCATGACGGTATAGCTTTTATCGCCGGTCTTGTACTCGGTATACGCGCTGTCGACAATGCCGATCTGCTCTATCTGCGGCACCAGTTTTTGAAGCTTCTCGATGTCCGACTCGGTGAGTTCTTGTGTCGAATAGATTTGCACCATGCGTGCCGCATTGAGGCCCAGACTGTTGACCAGGCTGTTTTGGATGCCGCCGATGAGCGAAGTCATGGCGATAACCGAGGCGATGCCGATGACAATGCCCAGGATGGTGAGCAGGCTGCGCCCCTTGTTGGCCTCGAGCGAGTGAAGGGCTTCCTGGATGAGATCGCGGGCGCTCATGCCATCACTCCTTTCGGCGGGTTGGCGGAGGCGGAAATCATGGGCAGGCTATCTATGGCGCTGCGCAGGGTCCGCGGTGCATGTGGAATATACGCGCCGTCGTGAATGCGGCCGTCGCGGATGGTTACGGCACGGTCGGCCTCGGCGGCGATGCCGGGGTCGTGTGTGATAAGAACGATGGTTTTGCCGCGCTTTTGGAGCTTATGGAAGGTCTCCATCACAAGCGCTCCAGTGGCGGAGTCCAGGTTTCCCGTCGGCTCATCGGCCAGGATAATGGGCGGGTCATTGACAAGGGCGCGCGCGATTGCGACGCGCTGCATCTGGCCGCCCGAGAGCTCGGATATGCGGTGGTCCCAGTGGTCGACCGGTAGCGTGACGGCCTGCAGCGCGTGCACGGCGCGCATTTCGCGCTGGCTACGGGGCACATTGGTGTAGGCCAGCGGCAGCATGACGTTTTCGATAACCGACAGGCGCGGCAGCAGGTTGAAGCTCTGAAAGACAAAGCCAATGCTCAGGGCGCGAACTTCGGTGAGCTCGTCATCATCGAGCTCGGCCACGTTGAGCCCTTGCAGGTAGTAGTCGCCCGCCGTCGGCTTATCCAGGCAGCCTAGGATGTTCATGAGCGTTGATTTGCCCGAGCCCGAGGGGCCAGTGATAGCGACGAATTCGCCGGGATTTACCGCCATGCTCACGTTGTGCAGGATGTGGGCGCAACCTGCCTCGCTCTCAAAGATGCGGTGCACGTTGCGGATGTCGATAACGGGACGCATTACATGCCCTCGTCGTCAGACATACTGCCCGAATCCGCGCTGTAGCCGCCGTCAGCCGTTGCGTCCGCTCCGGTATCCATGACGAGGGTGTCGCCATCGCGCAGCTTGGTAACCGGCACGTTGGGGTTGATCTCGTTGCCCTGGTCGTCGCGCTTGACCTGTGTCTTGCCGACTACGGCTTCGTTGTCGTTTTGCGTCACGACGGTCACCTTCACGCGACGGGTTTGCTTGCCCTCGTCATCAGTCGCCACGTTGACGTAATAGTGTTCGCCGTCTTCGGTCATGAGCGCCATCGTCGGCACCATCACCACGTCGTCGAGCTGCTCGGTCACCACCGATACCTCGGCCGTCATGCCTGGCTTCAGGCGCGCGTCGGGCGCCTCGATGAGAATGTCGACGTTAAAGGTTACGCTGCCGCCGCCACCGTTGGCGGCGTCGGAGTTTGCCACCGACGCGATAGCCGTGACGGTTCCCTGGCTCACGATATCGGGAAACGCGGGATACGTGACGTTGGCGCTCTGCCCAACGGCGATCTTGGCGATGTCCTTTTCGCCCACCTGCACGGTTACCTTCATCTTGGATAGGTCGGCGATCTGCATGCACTGCTTGCCGCCGCTCGTATCGCTTTCGCCCATGATCATGCCGCCTGTTACCGTGGCGCCCACCTTGGCGTTGAGCTCCACGATGCTACCCGAGCTCGGGGCCGTGACCGTGCGACTGGCGGCCTTGGCGTTCGCCTGGTCTAGGTTTGCCTGGGCCGAAGCGAGGCTGCGCTGCGCGGCCGATACGGCGTTCGTGTCCGCTGATGCGGCGGTGATGCCAGCCGCTGCGGAAGCTCCATCGACGTCCGTCGTTGGGGTGGCCTGCGCGGCGGCTGCGGCTTTCTGCGCGTTGGCGAGGTCTTCTTGAGCGGCTGCAACTGCACGCTGCGCCTCGGCAACGTTGCGATCGAGCTCGTCGTTTTTAATGGTCATAAGCACGTCGCCCTCGTTGACGGATTGGCCTGCCTGCACGTTGATCGAATCGACCGTGCCGTCGACAGAAGGGGAGACCACTGAGGACGAAATGGGTTTGAGCTGGCCTTTCGCCTCGACCGTTGTGGTAAACGTGCCCTCGGTCACCATGTCGGTCACAGGCCCGCTGGCGCCCTGCGGCTGCGCATTGATAACCAGGGTTGCGACAATGGCAATGAGTGCGATGGCACCCACGACGCCGGCGGCAATACCGCGTCGAATCAGCTTTTTGCGCCGACGCTCGGCACGCTTTGCCTTGAGCTTTGCATAGGCTTCTTCATCGGAAATCTCGGCGGTATCGTTCGTGCGTCCGCTCTGCTTTTCGGCATGTACGTTTGTAATCAAAGGAATCGTTTCGGTGGCACCTTCGGGCGTGTACTCGGCATCATCCTGGCCTGGGGTGATGGTGGGGACATTCGGCATAGCGTCTCCTTTATAGAAAGTTCCTCAATAAGTATATGCGCCCGTCGCGTAAGGCGGGCGCATATGGCGGATTCTTTCGGAACTGTTAGATTGGTCGCAGCGGCTCCACGTTGTGGGAATGCGCGCTTTGCACTACGAGTGGACAACCACGCACAGGCCGACTTTGATGCAGTCGTGAAGTGCCTTTGCATCGGCCAGGCGCAGGTTGATGCAACCGTGGCTGCCGCACCACTTGTACGACTCGGCATTATCGAAGCTCTTGTCGTTTTGCCAGGTGGCGTCGTGGAATCCGACCATATTGCCCTCGAACGGCATCCAATAGCTGACCGGGCTCTCGTATTTGGGCTTGCCGGTCTCGGGGTCCTTGGCACCGATAAGCTTGCTGGCGCCATTGTTGCTGTTGATCTGCCATACGCCCTCGGGGGTGGCGTCCTCTCCCGGCTTGCCAGAAATAAAGTTGGCCTCCCAAACGATATTACCGTTCTCGTCATAGTAGCGCGCGTGCTGTTCGGACAGATCGACGTCGATATACGCCTTCCAGTCGGGCTCTCCCTTTGCGGTAAAGGTGTCGGCCTTCTGGGAGTACTTGATCTCGATTTCGCCGGTCTGCTTGTTGTTGATGGCGTCCTCGACCTGCTTGGCGAGCGAGCTACTGTCAATGGACCAACCAAAGTCACCGCCTTCGACGGCACACTGCTTGCCATCGGCGCGCGTCCACCAGCGAGTGGAGCCTACGGTATTAAAGCCGTTGGCGAGCTCGGCTGCCCAGCTGCTGATCTGCGACGTATCGAGCGTGGGGTTGGCCGGATCGGCAAAGCTGATCCACTGCAACACGGAGCTGCCATCAACCTTGCCGGCATCCTCGCCGTTGAGCTTGAGGGTCACGTTGACGCCCAAGAAGTTGTTGGCGGCATCGCATGCGGCCTGAATCTGATCATCGGTCAGCGTTCCATTGAGCGGCTCATAGGCATCGTTGCCGAGCTTGGAAAGGTCTACGGTCTCGGACAGCGAGGCAAGCTCGAGCTCGGCATACTTAATGACATGCTCGCGGTCGAGTTTTTCGTTGGAGCGCGCCTTCTCGACAGTAAACTTGCCGGCCTGCTCGTCATAGGAGCTATTGGCCTCGAACGTGCCCGAACGCCCCTCGTTAAACTCGTCGATGGCGGCGCCCAGATCCTTCTCAAACTTCTTTTGGTCAAAAGTGTCGGAGAGCATGGACAGGTCGACGTCTTGATCAAGATCGACTTCGTTGGAGGTAGCGGTTGTTTTGGTCTTTCCGCTTAAGGATTCCACAAGGCGGACCGGCCATACAAAGGCTTCGTTGTGGCTGATGATCTCTTTTGCGGCAGCTTCGCCGTCGACGATGGGCTCATCGGACTCGGGCTGATACGTCCAGCTAAAGTCATCGCCTGTCACGGTGAGCTTATAGTGCTTCCATGCCGAGTTGACCTTGGTGGCGGCAGACGAAGCGTTGGAGAACGAGACGTCGACGCCGGCGATGGTGGTGTTGGGGTAGGCTAGCTGGGAAAACGCTACGACGCCTACGATATAGACAATGACGATAAGACCCAGGACGACAAAGAGCGTCGTCTTTTTGCCCGACTTATTGTTCTCGGCGGGTTTGCGTGCGGGGCCGCGATCGCCTCGAGCGTGCGTGGGGGGCTGCTTGGGCGCATTGCCATTTGCCTGGCGCTGCTGATGCTGCTGGCGCTGCTGGTTCGGGCGTTGCGAAGCGTTTGCCGCACCACGCTGCTGACCGTGGCTCGGCGCGATAGGACGCGGCGACTGAACGCCGCCGGTGTGCCTGCTCGGCTGCTGCGGATCGGGAATCAGTTGAGTTCGATCGTTTTGCGACATCGTATGCATATCCTTCGAATTTCGCCTTGCGGCTCATCGTGTTTTTACTGGGCTTGCATTATAGCGATTACCTAGTTGATTGTGGTATGGAAACGGTGGCATTCAAAAGAGGTGGGACATTTGTCCCACCTTCGAGCCGTTCTTTGTCGCTATCCGCACACACCGCATTTTGCACAGGCCGAAAGTGCGGCCGGAGCCTGCGCGATGCCGCCCTTTGCCGTCTCGCGCAGCGTGGCCGGCAACGCGTGGCCCACCGAGAGCATGACGTGTGCCATCTGGTCAAACGGCACCAGGCTCTTAATGCCGGCGAGGGCGAGTTGTGCGGAGCTAAAGGCGGCTGCCACGCCGATGGCGTTGCGGTTTTGGCAGGGCACCTCCACGAGGCCACCGACGGGGTCACAAACGAGGCCCAGCAGATTACTCAGCGCGATGGAACTGGCGTCGAGCGCCTGCTCGGGTGTGCCGCCGAGCATCTGCACCAGCGCGGCGGCTGCCATGGCGGCGGCGCTTCCCACCTCGGCCTGACAGCCGCCCTCGGCGCCGGCAACGCAGGCGCTCGTGGTGAGGTTGAGGCCGATGGCGGCGGCGCAATAAAGGGCATCCATGACCTGCTCGTTGTCCAGCTGCAGATGGTCTGCGAGCGCCAGCACGCAGCCGGGCACGACACCCGCGGAGCCTGCCGTGGGAGCGGCGACGATCACTCCCATCGTGGCGGAGCGCTCGAGCACGGCCATGGCGCGGGCCACGGCGTCGGTTTGGACGGCGCCCATCAGGCTTATACTCAGATCGTTTCGGCTGGTGGCATCGACAAGCTTTGCCTCGCCGCCGATGAGGCCGCCGAGCGAGCGCTGTGGATTGGAAATGGGGGCTGTGGTCTCTTCGCGCATGACGTCGAGCACGCGGCGCATGGCGGCGACGGCGTGGGCCTCGCCGGTCAGACGCGCCTCGCGCACGGCCATAACGGCGCCGATGCTGAGCCCCAGTTCCTCGCACGCATCGAGCAGCTGCTCGCCGTCGTCGAAGATTTCCTTGGCCGAGACGCCGGGGGAGAGCGACGAAGCAGAACCGGGGAGCTCGATAAAGGTCGCGTAATCGACATTGTCGAGCTTACGCAGCATCGGGACAACAGTGTCGTCGGGCGCGCCGTCGGTCTCAAAGACGGAGTAGGCCTGGCCGCCCACTTCGGTGCGGTAGGTGCGACAGAAGGCGATGTTCACATGGGCGTAGGCGAGCAGGTTGGTGAGCGCGGCGAGCACGCCGGGGACGTCCTTGTGCGCAACGAAGAGCGTTGAGTACATGCCCGAGATGTCAACGCCGACGCCGTTAATGCGGCTGATGCGCATCTTGCCGCCGCCCAAGCTCTCGCCGCGGACCTGCGCCGTGGCGCCCGTGGCGTCGACCATATCGATGTCGACGGTGTTGGGGTGGATGGAGGCGTCGTCGCCCTTGATGTCAAAGTGATATTCGAGGCCCTGCTCACGTGCGAGGTCAAAGGCCTGCTTGATGTTCTCGTCATCGGTGTCGAGGCCCAGAATGCCCGCGACGAGAGCGCGGTCGGTGCCGTGGCCGCGGTAGGTGTGGGCGAAGGAGTTCCACAGGCCAAAGGTGACTTTGGTGATGCGGCCTTCCGGCAGGCTGGCGGCAACTTGTGCGCAGCGCAGGGCGCCGGCGGTGTGCGATGAGCTGGGGCCGACCATGACGGGGCCCAAGATCTCGAATGCCGAGGTCGTAGCTAGTGTTTGCGGCTTGCCTGCCATGGGTGCTCCTTCTCTATCCCTTCGTCCCGAGGGCGGGGCATAAGGTCGCCTGCTCGGACAGTCCTGCTCGCACGGAGAGCACATTAAGTGCTCTCCGGCTCGTGCGGAACTCGCGACCGACCTTATGCCCCGCCCTCGGGACTAAGGATACATGGTAGAGGCGCGTGTGCTCCAAAATTCATTGGCTGGTGACCTATTCCATGTCCCGCAGTGGCTCATCTTCACCACCGGTTAAATAAAAAAGAAGTACCGGTTGGGACCGGTACTTCTTTTGAAAGTGCATATGTTGTTGTGACCTTAGCGGTTCTTAATTACAGGCCGCAGGCTGCTTTGAGTTCTTCGACTCGGTCGGTTTTTTCCCAGGTGAAGTCGGCGTCTTCTCGGCCGAAGTGACCGTAGGCTGCCGTCTTTTCGTAGATGGGGCGACGCAGGTCCAGGTCTCGGATGATTGCGCCCGGGCGCAGGTCGAAGGTCTTCTCTACGGCCTCGACGATCTTGTCCTCGGCAACATGTGCGGTACCGAAGGTGTCGACCATGATTGAGAGGGGCTTGGAAACGCCGATAGCGTAGGCAAGCTCGACTTCGCAGCGGTCGGCCAGACCGGCGGCGACCACGTTCTTGGCGACCCAGCGCGCGGCATACGCGGCGGAGCGGTCGACCTTGGTGCAGTCCTTGCCGCTAAAGGCACCGCCGCCGTGACGGCCGTAGCCACCGTAAGTGTCGACGATGATCTTGCGGCCGGTGAGGCCCGTGTCGCCCATGGGGCCGCCCACGACAAAGCGACCGGTGGGGTTCACGTAGATGTCCGCGTTGTCCCACGGCATGTTCTCGGCGGCCATGACCGGGGTGATGACGTGTTCGATGAGGTCGGCCTTGATCTTGCCCATGTCCTCAATCTCGGCGGCGTGCTGCGTGGAGATGACGATGGTCGTGACCTCCACGGGCTTGCCTTCCTCGTAGCGCACCGTGACCTGGGTCTTGCCGTCGGGGCGCAGATAGGCGAGGGTACCGTCGTGACGCACGGCGGCCAGGCGCTCGGCCAGGCGGCTTGCCAGGTAGTGCGGCATGGGCATGAGGGTCTTGGTCTCGTTGGAGGCATAACCGAACATCATGCCCTGGTCGCCGGCGCCGATCAGGTCGATCGGGTCGGTGGTAGCGCCGGTCTGGGTCTCGAAGGACTCGTCAACGCCCTGGGCGATATCGGGCGACTGCTCGTGGATGAGGCTCATAACGCCGCAGGTGTCGCAGTCAAAACCGAACTTGGCGCGGTTGTAGCCAATGCGGCGGATGACGCCGCGGGCGATTTCCTGTACGTCGACGTAGGCCTGGGTGCGAATCTCGCCGGCGACGATGACCGTGCCGGTGGTCACGAGGGTCTCGCAGGCGCAGCGGACGTTCTCCACGTTGGCGGGCACACCGTTGGGCGCAATATAGCCCTGCTCCTGCAGCTCTATTTCTTTGGCGAGGATTGCGTCGAGGACGGCGTCACTGATCTGATCAGCGATCTTATCGGGATGACCTTCGGTCACCGACTCCGACGTAAAAACAAAGGACCCGTGTTGGGGTGGGATGGAACGAAGTTCTTCTGACATGATTGTCCTTTCAAAAACGTGTCCCAGCGACCGTTACCATTCCGCCGGGCTCTCTATGCAAGGGCACATCATAGCGCGTAAATCAAACATTCACACCCTTTCCGCACCTACTCATTGGGGACAGACTTAAATGACCAGCCAATAGGAACACTCTTACGGCACCTGGGGACGTTCCTTATGTGTCGGCACTTGGGGACGGTCCTTTTCTGCCGGCAGTTTAGGAACGTCCCCAAGTGACGGCAGTTTGGGACACTCCTGTTCAGTTAGCTTCGAAGAACGTCCCCAACGAATGGTCATTTAAGTCTGTCCCCAATGACTGGTCGGTGCCCTTTGTGCGGAGGTTGCTTTGATGCTTTATACTGGTGCAGTTAGACATCCATCCTGCAATCGAGGAGATTTCCATGGCATCAGACGTTCGCGTCCGCTTTGCACCCTCACCGACGGGCAAGCTGCACATCGGCGGCGCCCGCACCGCTATCTATAACTGGGCTTTCGCCCGCGCAAACGGCGGTACGTTCATCCTGCGCATCGACGACACCGACCCCACCCGTTCCACCGACGAGAACACGCAGATCATTCTGCGCGCCATGCGTTGGCTGGGTCTGGACTGGGACGAGGGCCCCGAGGTGGGCGGCGACTTTGGCCCCTATGCCCAGACCGAGCGTCTGGACCTTTACAAGCAGGCCGCCCAGCAGCTCTGGGATGAGGGCAAGGCCTATCCCTGCTTCTGCACCAAGGAGCAGCTCGAGGCCGATCGCAAGGCCGCTCAGGAGCGCAAGGACCCCTTCCAGGGCTATCAGCGTCGTTGCCGCGATCTTGATCCCGAGGAGGCACGCCGCCGCATCGAGGCCGGCGAGCCCTACGTCCTGCGCATCAAGGTGCCCGAGGACCGCGGCGACGTCGTCATCCACGACGCCGTCCATGGCGAGGTGACCTTCGACGCCAAGGAGCTCGACGACTTTGTCATCTTCCGCTCCGACGGAACGCCCACGTACAACTTCGCGACCGTCGTCGATGACGCCATGATGAAGATCACCCACGTCATCCGCGGTGACGATCACCTGTCCAACACCCCGCGCCAGGTCATGGTCTACGAGGCCCTCGGCGCGCCCGTGCCTACGTTCGCCCACATCTCTATGATCCTGGGCGCCGACGGCAAGAAGCTCTCCAAGCGCCACGGCGCCACCTCGGTGGAGGAGTACCGCGATGCCGGCTACCTGCCCGACGCGTTCGTCAACTACCTGGCGCTGCTCGGCTGGTCGCTCGACGGCGAGACCACGATCATCCCGCGCGATGTTCTGGCCAGCAAGTTCTCGCTCGACCGCATTTCCAAGAACCCGGCGACCTTCGACCCTAAGAAGCTCGACTGGGTCAATGCCGAGTACATCAACGGCATGTCTGACGCCCAGTTTGCCGACGAGATCATGGTCCCCGAGCTGCACGAGGCGGGTCTCATCGAGGGTAACGTCGAGTACGGCGAGGACTGGATCGACGCGCTTGCCGCCATCGTTAAGCCGCGCACCAAGATGCCGGCCGACGCCGTGACCGTTGCCGCTCCCATCTTTGCCACGGCCGAGACGCTCGAGTATGACGAGAAGTCTGTCAACAAGGGCCTGGCCAAGGAGGGCATGGGTGCCATTCTGGATGCCGCCAAGGCCGCGCTTGAGGGTGTTACCGAGTGGACGGCCGAGGCCATCGATGCCGCGCTTGAGCCGCTGCCCGAGCAGATGGACCTCAAGAAGCGCGTGGTGTTCCAGGCCGTGCGCGTCGCCGTCTGCGGCAACATGGTGAGCCCTCCGCTGGGCGAGACCATGGCGCTCGTCGGCCGCGACGACTGCCTGGCGCGCATCGACCGCGCCCGCACGATGGCGCTGTAATCGCTGCGCAAACGTATGTATCCGAGCCCCGCTCACCGCGAGTGGGGCTCTTGTTTCTGTAGACGTATGGGATAGGAGGTGCTGGCGCCATGGCCGAGCAACTGTCGCTGTTTGGTTCGCCCGAACCGGAGCAAGCTCCCATGAAGCATGCCCGCACGGCCGAGCAGGCCAAACCTGAGCCTGCGCCAGAGCCCATTGCCGCCTACGCGAGCGTGGTCCTGGACATTCCCACCCGTGCGCTGTCCGAGCCGTTTGCCTACGGCATTCCGCAGTCACTCGCCAACGATGCCCAGATCGGCTCCACCGTCCTAGTCCATTTTGGCAACCGTGCGGCCGCGGGCTATATCGTCGACATCGCGCCCAAGCTTGCCAACCTACAAGGTAACGACGCCCTCGACCCCGCGCGCATCAAGCCTATCGAGGCTATCCTCAGCAAGCCGCTCTTTACCGCTGAGGCTGCACGCATTGCGCGCTGGATGAGTCGCGAGTACGTCGCAACTCTTTCCGAGTGCCTGCGCCTATTCTTGCCTCCGGGTGGAAGTCCGCGCGTGGTCAAGGGCGATGACGGCGTGTGGACCGTTGAGCGCCCCGCCGTCAAGCCTATCCAAAACCGCTGGGTGATGCTTACGCCCGATGGCTTTGACTATACGCCGCCCAAGACTGCCGTTCGCCAACGCCAGCTCATCGAGGCGCTTCAGTGCGGCCCCGTCACGACGCGCGATCTCAACCTGCTCTACAACAACATGTCGGCGACCATCAAGGCGCTCGAAAAACGCGGCGTCGTGGTGGTGGAGGAGCGCCGCGCCTGGCGTGGCTGCAGCGAGCAGACCACGTTGTCCTCGGCAAGCGGCAAGGCGCCGGTCGCGCTCACGAACGGCCAGCAGCAGGCGCTCGCGCAGATTGAGCGTGCTCGCCTGGACGCACACGGCGATGTGGTCCTTGTCGACGGCGTCACCGGATCCGGTAAAACCGAGGTCTACCTCTCCGCTATCGAGCGCGTGCTCGCGGCCGGGCGCTCAGCGTGCGTGCTTGTGCCCGAGATCTCGCTGACGGCTCAAACCGTCGGCCGCTTCCGTTCGCGCTTTGGCGAGACGGTCGCGGTCTTCCATTCCCGTCTTTCGGCCGGTGAGCGCCTGGACCAGTGGGATATGGTCGCAAGTGGCGCCGCCCGTGTTGTCGTCGGCGCGCGTTCGGCACTCTTTTGCCCGCTCAGCGACCTGGGCCTCATCATCATCGACGAGGAGCACGAGACCAGCTACAAACAGGGCTCCAGTCCGCGCTACCATGCGCGCGAGGTGGCGGCCGAGATGGCGCGCCGCTATCGCTGCCCACTCGTGCTGGGCTCGGCTACGCCTTCTGCCGAAGCGCTCGACCGCTGCCACCGCGGCACGTACGGCGGCGTCACGTGGACGCGCGTCGAGATGCCCGAACGCCCGGGTCACGCGGTCCTGCCTACGGTCCGCATTGCCGACCTACGTCGCGAGTTCTCGCACGGTAGCCGCTCAATGTTCTCAAAACCGCTGATGGAAGGCCTGGAGCGCGTTGTGGAGCGGCGAGAAAAGGCTGTGCTGTTGCATAACCGCCGCGGCTTTGCGCCGTTTTTGATGTGTCGCGAGTGCGGTTGCGTCCCCACTTGCAACCACTGCTCCACGGCGCTTACGTACCACGAGCGCACGCACACGCTGCAGTGTCACACCTGTGGTTCGTCCTGGCGCGTGCAGCCGTATCCCGCACCCACGAGTCGTTGCCCCAAATGCGGCAGCCGCTACCTGGCAAAAATGGGCCTGGGCACGCAGCAGATTGAGGACGCGCTGCACCAAATGCTGCCCGAGGACGTCGCCATCATTCGCATGGACGCTGATTCCACGCGTGGCAAGGACGCGCATAAAAAGTTGCTCGAGCAGTTCGATGCCGCCGATTGCGCGGTGCTGCTGGGCACCCAGATGATTGCCAAGGGCCTCGACTTTCCCGAGGTCACGCTTGTGGGTGTAGTCAATGCCGACTTTGCGTTAAAGCTGCCCGATTTTAGAGCGGGGGAGCGCGCCTACGATTTGCTGGAGCAGGTCGCGGGCCGTGCCGGACGCGGCGATCGCCCTGGCGAGGTCGTCATCCAGACCTATCTGCCCGAGGACCCAGTCATCCGCGCCGTCGCCGAGCACGACCGTTCGATCTTTACCGACTACGACCTGGACCAGCGCCGCGACGCACTGTATCCGCCGTTCGTTCGTCTGGTCAACATTTTGGTGTGGTCGGCTAGCCGCGGCGATGCGCAGGATTATATCGGGCGCATCGCAAAGCTGCTCAAGCGCCGATGGCATGCCGCCGCTCCCGACTTTTTGCGGTCGGGCAGCGCGGTGCCGCAGGTGCTGGGTCCGGCTTCGTGTGTAATCGAGAGAGCAAAGGACCGTTATCGCTTCCACCTGCTTGTGAAGTCGCCCGTGGGGTACCATGTCTCTGATGATATCGATGCCTGCCTCAAAGAGGTGGGTTCCGTGCGTGGCGTGAGCGTGAGTGTTGACGTCGACGCCTATGATTTGATGTAACAACCCGAAAGGATGGCCATGGAAGCCAACGGAATCGTACTGTCGCCCGACCCTCGTCTGCGCCAGGAGTGCGCTGTCATCGAGGAAATCACCCCAGCGATCGAGGCGCTTGCCGAGAAGATGAAGAAGATGATGTTCGAGAACGGCGGCTGCGGCCTGGCTGCTCCGCAGATCGGCGAGCTCATCCAACTCGTCACCATCGACTGCGATTACAGCGACAAGAACGACTATGACCCGTACGTGCTCATCAACCCTGTCATTGTTGAGCAGAGCGACCATCTGGTGCCGTTTAGCGAGGGCTGCCTGTCCATTCCCGGCATTAGCTGCGAGATCGAGCGTCCCGACCATGTCGTCGTCGAGGCGTATGACCTGGATGCCAACCTGATTCGCTACGAGGCCTCGGGCGATCTGTTCTGCGTGTGCCTGCAGCACGAGATCGATCACCTGCACGGCAACACCATGTTCGAGCGACTCAAGCCCATGCAGAGGCTCAAGGCAGTCAAGGAGTACCAGGACGCCCTGGCCCGCGGCGCTCGACCGGGCGAGACGGAGTAGGTTTGTCCGTCCCCGGGGCTCCCGCCTATATCATCCCGTGCTCAAACATTCTCGCTGCGCTGCGAAACTGCGCGCGGGACGATATAGGCGGGCGCCCCGGGGACTACGTTGACGCTGCCTGTCTCGCTCGGGTGCCATCGGGCCAGGGAGGGGCGTCATCTCTGATAATTGCTTTGTTGGGAGGGCTGCTTTTATGCGGCTCTTTCTTTGTTTTTGGGTATATTTGTTCTTGTTGAATTGTTATTGCGGATGGGCTTGGTAATTGGCTTTCCGCTGTTATTTGTAGCCGTCTCGGCTTTGGTTGAGGGGAGACGTCCTTTATGCGTATTGTGTTTATGGGTACGCCTGATTTTGCTGTGCCTTCGCTGACTTCGCTTGTTGAGGCTGGGAATGAGATTGCGCTTGCCATTACTCGTCCTGATGCTGTTCGTGGGCGTGGTAAGAAGCTTGAGCCGTCTCCTGTTAAGGTCAAGGCGCTCGAGCTTGGCCTGCCGGTTGTTGAGGCTAATCGTATGACGCCTGAGGTAGTTGATACTCTCCAGGCTGCGCGGGCTGATATTTTCTGTGTGGCCGCGTACGGTTGCATTTTGCCTGATGAAGTGCTGCATATGGCGCCGCTTGGTATTGTGAATGTTCATGCGTCCTTGTTGCCTCGTTGGCGTGGGGCTGCTCCCATTCAGCGTGCTATTCTTGCTGGTGATGAGGTTGCTGGCGTTTCCATTATGCGCATTGGGCATGGCGTGGATACTGGTGCTTATTGTGCTCAGGCTTCCACGTCGGTTGACGGTAAGCATGCTGAGGCGCTGACCATGGAGCTTGGTGAGCTTGGCGGCAAACTGCTTGCCGATACGCTTCCTTCTCTTGCCGATGGCACCGCTGTGTGGACCGAGCAGGATGAGTCGCTCGTCACGCATGCTGCCAAGATTTCCAAGCAGGAGATGCGTCTGGATCCGCAGATGGGGGCGCTCGATTGTGTGCGTCACGTGCTGGCTTCGTCCGACACTGCACCCGCTCGCTGCGTGATTGCCGGCAAGTCGGTTCGCGTGCTCGATGCTGCGCCAAGCGATGTGTCGCTTGGCGAGGGCGCTGTTGCCGTTAAGAGCAAGCGTGTTTACCTGGGCCTGTCGGATGGCTCGGTTGAACTGCTCGAGGTTAAGCCTGACGGCAAGCGTGCTATGGCTGCTTCTGCCTGGGCTGCCGGTCTGCAGGGTGCCAATCTGACGTGGGGTGTTTTGTCATGAGCAAGCTTTCCCCCGCGCGCAAGCTTGCGCTCGACGTGCTGATGGAGGCCGACCGTCGCGGCATGTATGCGCGTGACGTGCTCTCTGCCCGTGCTACGGCCAAGGCCATTGACCAGCGCGATTCCGCGTTTGCGGCTCGCTTGGCGCTGGGTGTTGCCGCGACGCAGGGCATTTTGGACGAACTGCTTGACCAGTTTCTCGATAAGCCCAAAAAAGTCGCGCCGCGTGTTCGCATGGCGCTTCGCATCTCGGCCTTTGAGATGCTCTACCTGCATACGCCTGGCCGCGTTGCGGTGAGTCAGGGCGTTGAGCTGGTGCGCAGCGGAGCTAAGTCTGCCGCCGGTTTGGCCAATGCCGTGCTGCATAAGGTCGCGGACAACGTCGAGGACTTTGCCACTGCGGCGGATGCCGATGAGTCCGAGCGCCGATTGGTTCGTCTGTCGCGCCTGTTGGGTCTGCCGCGTTGGCTGTGCGCTCGTATTATGGCTTCGTTTGACACACCGGAGGGCGCGCTTAGCTTTGCCGGTAATCTGGCCCCCGCTCCGCTGGCCCTGCATGAGAACGCCTTTGCGACCAAGCCCGATCCGTATATCTCGCAGTTTGTTGCGCCTGTGTTCCCGGGTTGCCATGCGCCGGTCGATGCACAGGCCACAGTTGCGTCGGGTGTGTTTGAACGCGCGGCGGCCGTGGCCTCGGACCTTAACGCTCAGCTCATCGCTACTGCGGCTACTCGTCCCGGGCGCTGCCTAGAGATTGGCGCCGGTCGTGGTACCAAGACGTATGTGATGATGTGCCAGGCTAAGCGTGCCGGCTACGACCGTCAGCACACTGCACTCGATTTGCACGATCGCAAGTGTGATCAGAATCTTGCGCGCCTGCATAAGGCTGGTATCAAGGGCGTTCGTACCGTCTCGGGTGATGCGTGCGAGCTCGATACGGTCCTCACGTCGTTCGATGCGATGCTTGGTAAACCCGTTCTGTTCGATACGGTGTTTATCGATGCCCCGTGCTCGGGTACCGGCACCATGCGCCGTCATCCTGAGATTCCGTGGCGCTTGACCGAAAAGGACGTGACGGTTGAGCTTCCTAAACTGCAGCTGACGATGCTCAAGGAAGCCGCCGCGCGCGTTGCTGCCGGCGGTGAGCTTATCTATGCCACCTGCTCGGTTTTTGCTGAGGAGAACACTCAGGTCGTGGATGCCTTCCTGGCCTCTCCCGAGGGCGTAGGCTTTAGCGTGGCGCCGCTCTCCGAAGCCCAAATTCTGCAGCTACCCGATTTTGAACAAGCCAAGAAGCTCGTCTCCGTACGTCAAAACGACCGTGGACTTTTCCAAAGCGTCCCCGTAAACGCCGACTCCTACGACGGCCACTTCTGCGTCCGCCTAGTCCACAAGTAACTACTAAGTTGCGGTGAAATAGGGATTGAATAGCGGCTTCTACCCGCCAAACAGTCCTTATTTCACCGCAACTCAGGATTTTTCTGGAACTGGGATTAATAAATCGGGTATGAAAGTAAGCGGTTGGGTTTGGTAAGTTTCTGGATGCATGAACCGCTCGCAGATTTAATATTGAGGGGTTAAAATGAACGATCTTAATAGTGACAAGATTGACAATCCTGAAGATAATACTCAGGAAAATGAAGAGGTTGAGAATTCTTCGATTAAAAAGCGGGTAATTATTGGTGCCGGTATTGTTGCTTTGCTCATTGCTGGTTGTGTCGGTGGTTATGCTGGTTACAATTACAAACAAGCATGTAGTGAACATAATCAGCAGGTTGAAGTTTTGTATTCAAAGGCTAGCGATAGTGTTGCTGCCTTTAAGGCTGATCCTGGGTTACTAACTTTTGAGCAACGTCTTGATACCATTAAAAATGCTCAAAATAATAAAGAGATTTTGAATAAAGAAATCTCTAATGACAGTTTTAAGTATGCGGATGGCACTTCCCCTGATTGGACGAAGTTGCTCAATAAATACGATTCCATTATTTAAGACTGTCGTAATGCTCAAAATGATGAGTGGAATACTTCTGTAACTGACCATGTTAATTTTGATGTAAATTCTACTGAAGATACTGACTCTCTCCAGCAGCATATTAATAGCCTCAATGGTCTTCTTAATGATATTTCTAATAAAGATAATCAGAAGCTTATTTTTGAAGATGCCAAAAAGGATTCTAATCTGTTCATTGATCAAATCAATGAACAGATTAGTCGTTATCAAACTCGTATTGATGATGTAAATAAGGCAAAAGCAGAAGCTGAGGCGAAGACTCAAGAGGAAGTGGCGCAGACTCAGCAGCAGGCTTCTCAGCAAAACAATTATTCCAACAATTCTTATAGCGGTAATAATTATTCTGGTGGAAGCGGCTATTCGGGAGGCTCCTCTAACGGCGGCGGCAAAGTAGTCATTAAAACTATGGATGTTTATGACGAAAATGGCAATTACGTGGGGTCTACTCATTGGTATAGCGATGGTACCTGTGACGATCCCTATTCTGCTGGTATGGGCGGATTTTAAAATATGCTAATTATTAAAAATTAATACGCTACCTATAGCGTAAAGAAGCGGCCTCGCGATCGGGCTTGATCGCGGGGCCGCTTGTCACTAGTGGTTATGCGGGCAGTTGGCGCAGCAGCCACTGGTGGCGCTGGTGCTGGAGCCGCCACTGCGCTGGTCGGTGTTGTAGAAACCGCTGCCGTCGAACTTAATGCCGCTGGCCGAAAACGTCTTGGATGCCGGGGCACCGCAGCTAGGGCATACGACCTCGGGCGTCTCGGACATGGGGTGCTCAACCTCAAACACGTTGCCGCAGCTCGTGCACTTGTAATCGTAGCGCGCCATAATACTTCCTTTTCAGCACAAAGCGGGCAGATCGCTCTGCCCGCAAAAATTCAAACAGCTGTAACTGTACCCTATATCGAGGGTTTTATCACGCTTCGCCCCAGAATCTATGGGTGCTGCGCAGGAGCTTCGCAGTTTTCTCCTCGGCTGCCGCAACGTCGGCCTCGTCAGCCTGCCAAGTCCAGTTGCCCGTGGCCACGCCCGGTACGTTCATACGCGCGTCGTCGCCCAGCCCCAGCACGTCCTGCAGCGGCATCATCACGAGCGGAGCATCGCTTGCCAGGGCATCGCCCATGAGCTCGCTTGCCAATGCAATGCCGCTCGGCTCGTCGCCACCTGCAAAGGAGCGCGTGCACCAGCCGGCAAGCGTCGAGGTGTCGTGCGTCGAGGTATACAGGATCTTGCCCGGTGTGGGATGAATTCCGCAGCGAACGTCGTAGTCGCTAAACTCCAGCACATCCATGCCGGGGAAGCCGCAGGTCGAAGCCATCGCGCGTACGCCAGGTGTTAGATAGCCCAGATCCTCGGCAATAAAGTTGAGCGGACCCAGCTCGTCGTAGGCGGTCTGGAACAGGTCCTTGCCCGGTCCCGCAAGCCAGCGGCCGTCGGCACAGGCCTTGCCGGCAGGGATGCTAAAGTAGCTGTGGAAGCCCAGGAAGTGGTCCAGGCGCACACGGTCGTAGAGCGAAAACGCACGACGCAAGCGATCCATCCACCAGCTATAGCCGTTTCCCTTCATGTGATCCCAGCGGAAGGTGGGGTTTCCCCACACTTGCCCCTCGGGCGCAAAGTTGTCGGGCGGCGCGCCCGAAATCTCAATCGCCTTACCGGTATCGGACAGCCAGAAGTTTTCGGGCTCGCTCCACGCATCGGCCGAATCGTCCGAGACATACATCGGGATATCGCCGATGACCTCGATGCCCTTCTTGTGTGCATAGTTCATGAGCTCGCACCAGGCAAGGTCAAAGCGATACTGCATGTACGCCTGCAGCTCTGCCTCGTCGTGGAAGCGCTCGTCATCGATCAGGTGCTCGTTGTAGCGCGCGACATCCGCCGGCCAATCGTGGCGCGACAGTCCCTCAAAGTGCTTCTTTACCGCCATGTAGACGCAGTACTTCTCGAGCCAGTCGGCGTTGCGATGTTTAAACGCCGTGTACAGCGGGTCGGCATCCTCGCCGCCGCGGGCCTTCCAGGTGACGAAGTCGGCAGCCAGCTCCTCGTGGCTCTCGGGCAGCAGGTCGATATTGCCTGCAAAGGCCGAAGGACCGGCGTAGGGGGAGCGGAAGAAGTCCGTTGGATTGACGGGCAGGACCTGCCAGTAGCGCATGCCCATGGCGGCCAGATGGTCGATAAAGCGACGCGTGGGCGCACCGATCGTGCCAGGCTTGCCGTCATCGGTCGGCACCGAGGTGATGTGGCACACGACGCCCGCGCCATGATCGAGCGGCTCCTGCAGGCGCTTCTCGGCATGGTGATAGATGATCGAAGAGCCCAGCGGGTACAAGTCGAGCGTGACTGTGCCGTTGTGGATTTCGCACTCGTGTCCGCTGATCACGTCGCTAGCACATTCGCCGAGCGCCGGGATCGTCACGCAGTGCGAATTGCGCAGGCTGCGGTTGATGATAACCGTCGCGGCCTCGCCGTCTTTGCCCGTGCGGGTGTAGGCCAAGACGTCGTCGTTGAGCGCAAAGGCCTTGATCTCGCCATCGACCATAAACGGTAACGCGCGGCGAATGGCAGATGCGTTCTTAACGATGGCTAGCGTATCGAAGTCGTGGAGTTGGTCCTTGGTCGGCAGGGTGCGGCGGTTGCCCGGATCGGTGAGGCCCTCCAAGCCGTACTCGTCGCCATAATAGATCGAGGGCACGCCTGGGAAGGTCATCTGCATGAGCGTCGCCAACCAAAAGCGGCTCTTGGCCAGGCCCATCGAGTTCTCGTCCAGGCGCCATTTGCTGCGCTCGCTCTCGGGCAGCTGCGACTCGTCGGGGCCACCGCCGAGCACCGAGATAATGCGCGGGCGGTCGTGGCTCGAAAGCAGATTGAGCGCGCAGGCCAGTGCCTCGCGCGGGTAGTTCTCGCGCAGGGTCTCGATGTCCTCAGCAGCTTGATAGGCATTCTTGTAGCCCATCAAAAAGCCGATGACCATGTCGCGGAAGGGGTAGTCCATGGCAGAGTCGAGCTCAGAGCCCTGCAGATAGCGGCGCAGGTGGCCATAGCTGATCTTGTTGGAGGCGTCCTCCCAGACTTCGCCGAGCAGCAGCGCATCGGGTTTCTCGGCGAGCACGGCCTTTTTGATCTCGGCCAGGAAGTCATCGGAAAGCTCATCGGCCACGTCCAGACGCCAGCCATGGGCGCCGGCGCGCAGCCATTTTCGGATCACGCCGTCCTTGCCCAGGAGCCGCTCGCGCACCAGTTTGGAGCTCTCATTGATGGCGGGCATGTTGCCCACGCCCCACCAGCAGTCATACGAGCCGTCCTCATGGAAGTAAAACGCATCGCGCCACGGTGAATCCTCGCTCTGCCAGGCGCCCACGCCGGGATAGTTGCCGTAGCGGTTGAAATAGATCGAATCGTCGCCCGTGTGGTTGAAGACGCCGTCCAGGATGATGGAGATGCCCAGCTTCTCGGCTGCCTGGCTCAGCTCGGTAAAGTCCTGCTCGGTGCCCAGGATCGGGTCGATCTTGGTGTAGTCGGCCGTGTCGTAGCGGTGGTTGCTCGCGGCCTCAAAGATGGGGTTGAGGTAGATGGCCGTAAAGCCTAGCTCAGCAATGCGGGGCAGGTCATTTTGGATACCCTTGAGCGAGCCGCCGTAAAAATCCCAGGTCTTGATGGAGCCGTCTTCGGCACGCTCGTACTCGGGCGGTTCGTTCCAGTCCTCGACCATGCGGCGCTGGATTCCTTTGCGCGGTTTTTCAACTTCGGCAAGCGTGCGCTCGCGCCAGTTTTCGTCGCGGGCATAGCGATCGGGGAAGATCTGGTAGACCATGCCGCGCTCGTACCACTCGGGACGCACTTCGCGGTGCTTGTAAACGGTAATCTGGAAGGACGGAACCTCGGCGTAGTCGTAGGTCACACCCTCGCCACCGGTGCGACCCTGCGGTGCACCCAGGCGTACCTCGGGCTGGCCTTCGATATTGCAGATAAAGCTGTACCAGATAAGACAGGGCTCAGTGCACTCAAGCTCTACGGTAAATATGCCGTCGCCCTCGTGCGTCATGGGATACAGAGACTCACCGATTTCATCGACCCAGGTGCGCAGGGTGAGCGTTGCCTGGTTGGGGTCGGCATCCTCCAAAATCACCGATAGCGAAACGGAAGTTCCAGTGGTCACAGCGCCAAACGGAGTACGAAACTGCGGCAGACGGCTGTTGTGAATCAATCTCATAATACGGTCCAGTTCAATAGAATCACGGCCTGCGGGCCATGGGCTTTATGCACCGGATGTAAGTATATCTTTTGTACACAGGCTGTATAAACAACATCCGTTTACCATCGGCGAACGGTTGTCCTAGAAAATCGTTTTACCATTCAAATTATCGCGATATTCAAATGTGCCTATACCGATACTATTTGTAGCCAAACAAAAGTAACCCGGTTTACTACGACGAATTGAATGATCTCAACCAGGGTCATTTTGGTGATATTAAAACCGCAGGTAGAGGCGTTGCCAATTTCGTAGATTACCCGTCGTGGTCGGCTGGAGCCATTTTGTCGTAGTAAACCGGCCCTCTTTTTAATACAGAAGTTCAACCAAAAAGAGGGCGCCTGGTTGGGACGCCCTCTTTTGCTTTAAGGATTAAGTTTTAATCGTCCGGATTAGTGGCGCTTGCGGGTGGCCGTTGCCTTACGGACGGAGGTCTTCTTGGTCGGGGCCTTTTCCTCGGCCGGAACAGCGGGGGAGACCGGAGCCTCCTTGGCGGGTTCGGTCTTTGCCGTAGCCTTCGGAGTGGTCTTGTCCTCGGTGGCCTTCGGAGCTGGCTTGGCCTTTACCTCGGCCTTAGCTTCTGCCTTGGGGGCAGCAGCCTTGGTCGTGGTCTTTTTGGTCGTCGTCGTGGTGCGCTTGCGCGTGGTGGTCTTGGCGGCCGGCTTTGCCTCGACAGCTGCCTCGGCCTTGGACACGGCGTGCGTCTCCTCGACTTTGGCGGCCGGCTTTGCGGCTGCCTTGGTCGTGGCTGCTTTCGGGGTCGTCTTCGCGGCGGCCTTCGTCGTAGCAGCCTTGGTCGTCGTCGACTTCGTAGCCGTGGTCTTCTTGGCTGTCGTTGCCTTCTTGGTGGTCGCGGTCTTGGACGCGGCCGTCTTCTTGGCGGCAGACTTGGCCGGAGCCTTTGCCACAGGCTTAGCCTCGGCGGTGGCGGTCTCGGCCTTTACCTCGGGGGTTGCCTCGGCCTCGGCGGCCTTCTTAGCAGCGGCGGTCGTGCGCTTGCGCGTGGTCGTTGCCTTGGCGGTAGTCGTCTTTGCTGCGGCGGTCTTGGTGGCAGCGGCCTTGGTTGTCGTAGCCTTCTTGGCCGTCGTCTTGCGCGTCGTGGTCTTCTTGGCGGTAGGCTTCGCAGCTGGCTTAGCCTCAGCCTCGGGAGCTGCCTCAACCTTCACCTCAGGTTTAGCCTCAACCGGCTTCTCCTCGGCCTTGGGCTCCTCAACAGCAGCGGGTGCCTCAACAACCGGCTCGGCCTCAGCCACAACCTCGGGCTCGGCCTCAGCAGTAACCGGCTCCTCGACAGCCGCAGCAGCCTCCACAGCCGCCGGGCGCTCAATCTCCGGATGCATAAAGAAGTACAGGTCCAGATACTTGTCGGCCGAGCGCGTCCAGCTAAAGTCCTGGCTCATGGCCTGCGTGACCAGCTTGTTCCATGCCTCACGGTTATCCCAGAACAGGCGCGCCGCGCGGAAGACCGCGTCGCCCATCTCGTCGCCATTAAAGTTGCTAAACGAGAAGCCCGTGCCCTCGCCGGTGAACTCGTTATACGGGATCACGGTGTCCTTCAAGCCACCGGTCTCGCGCACGATGGGTAGGGTGCCGTAGCGCATGGCGATGATCTGCGACAGACCGCAAGGCTCAAACTTCGAAGGCATCAGGAACATATCGGCGGCGGCGTACATGCGCTGCGACAGCGCCGGGTCAAATTCGATGCGTGCGGCCATGGTGCCGGGGTACTTGTCCTGGAAGTAGCGCAGGCCGTCCTCGTAGTCGCGGTCGCCGGTGCCCAGCACCGCCACCTGCACGCCGCCGGACAGGATGCGGTCGAGCGCGTACATGACCAGGTCCATGCCCTTCTGGCGCGTCAGGCGCGTGACCATCACCATAAGCGGGCGGTCGTCGCGAACCTCGAGGCCCAGCTCCTCCTGCAGCTTGGCCTTGCACACGGCCTTGCCGGAACGGTCGTCAACCGTGTAGTTGGCGGCAATGCGCTTGTCGGTTGCCGGGTCAAAGGCCGCCACGTCAATGCCGTTGAGGATGCCCTGCAGCGCATAGGAGCGCTCGCGCAGCACGCCGTCCAGGCCCTCGCCAAACTCGGGCGTCTGGATCTCGCCCGCATAGGTGGGGCTCACCGTGGTGATGGCATCGGCATAGTGCAGCGCGCCCAGCATGTAGTTGATACTGCAGGCGTCGCAACGCAACTGCGTAGCTGCCGCCGGAATATGCGCCACACCTAGGATGTCCTCCATCACGGTGTCGCTAAACTGGCCCTGGAACGCTACGTTGTGGATCGAGAACACGGTCTTGACGCGGTCGTACAGCGGCAGGCCCTGGTAGAACTCGCGCAAGAACACGGGCGCCAGCGCCGTCTGCCAGTCGTTGCAGTGCAGGATGTCGCACTCAAAACCGGCCGGCAGGTGCTGCAGGCTTTCGGTGATGGCCTTGGAGAAGAACGCAAAGCGTTCGCCGTCGTCAAAGAAGCCGTACGGATAGTCGCGCGCAAAGTAGCGCTCGTTGTCCACGAACATATAGGTGACGCCGTCGCGCTCGAGCTTCTCCAGCCCGCAGTACTCATTGCGCCAGCCCAGGCTCACGTAAAAGTCGGCAAAGTGCTCCATTTGCGCCTTGTATTCGTCCTTGATGGTGGCGTACTTGGGCACCATCACGATGACCTCGGCGCCGGCGCGCACGAGTGCCGCAGGCAGCGAGCCCGCTACGTCGCCCAGGCCACCGGTCTTAACAAACGGTGCGCACTCGGCCGAGGCAAACACGATCTGCATCTTTTTGCTGGAATCTGCCATATTGTCTCCCATATTCCAATTCGAGAATAGCCGCCTGGCGCTAACCGGGCGGCTATTCTACATGTTACGAGCGATGTTGCGGTGTCAACGTTAACGTACGATGGTGGTGTCGGAAGTTAACGGAGCCTTTCCCAGCACCAGGATGTTCTCGGGCGTGCCGCGAAGCTCGGTGTTGGTGGGAACCACGTTGTTCTTGTCCAGGATGGCGTTCTCAACGCGGGCGCCGCTCTTGATGATGCAGCTCTGGTTGATGATCGAGTTGGTCACCGAAGCGCCTTCCTCGACCACAACGCCGCGAGACAGGATCGAGTTGCGCACGGTGCCCTTGATGATGCAGCCGGCCGAGATGATCGAGTTGCATGCGTGGCTGCCGGTCGCATAGCGCGAAGGCGGCACGTCGTGGGCCTTGGTCAGGATCGGGCGCTCGGGATCGAAGAGCTGGTCGGCCACGGTCTGGTCGAGCAGGTCCATGCTGCGACGATACAGCGACTTCTCGCTAAACACGCCCACGACCTCGCCCTTGTATTCGTAGCTGCACACGTCGATGTTGCCAAAGTCGCCCTGGAGTGCCTCGAGCAGGTCAAGATAGTCGGCGGCCTGGTAGTGGTCGATGATCTCGAGCAGCGTCTCGCGGTTGACGATGCAGCAGTCCATAGAGGCGTTGTCGCCGTACACGACACCGGCGCTCACGCCCGTCAGGCGGCCGTTCTCGTTGATTTCGAGTTTGGTCTCGTCGTCGACGTTGCGCGTGGCCTTGCAGTACACCACGGTCATCTGGGCACCGGAGTTCTCGTGCGCGTCGATAATGGTGTTGAGGTCCATGTTAAAGATGATGTTGGTGCCCATCATCACGACATAGGGCTTGTCCGAGCGCTGGAACAGCGTCTTGTTGGAGATGATGTCGCGCAGCAGGAAGCGCATGCCGCCCTTGGTGGTGCCATACGCGTTGCCGGGCACCATGAACAGGCCGCCCTTCTTGCGGTCCAGGCCCCAGTCCTTGCCCGAGCCCACGTGGTCGATCAGCGAGCGGTAGTTGCCCGGCATGACGACGCCGACAGTCTTGATGCCGGCATTCATCATGTTGGACAGTGGGAAGTCGATCAGGCGGTAGCGGCCCAAAAACGGAACGGACGCGATGGGGCGGTCCTTGAGCAGAACGCTGCCGTAGGTCGAAGAGTAGTTAGCGGTGATATAACCGATGGCCTTGCGATTGATCATCGGATCATTCCCCCTTCCCGATAACGACGTCATTTCCAACGACGGCCGTATCCTTGGTGGTATCGACAGAGCCGAGCTTCACGCCCTCTTCGACCGTGGAGTTCTCGCCCAAAATAGCGCGGCAGATGTGCGCGCCGCTCTTAACGTGCGCACCCGGCAGCAGCACGGAGTCCTCGACCACGGCGCGCTCATCGATGATGACATCGGTCGAAAGGATCGAGTGGCGAGCGGTGCCGTAGATCTTGCAGCCGTTGGAGACCAGGCAGTCGTCCAGGCGGCCGTCCGGGCCAATGTAGTGCGGCGGACGCGTGGTGATGTTGGACATGATGGGGAAGTGCTTGTCGAACAGATCGAACTCGGGGTTGTTGCCTAGCAGGTCCATCGAGGTCTCGTGGAAGCTGGCGATGGTGCCGACGTCCTTCCAAAAGCCGTGGAACTCGTAGCTGTACAGGCGCTTGCCCTCGCCGAGCAGCTTGGGGATGATGTCCTTGCCAAAGTCGTGGCTCGAGCGCTGGTCCAGAGCGTCCTCCTCGAGCGCCTCGATCAGCACGTCTGCCGAGAAGATGTAGATACCCATGGACGCAAGGTTCGAATCGGGCTTATCGGGCTTCTCAGTGAACTTGGTGATGCGGCCGTCCTCGGGGTCGGTGGTCAGGATGCCAAAGCGGCTGGCCTCCTCCCACGGCACGGGCATAACGCTTACCGTGAGGTCGGCGTTATTCTCAATGTGCGTCTTGAGCATCTTGCGGTAGTCCATGCGATACAGGTGATCGCCCGAAAGAATCAGGACGTACTTGGGGTCGTTGGCCTTGATGTAGTCGAGGTTCTGCGTAATGGCGTCGGCAGTGCCCGCATACCAGGCGCCGCCGGTCTGCGTCTCGTACGGCGGCAGGATCGACACGCCGCCGTCGCGGCTGTCCAGATCCCACGCCTCGCCGGAGCCCACATAGGCATGCAGCAGGTAGGGGCGATACTGCGTCAGAACGCCCACCGTGTCGATGCCCGAGTTGGAGCAGTTGGAGAGCGAAAAGTCGATAATGCGGAACTTGCCACCAAAGCTAACCGCCGGCTTAGCGATCTTTTGGGTGAGTGCCCCCAATCGGCTGCCCTGTCCTCCTGCGAGGAGCATCGCGATGCATTCTTTCTTACTCATCGATTTCTCCTTCTGTCATCGATGTTCCTAAACCCATTAGCGACGGGCGCGGCGCAACGTCACGCCCGTCGAGTAATGCCGTGCTGGCATAGGGGAGCTCGCGCGCCTTTACGCGTGCCAGATCTCGTCGCGGTACTCGCGAATGGTGCGGTCGCTCGAGAACCAGCCGCTCGAGGCGGTGTTGAGCAGTGCCTTGCGGTTCCAGGTCTCCTGGTCGCCATAGCTGCCGGTGAGCTTCTCCCACGCATCCACGTAGCTGCGGAAGTCTGCCATGACCAGGTCGGGGTCGTTGTTGTTCATGAGCTCGTTGTAGATGCTCTCAAAGTTGCCCGAGAGGCCGGCAAACGTGTTGTCCTTGAGCTCGTCCATCACGCGGCCCAGACGCTCGCGGTCGCCGTTGAGGGTATCCCACGCAAAGTAGCTGTTGGATGCCCAGAGCTGCTCGACCTCGGGAGCGGTCAGGCCAAAGATAGCCTCGTTCTCGCGACCGGCCAGATCGGCGATCTCGATGTTGGCGCCGTCGAGGGTGCCCAGCGTAATGGCGCCGTTCATCATGAGCTTCATGTTGGACGTGCCCGAGGCCTCCTTGCCGGCCGTGGAGATCTGCTCCGAGATCTCGGCGGCGGGGTAGATGAGCTGGGCGTTGCTCACGCGGAAGTTGGGGATAAAGCAGACCTTCATGACCTCGTTGACGCGCGGGTCATTGTTGATGACGTCGGCCACGGAGTTAATGAGACGGATGGTCTCCTTGGCAAAGGTGTAGCTCGAGGCAGCCTTGCCGCTAAAGATGAAGGTCGTCGGCGTCACGTGGAAGTTGGGATCGGCGATGCGACGGTTGTAGATGTCCATCACCTTCATGATGTTCATGAGCTGGCGCTTGTAGGCGTGGAAGCGCTTAACCTGAACATCGAAGACGGTGTTGGGGTCAATGACCAGACCGGTCTCGGCCTTAACGTAGGCGGCCAGGCGCTCCTTGTTGGCGCGTTTGGAGGCACCCACGGCCTTAAGGAACTCGGTATCGTTCTGGAACTCTTTGAGTTTCTCCAGCTCAAAGGCGTTCTTCAGCCAGCCGTCACCAATGGCCTCGGTCACGAGCTTGGCGTAGGTGGGGTTGGCCTCGGCAAAGAAGCGACGGTGCGAGATGCCGTTGGTCTTGTTGTTGAACTTCTCGGGCGTCAGGGCATAGAAGTCCTTGAGCACGATGTTCTTGATGATGTCGGAGTGGATCTTTGCCACGCCGTTGACGCTATGGCTGCAGATCACGGACAGGTTGGCCATGCGAATCTCGCCGTCCCACAGGATGGCGGTCTGGCGCAGACGCTCCTGCCAGCCCTCCTGCGTGGTGTCGAACGACTCGTGCCAACGACGGCTGATCTCGTCGATGATCTGATACACGCGGGGGAGGAGCTTGGAGAACGTGCCGATGGGCCACTTCTCCAGAGCCTCGGGCAGGATGGTGTGGTTGGTGTAGCTCACGACCTGCGTCACGATGTTCCAGGCGTCGTCCCACTCGAGCTTCTTCTCGTCGATGAGGATGCGCATGAGCTCGGGGCCGCACATGGCGGGGTGCGTGTCGTTGGTGTGGATGGCCACAAACTGCGGCAGCAGCTCCCAGTTCTCGCCGTGCTCTTTCTCAAAGGTGTCGAGCAGGCTGTAGATGCCGGCCGAAACAAACAGGTACTCCTGCTTCAGGCGCAGCAGACGGCCGTGCTCGCCGGCGTCGTTGGGGTAGAGGATGGCGCTGATGGCCTCGGCCTCGGCGCGCTCGGCATCGGCCAGGGCGTAGTCGCCGCGGTTGAAGGCCTCAAGGTCAAAGTGCTCCTCGACCGGCTCGGCGGCCCAGACGCGCAGCTTGTTGACAGTCTCGCCGGCATAGCCCACGACGGGGATGTCGTAGGGGACGGCCAGGATGTCCTGCGTGTCCACCGTGCGGTAGAACGTGCGGCCGTTCTCCTCAAAGCCCTCGACGCGGCCACCAAACTTGATGGTCACGGCCTTGTCCTGACGACGGACCTCCCAGGGATAGCCGTGGGTAAGCCACTCGTCGGTGGCCTCGACCTGGCTGCCGTTGACGATTTCCTGCTTAAACAGGCCGTAGCGGTAGCGCATGCCGTTTCCGTAGCCGGCAATGCCCTCGGCTGCCATGGAATCCAGGAAGCATGCGGCCAGACGGCCCAGTCCACCGTTGCCCAGCGCCGGATCGGGCTCCTGGTTCTCGATGACGGACAGGTCAAAGCCCATGTCGTCGAGCGCCTCGGCGACCATGTCGCGTACGCCAAAGTTGAGCAGGTAGTTGTCGAGCAGGCGGCCGATCAAAAACTCGATCGAGAAGTAGTACACGCGCTTCTTGCCCTCGGCGGTCACACGGGCATCGCTCTTGGTGGCAACGGTGCGTGCCTTCTCGGCCACGAGCTTGGCCAGGGCGTTAAAGCGGTCAAGGTCGCTGGCGGCCTCGACGCTCTTGCCGCTGATGCTCATGACGGCATCGCGATAGAGCTCGGTAAACTCCTGCTTGTTGTCGAAGATCTTATTCATACGTTCCTTTCCCCCGGGGATGTTTCTCCCGGAACGGTTATGACTTGTATCCTACGCCTCGGCGAGGCGGGTAATTACAGCTGTAACGGCTTTGTTACGCTTTCTTGGCAGGAGCCTTAACAGCAGCTGTCTTAGCCTTGGGAGCAGCCTTTTTGGTGATTGACTTCTTGGCCGTGGTGGACTTGGCCGAAGCCTTGGCGGCAGACTTGGCAGTCTTTGCTTTGGCAGGAGCCTTCTTGGCGGCTGCAGGCTTGGGCTTTACCGAGGACGAACGCTTGCGCGTCGCCTTCTTGGGCTCCTCAACCACGGGCGGCTTATAGCTGCTGGGGCCGCGGCGCTTAAGCACCACGCCAGCCAGGCCGGGCACCTTGATCTCGATGGAATCCATCTGCCCGTTCCAGGGATAGGGCTCGCTCGAGCAGGTGTAGGGTTCCTCGCCGGCATAGCCGCTGCCGCCAAACTCGGGACGGTCGGAATCGAAGATGACCTCCCAGTCACCCTCGCGCGGCACGCCCACACGGAAGCTCTCGTAGCTCGCCGGGTCAAAGTTGATCAGGATCACCAGGTCGTCGTCAATGTCCTCGCCCTGGCGCACAAAGCTCACGATGGACTGCTTGGAGTTGTCCGCGTCGATCCAGGTAAAGCCGTCGTCGGTGTAGCCGCGCTCGTACAGGGCGGGCTCGGCGGTGTATAGGTGGTTGAGCGCCTTAATAAACGCCTGATGATGCTTATGAGTCTCGTACTCCTCGGTCAGGAACCACTGGATGGACTCGTAGTAGCGCCACTCAATAAACTGACCGATCTCGTTGCCCATAAAGTTGAGCTTGGCGCCGGGGTGCGTCATCTGGTAGAAGGCCAGCGTGCGCAGGCCGGCAAACTGGCGCCACCAGTCGCCCGGCATACGGCCGATGAGCGAGCACTTGCCGTGCACGACCTCGTCGTGGCTCAGCGGACAGATAAAGTTCTCGGTAAAGGCGTACATGATGGAGAACGTCAGCAGGCCGTGGTTGCCGGGGCGCCACGGAAAATCGGTCTGCATGTAGTGCAGGGTGTCGTTCATCCAGCCCATGTCCCACTTGTAGTGGAAGCCCAGGCCGCCGTCCTGCGGCGGATAAGTCACGAGCGGCCATGCGGTGGACTCCTCGGCCATCATCATCACGTCGGGGTAGTGTGCCTCAACGGCGCAGTTGACCTGACGGATAAACGCGCTGGCGTCCAGGTCCTCCTCGGTACCGTACTTGTTGAACTTCTTTTGGCCCGGATCGTCGATGCCAAAGTTGAGGTACAGCATGCTGGACACGCCGTCCATGCGAATGCCGTCCACGTGGAAGTTCTCGAGCCAGTACAGCACGTTGGAGACCAGGAAGGAACGGACCTCGCCGCGGGCGAAGTCAAATTTATGCGTGCCCCAGTTGGGGTGAATCTCGTGCTCAAACAGCATGTGACCGTTAAAGGTGGCAAGGCCGTGGGAGTCGGCGCAAAAACCGCCGGGTACCCAGTCCATGATCACGCCAATGCCTGCCTCGTGGCATGCATCGATAAAGTGCATGAGCTGCTGCGGGTTGCCGTAGCGCGATGTGGCAGCGTAGTAGCCGGTCGTCTGGTAGCCCCAGGAGCCGTCGAAGGGATGCTCCATAAGCGGCATGACCTCGATATGCGTGTAGCCCATGTCGCGGACGTAGTCCACGAGCTCCACCGACAGGTCATCGTAGGTGTAGAACTCGCCGCGCTGCGCGGGGAAGGGGTCCATGGGGCCGGGGTAGTTGCCGTACTCGTCGGGCTCGCCCTGCGGCGCGTCGCCGTGGCGCTTCCACGAGCCAATATGCACCTCGTAGATGTTAAGGGGCTGAGACATGTGGTTATGGCTGGCACGGCGCTTGAGCCATGCGGCGTCGTTCCACTGGTAGCCGTCGAGGGTCCACAGCACGCTCGCCGTTCCCGGAGGGCACTCGGCCTTAAAGGCGTATGGATCGGCCTTGTAGAGCTTTTCGCCCTCGTTGGTCTCGATGAGATACTTATAGAGCTGGCCCTGCTCGGCGCCAGGAATAAAGCCTTCCCAAATAGCACTCGTATGCATGGGCACCAGCGGGTTCGCTTGCTCATCCCAGTCGTTAAATTCGCCAATGACATGGACACTCTTTACGTCGGGCGCCCAAACGCAAAAACGCCAGCCGCGCGTACGGTTCTGCGTATCGGGGTGCGCGCCCATCTTTTCCCAGCTGCGCTCCCACGTACCGATGCCAAACAGATAGACATCGTCCTTGGTGAGCTCCGGCGCGTGCGGGGCGGCTTTACGGGTAGCAGGCTTTTTGGTTGCTGGCTTTAGCTTTGTATCGCTCACGTTTGATCCCATCATGACGCGGCAGCGTGTTGCCTTGGTGACTAGATGCGAAAGGTCCAAGGCTGCACGAATCGAAGGGACGGCGATAGTTCTATGATTCGTTCCACCTCGCGTGCTCGGTGGAACTTTCGGCAAAAACTACGATAACACCTGTACGTTACTTATATGGACGAAAGTGTTTTTGCGGTGGCGTTTAATCGGTAAGCGCCATGTTTATACCACTGGCAGAATTGCGATGGTAAAACTCTTGACAGTTTTACCAATTAGGGTTTCAAGATAGTTGGTTTGACGTTTGGTAAAACGTTTTTAGCAGGTTGTTTACCATTTGACATTGAAAGGCTCGTTTATGGACCGCATCGCTGCCCCAAGTGTTGCTTTTATTTTCGATTGCGACGGCACGCTGGTTAATAGCACCCCCGTTTGGGCCTATGCCCAGCCCGAGTTATTGCACCGCCACGGGGTTGACGTGACGGTCGACGATTTTGCCCAGTTTGAGCATTTGTCGCTCGAAGACGAGTGCCAGGCCTACCACGACACCTGGGGCATTGGCACAAATGGCGAGGAACTGTATCGCGAGCTGAGCGACATCCTGATCGATGGCTACTCCAAGGTGCCGCCGCGCGAGGGACTCTTGGCATTTTTGGAGCAGACGAAGGCCGCTGGCATCGCCATGTGCGTGGCCACGTCCACGCCGGCCGAGTTGGTGCAATCCGCCCTTGCTGGCGCCGGGCTCGATGCCTACATGGAGTTTGTGACCACCACGGGCGAGGCGGGGCGTTCCAAGCAGTTCCCCGACGTATACGAGCTGGCGCTGCGTCGTCTGGAGGAGCGCCATGGACACAAGTTCGAGCGCGCCTGGGTGTTTGAGGACGCCGTCTTTGGCCTTAAGAGCTCTGGCACCGCAGGCTTTAAGCGCGTGGGCATCTATGACCCGCACGGCCGTATGGAGCGCCACGAGGTTCGCGACAACTGCGAGATCTTTATCGATAGCTATGAGGACCTGGACCTGGCCCGCGTGCTTTCGTTTGAGGGATAGGCGAGAGCTGTGGCTTGCAAGGTATTGGTGGTCTGCGGCTCGCCCGTGGTGGCGAGCACGGATCTGCTACGTCAGCTAGCGGGGGAGTGCGACCACGTTGTCGCCGTGGACCGCGGGCTCGACGCGCTGCTGGGCGCGGGGTTAGGCTGCGACGTGTATGTGGGGGATGCCGACACGGTGAGCGACGCGGGTCGCGCGTTGGTCGATGCCGCTACCGACTTTGAAGTTGAGCGCCATGACCCGTACAAGGACTATACCGATCTGGCGCTGGCGCTCGATTCCGTTCGCCGTCGCTGGCCGGGTGCCGAAGTGGTTGTGACCTGCTCCACCGGTGGACGCCCGGATATGTCCCTGTCTGTGTTAGGGCTACTGGCAGGCTATGCGGACGCACCCGTCTGGATCGAAGAAGACGAAGTGACGGCCAGAATCCTGCACCAGGACGAGACCTGGACCATCGAAAACGCCGAGGGCAAAACCTTCTCCATCATCGCCATCGCTCCCAACACCAAGGTAAGCGAACACGGCCTAGAGTGGGAACTAGATCACAGCCCCCTAGGCTTGTTAGCCGACACGGGCATTAGCAACGTCGTCAGGTCAACAGCCACGATCCAGGTCCACACCGGCACCGCCATCGCGTACCTCTACAAGTAAGGGCCATAACATCAGGGTTTTATCGGGACGGTGCAGAAATAATCGCCTAGCAAGTGTTTAACCGTCCCATCAGGGTTTTATCGGGACGGCGGGCAGAAATAATCGCTCGAAGAGTGATTATTTCTGCCCCGTCCCAGGAAAACCCGTAAATAAGATCAACAACCCCCAAAAACCCCTTGCATCCCCGCAAACATTCCCCTATAGTATCGCCATGTCACGGGGGCGTAGCTCAGCTGGGAGAGCGCTTGACTGGCAGTCAAGAGGTCAGGGGTTCGATTCCCCTCGTCTCCACCATCGTGAAGGTATAGCCTCCGGGAATCCGGAGGCTTTTTTCATATGCAGCCTCCGCGCAAATCAAATTGACGCCACACCAACATCCACACCCAAAAAAGTTGCGCAATTTATTTCCCACTTCTGTACATAGTTTGTTAACCCAACATAATTCCATTTTGCATTTCACGTCGTCAGCTTTGCAGCTCGGGCGGTGCGTGCCAACAGCTACACCCGCATAAACGTGCGTTAATGTGAACAAGTTTGCAAAATTACCCCCTTAATCACTGCAAATGAACGATATGTTGTCGCGTGCGGCCTAAATAGGTTTCTAGCCGCCTTGTGCTAAGATATCTATCGTTACATGGGTTCAACTGTGCCCACGGCTCCAGCAAGCCGCAAAGCGCAGGGTCGATCAGCATCCGGCCGTAACGGCGGTGCCAGAAAAACCACGAGCTCCAATAGCGTCGTCATGCGTATCGCATCGAATGTGTTTGTCTTTGTCTAAGTGCTAGCTGTTCTTTCGATTTGATTTTTCATGATTAATCGAAGCAGTCCTATAGCTGTTTGCGTGCGGTCCAGTTTTGTTCCCGCTTGACTGGATCGCACGCAGCCAGCTGGAGACGTGGTTATTTTTGCGATACACGTCCGCGTCTCTAGCCACTGCACTCATACATACCGTTCACGGTGGGGCAGAGCCACGTGCTTGTCTAACTGGGCTCAGGGTTTGAATATGGAGCGCCTTCGCGCACAAGCGCCCTGGCGAAGCCATAACCAAACCCCGTGGGCCACACGTAAGACAGCAAGGGGGTGGTGCTCGTGTGGTATGTGATTCAGGTCATTAACGGTCGCGAAGACGCAATGCGCGAGCGCATTGAGCGCATGGTGCCGGCTGGCGCCATGCAGGAGCTCTTTTATCCCCAATTTCAAACCGAGATCAAGGTGCACGGCGAATGGGTCAGTACGACCAAGCCTCTCTTTCCTGGTTATCTTATTTGCGATACGGCAGATCCCCGTACCGTGCAACAGTATCTGCTACGCATGGACGACTTTGCCCGGGTGCTTTCCCAGGACGGTCAGTTTGTGCCGCTGGCAAAAGAAGAGGTCCAGCTTATTGGCGGCTTTACGCGTAGGGGAGACCGCGTAGTGCCCATGAGCGAGGCCCTAAAAGACGGTGACCAGGTCGTTGTAACGGCAGGTCCGCTGCTGGGTCACGAAGGCCTTATCAAAACCATTAATAGACGCAAGAGCACTGCTTATTTGGAGCTCGACCTGTGCGGCCGGCGCGTAACCACTCGCGTTGGCCTTGCCGTGCTTTCGGCCGAGCAGCGCACAATGCGAAACCTTAAAAAGGCGATCGCCTAGCTGCAGGCGACTGTTTAACGGAACAGGGAGGATCCCCGGGGGCGGGGACGTAGACACCGGGACAAATAGGGAAGAGAAGAACTTATTTTGAACACTGAATCCAAGAGCGCAAAGCAAAAGGGAAAGTTGAGTGCCTTCGAGCCGTATGCGTTGATGGCATATGACATTGCGGCAACTTTTATTGCTGTGTTTGTTGCATCGTGGGGAACGCAGCATTGGGCGACGATCAGCGGAGCAGCCGGCGCATGCCCGGCTATTCTTGTGCTTGCGCTTGTTAACGTTGTTGTCTTTTGGTTCTTTCATATGTATAGCAGCTTGTGGCGCTATGCGAGCATTTCCGAAGCTGGACGTATTGTTGCTGCTGTAACGGTAGGCTCAGTCATTGGCGACGTTATCTTTAACGTGTTATTTGGCAAGGGCATGACCCTTCGTGAGGACGTTATGGCATGGGCTGTCATCCTCATTATTTGCGGTGGCGGCCGCTTTGCCATTCGCGCCATTTATGGCAGCCAGCTCTGGCGCTTTAAAAGCAACTCCGATGCGCATCTCCCGCGTACGCTCATCGTAGGAGCAGGTGAGACCGGCTCTCTTTCCATCAAACGTATGCTCAACGGAGACCCTGATATGATCGGTGATCCGGTTGCCGTTGTTGACGATGATCCCAATAAGCAAAACCAGCGTATTCATGACGTTAAGGTCTGCGGTACTTGCGCCGATATCCCAACTATTGCACACGATTGTGAAGCAGAACAGATTGTCGTGGCAATTCCGAGTGCCACGCATGAAGAGCGTCAGCGTATCTTTGACCTGTGCATGAAGACAGGTCTTAGGGTCCTCACACTTCCCAATGTCCGCGATATTCCGCAGGATGGTGTAGGCAGGGTTGCCCTTCGTGAGGTCGAGATCAGTGACTTGCTTTCTCGCGAGGAGAAGTCGCTTGACCTTAACCAGATGGGCTACGTTACCGGTAAGCGCATTTTGGTCACGGGCGGCGGCGGATCTATTGGCTCAGAGCTTGTACGTCAGCTGCTTCCGGCAAAGCCTGCGCAAATCGTATTGTTCGACATTTACGAGAACACTACCTACGAGCTGTATCACGACATCATCAAGACCGCTCATGATCAGGGCACTGATATTCAAGTCTATATCGGCTCCATTACGCATCTTCCAGCGATTACCAAGGTCTTTGAGAAGTACCATCCTCAAGTTGTTTTCCATGCAGCAGCCCACAAGCACGTTCCTCTTATGGAACACAATGCCCGCGAGGCAATCGAGAATAACGTTTTTGGCACGCTCAATGTTGTACGCCTTGCCGATAAGTACCAGTGCAGCCACTATGTGCAGATTTCTACCGATAAGGCCGTTAATCCCACAAACGTAATGGGCGCCACCAAGCGTATGGACGAGATGATCGTTCAGTATTACGCGGCAAACAGTAAGACCATCTTTACGGCTGTTCGCTTTGGCAATGTTCTGGGTAGTCATGGATCGGTCATCCCGCTGTTTAAGCGCCAGCTTCGTGAGGGTGGCCCTATCACCATTACGCACAAGGACATCACGCGTTACTTCATGACCATCCCGGAGGCTAGCAAGCTTGTCATTACTGCCGGCGCTTTGGCGCATGGCGGTGAGATTTTTGTATTGGACATGGGCGAGCCGGTCAAGATCTACGACCTTGCCATCAACCTAATTACGCTGAGCGGTCTTAAGCCTGGCAAAGATATCCAGATCAAAGAGGTCGGCCTGCGTCCTGGCGAAAAGATGTACGAGGAGCTCCTTATGGACAACGAGCAGCTCCTGCCTACCGAGCATTCCGAGATCCGCATTTCCACAGCCGAGGCCGACAAGATGGAAGAGATCAAAGATAAGCTCGAGAAGCTTCATGACTGCCTTGACAAGGATAACGACACGGTTAAGTCCGTTCTCGCCGAGGTTGTACCTACGTATCATCCGCAGTTTAACGATTAGGTGTCTATGACTGAAATTAAGACAATAGAGCAGGCCATGAACGCTGCTAACCTATCGCCTTCTGATGCGCCTGCTGTGTTTGCACTTACTTCCACTCCTGAATCAATTGCGAATGAGTTTGATCTTGATGGCAAACTTGGCTATCGATTCGTTAAACGTGTGTTTGATATTGTTTCAAGCGGTCTAGGGCTTATCGTGCTCAGTCCTGTTATTGCAGGCACCGCGCTTGCCGTAAAGCTCACGAGCCCGGGCCCTATCATTTTCAAACAGAAGCGTGTTGGAAAAGATAAGAAGCTTTTCGACATCTATAAATTTCGAACGATGCGTATTGATACCCCAGATTTGCCTAGTCATATGATCAATGCGAGTGACTGGTTGACCCCCGTGGGTCCTGCTTTGCGTAAGCTAAGCTTGGATGAGCTACCGCAGCTTTGGAATATCTTTAAGGGTGACATGTCAGTTATTGGTCCTCGTCCTGCATTGTGGAGCCAGTTTGATCTCGTAGCCGCGCGCGATACCTATGGCGCCAATAATATACGGCCAGGTCTCACTGGTTGGGCGCAGATCAACGGGCGTGACGAGCTGACTATCGAGGCAAAGTCAGTTCTCGACGGCGAGTATACGCGCCGACGAAGCGTTATCTTCGACTTGAAATGCTTCTTTGGCACATTTTCGAAACTATCTGGTTCCGAAGTCGTGGAAGGCAAGATCGCTAAACCTGAAGCCAATCTTGTCGATTCCACTTCGCCAGCACAGAAGGACTAACAATGAAAATTTGCGTTATCACAGCTGCCACCTGGTCCATCTCTAAGTTTCGTATCGACATGATTGATGAGTTTGTTCGTCGAGGTTCAGAGGTCGTGGTATTTGGTGACGAACCGCATGAGGAATGGGATCCTTATTTTAAGAAACACGGTGTTTCATACCGCACCTATCCGATCTCGCGAAACGGGATGAACCCAGTATCCGACCTTGCGACTAAAGCTGCACTTAAGAAGCTTCTCGCCGAGGAAAAACCCGATAAGGTGTGGACATACCAAGCCAAGCCGAATATTTACGGTTGCATGGCTGCACACGAGCTCGGCATAGAAGATGTTTACGTAATGATGGGTGGCCTCGGCTCCGTCTTTCGTGCGAAGGACGCAAAGTCGAGAGTTGTCCGCGCTATTGTCTCCGCTGAGTACCGTCATGCTATGCGTAATGCCAAGGTCGTTTTCTTTCAGAACATGGAAGACGTTGAGGTTTTCGAGGAGCTTCGGATCCTTAGCCGCGAGAAGGCTGTGCTTACTCGCGGATCTGGCGTGAATACCTCAGAGTATTCCCTAGCTCCCTTGCCCTCGAGAATGTCATTTCTCTTCGTCGGCCGACTTGTTCGCGGTAAGGGTGTCCTTGACTATCTCGAGGCTTCTCGCATGGTGAAAAAGGTACATCCGGAAGTCGGGTTTAACTTGGTCGGGCCATTTGATACCAACCCTACTGCTCTTAAGATTGATGATATTCAACCATATATCGATGAAGGAACCGTCGTATTTCACGGTAAGCAAGTTTATGTACGTCCGTTTCAGGAAGCATCGTCCGTATTCGTCTTGCCTTCCTACTATGGCGAGGGCACGCCGAAGTCTGCACTCGAGGCCATGTCGACCGGTAGGCCTCTTATCGTCGCTGACGCCGTAGGTTGCCGTGAGGTTGTGAAAGACGGTGTCAACGGATTCCTTGTTCCGCCGCAGGATCCCGAAGCAATTGCGAAGGCGATGATGGATCTCATCGAGGAACCCGGCTTGAAGGAAAAGATGGGTCTAGAGAGCCGGCGAATGGCAGAGGAAATCTTCGATGTTCGCAAAGTAAATGAGGTAATTTGTGACGCGATGGGGTTAGAAAATGCGTAATCCCAAAAAATATTTGCGTGCTGCTATACGTGTTGCAACAACGAACTTGCGCCTTGGTTTTGGAAAACTTCTACACGGTTCTAATCTGAAATTCAATCCAGTTACATGTCTTGCCCTATCTGACGGTATCGAACTCTCTGCACGATCAATGGTCGATTTTGGCAGCAGACTTCGCACTAGAGGGCGTTGTTCATTCAATGTGCAGGGAACTGGAAAACTATCATTTGGTAACGGTGTATTTCTAAATTCAGGATGCCAGTTCAATTGCCGCTCTTCAATTACTGTTGGCGATAACAGTGAGTTTGGTCCCAACGTGTTTGTTTACGATCATGATCATATCTTCCGGGGGGGGGTTCCAGTTGACGGGGAATTCGCTTGTGGTGATGTCAAAATTGGCTCCAATTGCTGGATCGGGGCTGGAACCATCATTCTTAGGGGTTCCAATATCGGCAACAGCTGCGTCGTTGCCGCTGGCAGCGTGGTCAAGGGCGATATCCCCGATGGATCTGTCTACGTGCAGAAGCGCCAAACGACCTTGCTTAAAATTAAGTAGGCTGTTATGAGGCGTGTTCTTCAGTACATAGGTAGCCTAGACAGAGGTGGTGCGCAGAGCGCGATTTTGAATCTCTATAAGGAGATTGATCGCAATGAGTGGCAGTTTGACTTTGTAACTCACGACAAGACTTCTGGGGATCTCGAGTCTCTTGTCTGCTCATATGGTGGTCGGGTCTTTCATCTCCCTTCTTTGGAGTCTGCAGGCCTTTTCAAGTTCGTCTCAAATTGGAGCTCTTTTTTCTCCGATCATTATGAGTGGCGTGTGCTTCATTCGCATATGAGGTCCACTGCGTCTCTCGTGCTGCCTGTTGCTAAAAAAGCCGGGTTGGCAACCATTGTCCATAGTCATAGCACCAGAAACGATGGTGGAATAAAGGCCGTTGTTAAGGCAGCACTTCAATATCCAATACGCTTTGAGTCTGACTTTTTTGTTGGATGTTCAAGTGAGGCGGGTAGGTGGCTTTTCGGCGAACGTGCTTTCAATAGCGACCAGTATCTATACTTGCCGAATGCTATCGATATTGATAGATATGCATTTGACGAGAGTAAACGTTCAAGACTACGTGGACAGCTTGGGTTGGATGGCAAGTTAGTCTTTGGCCATGTCGGAAGGCTTCACGAATCGAAGAACCATGGCTTCTTGATTGATGTGTTTAAGGGGCTAAAGAAGAAGTATCCCAACTCTGTTTTGCTACTGGTGGGTGACGGCCCTCTTCGCAGCCAAATCGAATCCGCAATCGAGTCTGAGGGCTTAACTGATTCGATCGTTCTTCTAGGAAATCGTTCTGACGTACCCGAACTACTTCAAGCGATGGACGCTTTTGTCTTTCCATCGAAATGGGAAGGTCTTCCGGTTTCGGTTGTGGAGGCTCTTGCTTCGGGATTGCCTTGCTATATCTCTGATACGTTGACACATGATGTGGATATATGCAATGCGGTCACTCGCTTGCCTATTGATGACCCGAAACTGTGGGCTGATTCCATAACGATCCCATTCAGGATTGATGCAAAGCGCGATATCGAAGCGGCTGGTTTTGATATCCACGATTCTGCGCATAAGCTCGTTGATTTATATGAAAAGGCGGAACGTTTAGCTAACGAAAGGAAATGCCGTTGACGAAGTACATCATGCGGCTTGACGATGCATGCCCGCATTGGGATGCCGAAAAATGGAATCGTGTCGAATTTATCCTTGATAATTATGGGATTAAGCCTCTCGTTGGTTTGATCCCCATGGTCGAAGATCCTGTTCTCGTTGCATATCCTGAAGACGATACGTATTGGAATCGTGTTGAAGGATGGCGCAAAAAAGGTTGGGAGCTCGCCTTGCATGGGTGCACACACGTGTACGCTACGGAAGATGGCGGCTTGAATCCTGTTAACAGGCGCTCGGAGTTCGCTGGTCTGCCCCTGGAGGTTCAACGCGAAAAGATATCACGCGGTGTTTCTGAGCTTGCGGAGCGCGGCATTCATCCGCGAGTTTTCTTTGCGCCCTCTCATACTTTTGATTTGAACACGCTTGAGGCATTGCGAATTGAGAGCAATATCCGCGTCGTTTCTGATACCGTCGCTTTTGCCCCTTACTCTAAGTATGGGTTTACTTTTGTTCCGCAGCAGTCTGGCAGGGTCAGGTCTTTAAAGATGCCAGTGGTAACTTTCTGCTACCACCCTAATATCATGTGTGAATCTGACTTTAATCAGCTTGAGTCATTTCTCAGCAAGAATTACAACAAATTCGTCCCGTTCCCAACGAGCCAGGTGAAGAATGGATCAAGCGTTTTGGATTTCATTGCTCGCAAGCTTTACTTTGCTAGAAGAGCATAGGTAGAACCTGATGAAGATTCTTTTTTATATAAATCAAATCTATGAGGGCGGCGCAGAGCGTGTGATTACGCAGCTCGCATCATCCTTTGCCGATACTGGGCATGAGTCCATCCTCGTGACTTCATTTGAACATCCAGATGAGTATTACTTCTCGAGCAAGGTTCGTAGGTTTTCTCTTGAAGGAAAACAGCTTGAACAGTCACGGATTAAAAGAAATGTTTCTCGTATTCAAAAGCTTCGGAAAATTATAAAAGAAGAAGCACCCGATATAGTCCTATCGTTCATGCAGGAACCGAACTTTCGCGCACTTATCTCATCATTTAGGCTTCCGTGCAAAAATATTGTTTCGGTGCGTAATGACCCGAAAAGAGAGTATGCGGGAAAGGTTGGCTCATTCGTTGGCAAGGTTCTCATGCCTCTCCTGACGGACGGCTGTGTTTTCCAAACCAAGCAGGCATCTGAGTGGTTCCCAGAGCGCCTTCGCGAAAAGTCCTGCGTGATTCCCAACGAGGTCGCCCATGTCTTTTTTGAGACTAAGCGATCAGGCGAGGAAAACTATTGGGTCGCTATTGGTAGGCTCACTTCGCAAAAAAATTATCCGATGATGATTAAAGCTTTTGCGGAGGTTATTAAAAGCCATCCTGAGCAAAAGTTAAAGATATACGGTGCTGGCCCACAGCATAAAGAACTTGAGAATCTAATTTTTCGTCTTGGCCTTTCTTCAAGTGTTTCGCTTGAAGGCCAAACCCATGATGTCCCATCTGTGCTCTCTGACGCAATTGGGTTTCTTATGACCTCGGATTATGAGGGGATGCCCAATGCCCTCATGGAGGCTATGGCCATGGGGTTGCCTTGCATAGCCACAGATTGTCCTTGCGGCGGACCTGCTGAACTTATTGTTGACGGCGAGAATGGATTTCTTATCGCAACTGGCGATGAAGCCGCTCTTTATGGACGCGTGAATTCAATTGTTGAGAATCATTCGTTGCGTGAGTCTGTCGGCGCAGAAGCTGCGAATAGTATGGGTAGATTTCTTCCTGAAGAGACGTTTTCTCGATGGGAAGCATATTTTAATCGCATCTATGGGGGCGATGCTTAGTGTGGGAACTACTTATCGTCCTTTATGCGCTCGCTTCCTTTTTGACGCTTTGGCATGAGTGTTACTCATTGTTTATATCCGAGAGGTTCTCTGTCGCCTCCTTCTGCAAGCTTTGGTTCATCGTTGTGCAGTTTTGTCTTCCGTGCTACCTGATGTTAAGGTACTTTTTGTTCGGCGTTCCCGCTAAGTCAAGTTACGCATCTATTAGCTATCACGACTCCGCCTTGACTTCCGCTTATGTTGTGTTCTTGTTCTCGCTCATTGCCTATTGTGTTCTTGTTGCAACTACTAAAACGAATGGCTCGGCGTCCTTTGCTGCTTCCCCTAATCGGGGTGACGTTGGCGAAGGCTACACGATGAAACGTCTTCGTATAGCTGCTTTTCTCTGTCTTTCGGTTGGCGCCTTATGCTTGTACCTCTGGTCGAGTGCCTATGGCTCAATTTTCGATCTTATCGAGGTTGGTAATGCAGTGCGTGGCGGCTGGAATACCATCCACAATTCTTTTGCTATGTTCAAGCACCCATCTAGGCTCGTTCTCGTTTCTTCTTATATTTACTTCGCGTTACTTTATTCGAAACGGTCAAAATTCTTTTCCATTGACTCAATTCTGCTAATCGCATCGGTATTTCTTTCGATGCTGTTCCTCTTCGCGAATGACGGGCGACTTTCCATGGCCTTCTACTTCATGGGGTTTTTCCTGGTTGTTCTCTACACGAAATTGTTTATACAGAAGAAAGTATTTGACTTGAGAGCTGGGCTTCTTGCCGTCGTAATTTGCGTACTTTTAATTGCCGTTATGCTCAATATGGACTCAGTGACTTACTTTATTCGTCATGGTCAATTCCTGACCGCCGGAGATAAAGACGGTACTTCAATTATCGAAGAGATTCTTTTCGATCCCGCAAGCGATCTTACTGTAGTGAGTAACTTCCTCAATGGCAGGCTTACCTTTATGCTTGTACACGATTTTGTTTACGGGATCTTCGCTTGGCTTCCCCAATCGCTCAGTCCTTCGTGGGCTCTTCGACTTTGGACCGTCAATACGCAAGCCGTTAGCCCTATGTTTACGACTGGCGAGATTCCATGCGGTCTCTTAGCGCAGAGCGTATATGACTTAGGCATTGTCGGCATTATCGTTATTCCATATTTGTATGGGCTGATTCTTCATTTTACCGACAAGAAAATCCTCCCAAACATCAGAAATCCCTTTGTTATGGGCCTTTTCGCCTATTTATTCACTGACCTTCTCAGAGTTGTTTCTTACGCAATGCTCTATGACATCGTTCTCGACTTGTTCCCACTCGCCATAGCGCTCATCATCTATTTCTTCTCTGGCTTTCTAGTTGGCCGCAGGAAAGAGATCTCTCCGTTATCCGGGGCAGGGAAAGGCGTTCGAGATGAGTGAGCGTTTGGAATCAGTCATTGCTATTTTTTGCTAGGAAAAGGATGTTTATGGATAAGCTGGCCAAAGTGTTTCACAATCCCTGGTCTCTATACGTCTTTGCATCGGGGTTTGGCTTAACTGATTGGATTCCCGACGAACCACATCTTAAGGCAATGTATAGGGGAACCGTTGGAGCAAAGCTTGACCTGGAAAATCCCAAAACGTTTAACGAGAAGCTCCAGTGGCTCAAGATTCATGACCGCAATCCTCTCTACAATATCCTTGTCGATAAGTATAGGGTGAAACCTTGGGTCGCCCAGCGCATCGGCGAGGAACATGTCACCAAGACCTACGCGATGTGGGAGAATGTTGAGGATATCGACATCACGGATCTTCCCGACCGGTTCGTCCTCAAGACAAATCACGATAGCGGAGGCGTTGCTATCTGCAGTGATCGAAGCACCTTCGATCTCGATGCTGCGAAGAGGAAATTGGCGAAGCACCTTAAGACCAATTACTTCTGGCGTACCCGAGAGTGGCCATATAAGGATGTCAAACCATGCGTTTTTGCCGAGGAGTATCTTGATCCTGCTGAGGGCAAGAACGATCTGACTGACTACAAGATTATGTGCTTTGATGGAAAGGCCTGCTGCGAGTTCACTTGCACGGATCGATCCGAGGGTGATTTGCGCGTTGATTTCTTCGACCCCGAATGGAACCATCTGCCGTTTACTAGACATTATCCCAACGCGGACATTCCTCCGAAAGCACCCGCAAGTTTGAAAAAGATGGTTTCTGACGCTGAGATGCTATCAAAGGAGATTCCGTTCGTCCGGGCCGACTTTTATGAGGTTGCCGGTCAGTATTACTTCGGAGAGCTGACGTTCTTCCCTGGCGGTGGTTTTGAGGAGTTCGACCCTTCCTTGTGGGATGAAAAGCTCGGCTCCTGGATTCAACTCCCGAATTGTATCGGGGGGGGGTGCTTCCAAAGTGAATCGACGATACTGTGGGTCCACGGCATTGTGAAACGTGATAACTCTCCGGCAGACTATAAAGTCAGCTGTTTTAATGGCGTGCCAAAGCTCATCGAAGTTCATCGCGGGCGTTTTTCCGACCATACGTGCGACTATTTCACGCCTAGCTGGGATTCCCTGCCTGATTTCGAATGGGACGACATCCCCAAGTCCAATTATAAGATTCCTGCCCCTTCCAGACTCCATGAGATGCTCGATTACAGCTCAGTTCTCACCGAAGGTTTCCCAGAAATGCGCGCTGATTGGTATTTGGCGGGGGATAGGCTCATCTTCGGCGAGCTTACGCTTTTCAGCGATGGCGGTTTCGGTGCTATAGATGATGCCGACGACTCTCTACTTGGTTCCTTTATTGATCTTGACTTAGCTTTTGGGAAAAAATGATTGAAGGAAGATGACTGACGAATTAACTCAAAAGGCTTCTTCGGCTACCAAATGGTCCCTTGTGACCGAGGTGGTCGTTAAGCTAATATCACCGCTTACCCAGATCGCTCTTGCGCATATTCTTGCGCCAGAGGCTTTCGGTGTTGTGGCAACCGTTACCATGGTAACGAGCTTCGCAGACATGCTTTCAGATGCGGGATTTCAGAAGTACCTCGTCCAGCACGAGTTCAGGAACAAGGCCCATCTCTTCCGAAGTGCTAACGTCGCCTTTTTGACGAATTTGTTCGTCTCCTTAGCACTCTGGTCTCTTGTAGGTATTTTCAACGAGCCACTTGCCGCCCTTGTGGGCAACGATGGCCTTGGAATCGTCCTCATCGTCGCTTGTGCTTCTCTTCCCTTTACCGCCTTGAGCAGCATCCAGCTTGCGCTGTTTCACAGGGCCTTCGCCTTTAAGGAGCTTTTTGTCGTGAGGGTCGCCGTGGCCCTCGTCCCTCTCTTTGTTACTGTACCCTTAGCGCTCCTCGGTTTCGACTTCTGGTCGCTTGTGATCGGCACTATTATCGGCAACTTGGTGAATGCTCTAGTCCTGACCCTTAAGTCGGATTGGAGGCCGTCTCTCGTTTACTCATTTGCCGAACTGAAGGAAATGCTATCTTTCAGTTCATGGACGCTTCTCGAGCAGTTTTCCATTTGGCTTACATCCTGGATGGGAACTTTCATCGTAGGCTCCCTGTTAACTCCGTACTACCTTGGTCTTTACAAGACATCAATCTCGATGGTCAATACCGGAATGGGTATCATCACGAGTGCGACAACTCCCGTGCTATTTGCCGAATTATCTCGAAGGCAGAGTGACGATGAATCGTTTCAGCTCGCCTTTTTCCGCATGCAGGAAAAGGTCGCCTTGTTCGTTGTGCCTCTGGGTTTCGGGATTTTTCTTTACCGTGACTTCGTGACTACCCTCGTGCTTGGACCGCAGTGGTCTGAGGGTTCTTTGATGTTCGGTCTATGGGCCTTAAGCAGTGCTGTAGTGATTCCGATCGGCTATTATGCGAGCGAGGTCTTCAGAGCAAAGGGCAGACCAAAGCTATCCTTTGCCTCACAGGTTTTCTATCTCCTAGTCATGGTTCCAGTAACTTACTATGCCGCATCCCTCGACTTTAGTGAGTTTGCGCTTTATAGCTCTCTTTTGCGTCTGGTCGCCATCGGAATCGACGTTTTCATCCTCAAAGCCTTTATTAAATTTCCTGTTGGCAAAATGATTGCTCGTCTGCTTCCGATTTTTGCTTGCTCCGTCGTGATGTTCACCTCTGGCTGGGTTCTTGATAGCATCTGTCTCCCGACCATTGCTGGGATAATCGTGTGTGTGATTGTTTACGCACTGTGCTGCGAGGTTTTCCCGTCGACTCGCAAACAACTTAATTCGCTTCATTTGAGATTTCTCTAATAGATTGTCTGTGAAACTTATGTTTGGAAAACAAAAACGGGGGGGGGTGCCCCGATTGGCTGCGCTATGGAGAAGACGCTTCACCTATGACTGACCACGCCCTCAGATTTCTATGGGTGTTTCGAGCCGCGCAGAACTCTTCCAACCCTTTTTGGAGATTGCTGCTGCAGAGAATGCGCGGGAAATATGGGCTCGAGATATCCCGTTCAACCGATATCGGACCCGGTCTTTACTTGGGCCACGCGTTTAATATTACGGTGAACCCGGCTGCCATTATCGGATCGAATTGCAATCTACATAAGGGCGTGACTATTGGCCAGGAGAACCGAGGGAAACGCAAAGGCGCCCCGGTAATAGGGAATTGCGTCTGGATAGGCGTCAACGCGACCTTGGTCGGCAGAATCTCGGTGGGAAACGATGTCCTTATTGCCCCTGGGGCGTATGTGAACTGCGACGTTCCTAGCCACTCGATTGTGCTAGGTAATCCCTGTCGCGTGATTCCTCGAGATAACGCAACGGGTGGATATATTAACCGCAAGGTGCAAATTTAGAACTATAACCTACCTAATGAAAGAGAGTATTTATGACAACTAGAAAAGTGCTCGTCACCGGGGCTGCCGGCTTCATCGGCGCGTTCCTCGTCAAGAAGCTGCTCGAGGAGACCGATGACGTTATTGTCGGCCTCGACAACCTCAACAGCTACTACGACCCCGGCATCAAGGACGCGCGCCTTCGCATGCTGGCCGAGGCCGATACGGACGGCCGCTTTACCTTCGTGCGCGGCAACCTGTGCGACGCCGCCCTCATCGAGCGCCTATTCGCCCAGAACGGCTTCGACGTCGTTGTGAACCTCGCCGCACAGGCGGGCGTCCGCTACTCCATCGAGAACCCGCGCGCCTACCTCGAGAGTAACCTCGTCGGCTTCTTCAACGTGCTCGAGTCCTGCCGCCACCACCCCGTAAAGCACCTGGTTTACGCCAGCTCCAGCTCGGTCTACGGCGGCAACAAGAAGGTGCCGTTCTCCGAGGAGGACCGCGTCGACTCGCCGGTGTCGCTCTACGCCGCCACCAAGAAGTCTAACGAGCTCATGGCCGCCGCCTACTCCAAGCTTTACTCCATCCCGGCCACCGGCCTGCGCTTTTTCACAGTGTACGGCCCCATGGGCAGGCCCGACATGGCCTACTTCGGCTTCACCGAGAAGCTGCGCCGCGGCGACACAATCAAGATATTCAACATGGGCGACTGCCGCCGCGACTTCACCTACGTCGACGACATCGTCGAGGGCGTGAGGCGCGTCATGGACGCCGCGCCCGAGGTGAAGATGGGCGAGGACGGGCTGCCCCTCGCCTCGCACCGCGTCTACAACATCGGCAACTCGCACCCCGAGAACCTTCTCGACTTCGTCGACACGCTGCAGCGCGTGCTGGTGGAGGAGGGCGTGCTGCCCGCCGACTACGACTTCGAGGCCCACAAGCAGCTCGTGCCGATGCAGCCCGGCGACGTTCCCGTCACCTACGCGGACACCACGGCGCTCCAGCGCGACCTCGGCTACAAGCCCGCGACGCCGCTCGAGGATGGCCTGAGGGCCTTCGCCAAGTGGTATAAGCGCTACTACAACATTTAGGAAATCATGGCCCTGTAACAGGGGCCATTTTTCATACGAATTATTGCTCTTTGACAATTGGAGAATAACATGAAGATCGCTGTCGCCGGTACCGGCTACGTCGGCCTGTCCCTCGCCGTCCTGCTCTCGCAGCACAATGAGGTGCATGCCCTCGACATCGTGCCCGAGAAGGTTGAGAAGATCAACAATTACGAGTCGCCCATCCAGGATGACGAGATCGAGCGCTTCCTTGCGGAGGCCAAGGCGGGGGAGCGCGAGCTCGACCTGCACGCCACCGTGGACGTGGCCGAGGCCTATGCGGGCGCCGACTACGCCGTCATCGCCACGCCCACCAACTACGACTCGGACAGGAACTTCTTTGATACTTCCTCCGTCGAGGCCGCCATCGCCGCCGTTCGCTCGGTGAACCCGGACGCCTGGATCGTCATCAAGTCGACCATCCCCGTCGGCTACACCGCGGGCCTGCGCGAGAGGCTGGGCGACAGCAAGATCTTCTTCAGCCCGGAGTTCCTGCGCGAGAGCAAGGCGCTCTACGACAACCTGCACCCCAGCCGCATCGTAGTGGGCGCGCCCAAGGAGGACGCCGACGCCGTCGCGGCTGCCGAGCGCTTCGCACGCCTGCTTGCCCAAGGGGCGGATCCCGCCGAGCTGGAGCGTGTGAACGCTGACGGAACTATCGGCATCCCGGAACTCGTGCTGGGCACCACCGAGGCCGAGGCGGTGAAGCTCTTTGCCAACACCTACCTGGCGCTGCGCGTGGCCTACTTCAACGAGCTCGACACCTACTGCGAGGTCCGCGGCCTCAACACCCGCGACGTCATCGACGGCGTGTGCCTGGAGCCGCGCATCGGCAGCCACTACAACAACCCCAGCTTCGGCTACGGCGGCTACTGCCTGCCCAAGGACACCAAGCAGCTGCTGGCCAACTACAAGGACGTGCCCCAGAACCTGATCGAGGCCATCGTGGACGCCAACCGCACCCGCAAGGACTTCGTGGCCGACGAGGTGCTGCAGATGGTCTGGGACCGCGTGTACGAGGGCAAGCCGAAGCCGGTCGTGGGCGTCTACCGCTTGACGATGAAGTCCAACTCCGACAACTTCCGCGCGAGCTCCATCCAGGGCGTCATGAAGCGCGTGAAGGCCAAGGGCGTGCCCGT
>UQWS01000004.1 GCA_900544875.1 uncultured Collinsella sp. | reverse complement strand
TTTCTTCTTTCCGGACATGCCGTCCTCCGATCTCCCGGGGCCGGCCGGCCCGGCCCTCAGGGTATCGGGTTCCCACATTCATCCGCACATGTGCGGATGAATGTGGGAAGTGTTCGGATGAAGTTGCCAATCAAGGCTCGCGAGAGCGTCGCAAAACTTTTCAAAAAAGTTCTTGCATAGGATGCGGGCATCACGTAAGATTAATCCTCGTAAGCGGACATGGCTCAGTTGGTAGAGCACAACCTTGCCAAGGTTGGGGTCGCGGGTTCGAGCCCCGTTGTCCGCTCCATTTGGGCGTTTAGCTCAGGGGGAGAGCGCTTCCCTGACACGGAAGAGGTCAGAAGTTCAAATCTTCTAACGCCCACCAAATGTTCGCAGCTCAGAGGCTATGTCCTCTGAGCTGTTTTGTTTTGCTACCAAGCACGCCGTCAAATATGCCAGCAAATATTGATCCAAGGTCCCCGTAGAGGTGCCGGCAGGTTGCATACGTCCTGGCCGACCGTGACCGCAACATGTTGGTCAAGCATAATCTTTTGGATTCTTTTGGCGTGAGCGGCTTGGTTTTGGTAGGATTTGTCAGCGGCTTGACTAAGGGGGTTTTATAACTGCCATGCAGGTAGCCGTGTTGGTAACGTTTTACCGACTTGCCAAGAACCCCTCATAATTAATGCGTCTGCAAAATGACTAATTGCTTTGACCTGCTGAAACACTATATGTTGTGTTTGACCTAAAAAAAGAATACAGGATATAGATGCCTCTTTGTCGTATGATAGATGGCGGACAGAGAACGAGGACCTTATTCGCCCCATTTGGATGGATCTTCGAGCCCCTTGATTGGCTGCGAGGATTGTCCGCATGAGGGCCTATGGTTTTCGAAAACACAGATTGCGCGACGGCGCCGCAAGACAGGGGCAAGCCCTGCCGGGCATCGTTTGGCTCTGAAGCGCAATACGATTTCGACGCGAAAGAGGCAAGAGGATGAAGATCATCAAGCGCAGCGGCACCGAGGTTGTCTTTGACATCGATAAGATTGTCAATGCCATCCGCGCCGCAAACTTGGAGGTCGAGGAGAGCTCTCGTCTTACCGACCGCCAGGTGGTTTACGCGGCACAAAACGTCGCCGAGGCATGCGAGAACGCGGGCCACACCGTGTCGGTCGAGGAGATTCAGGATCTGGTCGAGGACGAGATTATGCGTCTCGACTGCTACGAGGTCGCTCGCCATTACATCATCTATCGCTATGTTCAGAGCCTGAAGCGCCAGAAGAACACGACCGACGACAAGATTCTGTCGCTGATTGAGTGCAACAACGAAGAGGTCAAGCAGGAGAACTCCAACAAGAACCCGACCGTCAATTCCGTTCAGCGTGACTACATGGCCGGCGAGATCTCCAAGGACCTGACCCAGCGTGTGCTGCTGCCCCAGGAGATTGTGGATGCTCACAATGAGGGTCTGATTCACTTCCATGATTCGGACTACTTTGCCCAGCACATGCATAACTGCGACCTGGTGAACCTGGAGGATATGCTCCAGAACGGCACTGTTATCTCGGGTACGCTGATCGAGAAGCCGCACAGCTTCTCGACCGCCTGCAACATCGCGACGCAGATCATCGCCCAGGTTGCTTCCTCCCAGTACGGTGGCCAGTCGATTTCGCTGACCCATCTTGCCCCGTTCGTCGAGGTGAGCCGTCAAAAGATTCGCGGCGAGATCGCTCGCGAGCTTGAGGAGCTCGGCGTCTCTGCGTCTGCCGAGAAGGTCCGTGAGGTCGTTGAGGACCGTCTGCGTGACGAGATCCGTCGCGGCGTTCAGACGATTCAGTATCAGGTCGTGACCCTTATGACCACCAACGGCCAGGCGCCGTTCGTGACGGTCTTTATGTATCTTAACGAGGCCCGTACGCCTCAGGAGAAGCACGACCTTGCCATGATCGTGGAGGAGACGCTTCGCCAGCGCTACGAAGGCGTTAAGAACGAGGCCGGCGTGTGGATTACCCCGGCATTCCCCAAGCTTATCTATGTACTCGAGGACGATAACGTTCACGAGAATTCCCCGTACTTCTACCTGACCCAGCTGGCTGCCAAGTGCACCGCCAAACGCATGGTGCCCGACTACATCTCCGAGAAGAAGATGCGCGAGCTCAAGCTGTCGAAGGGCGAGACCGCGGGCAACGGCGACTGCTATACCTGCATGGGCTGCCGCAGCTTCCTGACGCCTGACCGTTCCGGTAACGGATTTAACAACGTGGCCAACGCGCTGAACTATGATCCGAACAAGCCCAAGTACTATGGTCGCTTTAACCAGGGCGTCGTGACCATCAACCTGCCTGATGTCGCACTGAGCTCGCATCAGGATATGGACAAGTTCTGGAAGATCTTCGATGAGCGCCTTGAGCTGTGCCACCGTGCCCTGCTGTGCCGTCATGAGCGCCTGATGGGTACGCTTTCGGATGCCGCACCGATTCTTTGGCAGTACGGTGCCCTCGCTCGTCTGAAGAAGGGCGAGACAATCGACAAGCTGCTCGTGGGCGGATACTCCACCATCAGCCTGGGCTATGCCGGCCTGTATGAGTGCGTCAAGTACATGACGGGCCACAGCCACACCGAGAAGGAGGGCACGCCCTTTGCCATGGCCGTCATGCAGCGCATGAACGACAAGTGCGCGGAGTGGAAGGCCGAAAGCGATATTGACTTCTCGCTGTACGGTACCCCGCTTGAGTCGACGACCTACAAGTTCGCCAAGTGCCTGCAGCGTCGTTTTGGCATCATCCCGGGCGTGACGGACAAGGGCTACATCACCAACAGCTACCACGTCCACGTGTCCGAGGAGATCGACGCATTCGACAAGCTCAAGTTCGAGGGTATGTTCCAGCAACTTTCGCCGGGCGGTGCCATCTCCTACGTCGAGGTTCCCAACATGCAGGACAACCTCAAGGCTGTCATCCGCGTGATGCAGTACATCTACGACAACATCATGTACGCCGAGCTCAACACCAAGAGCGATTACTGCCAGGTGTGCGGCTACGACGGTGAGATCAAGATTGTCGAGGATGACGGCAAGCTGGTGTGGGAGTGCCCCAATTGCGGCAACCGCGATCAGGAGAAGATGAACGTCGCTCGTCGTACGTGCGGCTACATCGGTACCCAATTCTGGAACCAGGGCCGAACCGAGGAGATCCGCGACCGCGTGCTGCATCTCTAATAACCATCCCAGGCTGCCCCGTAGCGAGGCCCCGGACCTTTACTCGCTATTTCGGACAGTCCTGGCTCACGACGGAGGCGCCACTGGCGCCTCCTGTTCGTGCGGAACTCATATCGAGCAAAGGTCCGGGGCCTCGCTGCGGGACAGCCAAGGTGATGTAGCTGAGATGCGGCATGCGGTCTGCTCGCTCCTCGAAGTTCTTAGCGGAAATGAGTTGAGCTGCAATGACGATCTGCTTGCAATGGCGGCTGAGCTGCAGCTGAGTATTTATTGGACCTCGAACCCTATACTCGATGTTCGCTTCGTTCATTGAGTTACCCTTTGCATGAGGCCGGGACATATCGTCCCGCCCGCAGTTTCGCAGGCCGAAGGCCGAGAATGTTTGAGGACGGGATGATATGTCCCGGCCTCCCGGGAGAGTTACCTATGAACTACGCGAACATTAAGTATTTCGACATTGCTGATGGGGAAGGCGTTCGTACTTCTCTGTTTGTGAGCGGGTGCCGTCGTGGGTGCAAGAACTGCTTTAACTCTGTCGCGTGGGACTTTGCTGCGGGCGAGCTGTTCGATCGTGCCGTCGAGGACAAGATTATCGAGAGCCTCGACCATCCCTTTATTGACGGCCTGACGATTCTGGGCGGCGAGCCTATGGAACCTGAGAATCAGGCGGGGCTCGTTGAGTTTGTCGAGCGTGTTCGTGCCGCTTATCCTGCGGGGTCAGGAAAGACCATTTGGTGTTTTACTGGCGACGTGCTCGAGGAACTTATGCCGGGCGGTCGTCACCATACCGAAGTCACGGACCGTATCCTTGCCTGCCTCGATATGTTGGTGGACGGCCCGTTTGTTCAGGATCTGTACGATATCTCATTGCGTTTTAGGGGCTCGAGTAACCAGCGCATGATCGATATGAACGCCACGCGCGACCGTGCTGAGCGCGAGGGCGTTGCGCTTTGTGATGCGGTTGAACTTTGGCGTGATGATCCGGTCTATTCGACCCATACTATGTAGCTTGTGGTCGATGCCGAAGGGCGTGGTACCATAGCGCGAACGTGAAATCGGAAAAGTGAGGCCCAGATGGTCGATCAGGAAAAAGTCGAGGCCGCCATTAAGCTGTTGCTTGAGGGCATAGGCGAGGACCCAACTCGTGAGGGCCTGCTGGAGACCCCGGCGCGCGTTGCCCGTATGTATGGCGAGATCGCCGGCGGTATGGAGCAGAGTGCCGAGGAGCACCTGTCCAAAACCTTTGCCGTCGCTTCGAACGATTTGGTTATCGAGCGCGACATCACGTTTTACTCGCTGTGCGAGCATCATCTGCTGCCGTTTTATGGCAAGGCTGCGATCGGCTATATCCCTAACGGTCGCGTGGCGGGTCTGTCTAAGCTCGCTCGCACGGTTGAGGTCTATGCCCGTCGTCTGCAGCTGCAGGAGCAGCTGTGTGCGCAGGTTGCCGACGCCCTCATGGATTATCTCGCTCCCCAGGGAGCGATTGTGCTCATGGAGGCTGAGCATATGTGCATGACCATGCGCGGCGTGCAAAAGCCCGGCACCAAGACCGTGACGCTCGCTCGCCGCGGCGTCTTTGAGACCGATCCCGCGCTCGAGGAGCGGTTCTTTAGGATGCTGGGCCGTTAACATGAGGGTCGTCAACGACTTTACATCGAAGACCGATGAGGGGACGTCGCGTCGCGGCTTTATGGCTTCGGGCCTGGCCCCTTTTGGTGCTATGCCTCGCATTGATTACATTTGTGCCAACGGGCTGTTCCGGCGGCACCTGGGTAACATTGCGCAGTTGGAATCGGGACGCATTTTCTGCCGCCACGGTATTGACCATCTGCTCGATGTCGCTCGCATTATGTGGATCAAGAATCTCGAGGAACAGCTCGAATTTGACCGCGAGGTCATCTACGCCACGGCACTTCTTCACGATATCGGCAAAGATGAACAGTACGAATCGGGTATATCCCATGACGTTGCAAGCGAACGCGTCGCTGATGCGATTCTCGGCGGCATGCCCGATGATGTGGCGTTTGAGCCGGCCGATGCCGCAGCCATTAAGACGGCCATTTTGGGCCATCGAAAGCTGCGCGTGAACAGCCAACCGCTTGAGCGTCTGCTCTATGCAGCCGACAAAGCGTCGCGCGCCTGCTTTGCATGCCCCGCGCGCAATGCTTGCAACTGGAGCGATGATAAAAAGAACCTGTCGATTCGCGTGTAGTTAGTTTGCGCGGTCGGGGTTCTAAACGAAGGAGACGATCGCGATGAGTAACAAGAAGCTGCCCGAGAGTGCAACCAAGACTGAAGGCGCCGAGCTCGCCCGCCGTGGAAGGGGCGAAATATCCACCGCAACGGCGGTGCCCCACGTGAGCTATGACGATCTTCGCCATGCCGATCGCATTACTATCGACGGTCTCGAGGTCTTTGCCAACCACGGCGTGTATCCCGAAGAGAACGCGCTGGGCCAGAAATTCATCGTGTCCTTGGTGCTCTATGCCGACTTGCGTGCAGCGGGAGAGCACGATGACTTGGACGCCTCGATTGACTATGGCTCGGTGTGCCACGATGTCGATGGCTATCTGCGCGAGCATACGTTTAAGCTCATCGAGGCTGCAGCCGAGGGTGTGGCCCAGGTGCTGCTACGTCGTTACCCCCTGCTGCTTGGCGTGCGCGTTAAGCTCGATAAGCCTTGGGCGCCCGTCGGTCTTCCCCTGGCAAGCTGCGGTGTCGAGATCGAGCGCGTGCGCTAACCGGTTCTAATACATCTCTATGGGTGGCTGCTTGAGCCGCTGTGACAGCGCTCTATTGTTGGGGCAGTACGTGTCGAGCAGGGCGTGAAATCGCTGATTGTGGCTTGGCTCGAGCAAGTGGACGAGCTCGTGGGCGACAACCATGTCGAGGCATTCGACGGGATAGGCGGCAAGTTCTCGTGCGATGCGAACGGCGCCGGATTTGGGCGTGCATGAGCCCCAACGCGTTTTCATGCTGCGTACGGAAACGCGGGAAACGGCGACACCCATTGCGATTTCGTATGCGTGCACCATATCGCGTAGCGCCGATGTGACTTCGGACGTATAGAGCTGGTCGATGTGGGCTTGGAGCTCATCGGACGTTAGGCCGTCGAGGATTGCGTGCCACTTTGCCTGTGGGCTTTCGTCCGATTCATCGGCACCCATAAAACTTGCGAAGGTGGCCTGTTTGGGTCGCGGTGCGGGTGATGCAAAGTTGTGATCGAGCGCATCCTGTACCGTGATGGGCTTGCCCCAAAGTGCAATGATGGACGAGGGACTGAGCGGCTCTCGCGCCGTCGCCTGACGTCGCTCACGCTGGGCAAGTCGGTTGACAATCCAGGCACTGTTGCGCTTTACAAACGCTTCGATGCGCTCGCGGCTGGCGCCGAGCGGTGCACTGGCGTGGACCTCACCACTCGATGTGACGCGTAGGTTGAAGTTCTTGACGCGTTTTTTGGTAACTATGACGGGGATGGGCGTCCCATCCGGTCGGGATACGGAAATCGTAAACTGCTGCGTCAAAAGCGGTCCTTCAGATTGGGGACGGGCCGGCATGTCGACCGTTCGGCATGCCGGCCCGCTCAAGGGATGTGAAATTAATAACGCTCGAAGAAGGCAAGCGCGTTGTCGCTGCAGAGCTTTTGCATCACGGTCTTGCCAAAATGCTTGGAAAGCATGTTCTGGAACTCGGGCATCTTGCTGGCATCGGAGAGGAAAGCGGGCACCGTGGCGCCGTCCCAGTCGCCGCCGAGCGCGATGACGTCCTCGCCGCCCAGGTCGAGCCAGTGCTCGATATGTGCCGCCAGCTGGTCGAAGGTGACGTCTGCGGCGGTCTTGTCGGTTGCGTCGTTGGAAAGGAACTCGCTGCAGTAGTTGAGGCCGACGATGCCACCCATGTCGCGAATGGTACGGAACTGGTCGTCGGTAAGGTTGCGTTTGGCGCCGCAAACCGCACGGGAGTTGGAGTGGCTGGCGACGAAGGGACGCGTGGCGCGGGCGGCGACCTCGTCAAAGCACTCATCGTTGAGGTGGGAGACGTCGAGTACCATGCCGGCGTGCTCCATCTGCGTAAGTGCCTCGATGCCGGCGGCGGTGAGGCCGGCGTGGGTGTCGTGGCCGCTCGCGAGCGGTCCCTGCGCGTTCCAGCTGAGTGACGACATAAGCACGCCCAGGCTCTTAAGCACCTCGATCAGCGCGGGGTCCTCGGCAAAGAACGTGGCGTTTTCGATGGTGTGGATGCAGGCGACCTTGCCGTCTTTGAGCGCGGGGCGAATGTCTGCCGCGCTCGTACGTTGACCATGCGGTCGTGGTTGAGCATTGCCTGGCCGCTCATGTGCGCCATGATCTGCGCCTGGAAGCGCGCGGCGTGGGCGGTGGGAATCTCATCGGGGACAAACGTGGCGAAGCACTGTGCCCACGGCGTGTTGCCGATCTTTGCGAGCGAGATGGCGCAGGCGTTGCCCTCGATGAGGTCGAAATCTTGCGGATGCGTTTCGTCGCCGGGGAAATAACCGTCGGTGCCGGCGGTAAAGCGCAGGTCGAGATCGAGCGTGGCCCAGCCGATGCGGTCGGCGGTGTCGCAGTGTAGGTCAAATACGGGATATGCCATGGTTCCTCCGGTTGCAGCGTTTCTTTGCAAACTGTCTTTGAATTGTATGACTAGGGTATAGTTAGCGCCATATGTTCACGGCGGCCCGCGTTGTGCGCCGCCCTTATCACGGAGGTTACCATGTCCAACCAGGGCAAGAAGGTCAAGACTCATTATCGCGGCACGCTCGACGACGGCACGCAGTTCGATAGCTCCTACGATCGCGGCGAGCCGCTGGAGTTCACCTGCGGCGCCGGTCAGATGATCAAGGGCTTCGACGCCGCTGTTGTCGACATGCAGGTGGGCGAGAAGAAGACCGTGCACATTCCTGCTGCCGATGCCTACGGCGAGCACAACCCCGAGATGGTTATTACCTTCCCGGCCGAACAGGTTCCCAACATCGAGCAGATCGAGAAGGGCATGAAGCTTTTCCTGTCCACACCGAGCGGTATGCCCGTCCCCGCCGTCGTCATCGACGTGACGCCCGAGGCTGTGACGCTCGACGCCAACCACGAGCTGGCCGGCAAGGACCTCAACTTTGATATCGAGCTCGTCGAGGTCGAGGGTTAGAGTATGCCTGAACGCTTGGTTTCGACGACATGCTTGGGAAATCTCAACGATCCGTCCTATGAACTCCTGCTTCGCCGGAAGTTGGGCGGCGTCTTTGAAGTTGACGAGCTACTGCTCGATTGGGACCAGGCCGATGTATGTGCGTTTGCGGGCGCGACGGAGCTGGGGCGCACGGTCGATGTTCGGTTGGATGCTGCCGACGGCGGTCGTCTTACCGATGGCGACGTGCTCGCCATTGACCGTTCGGGCATGGTGCCCGTGGCGGTTGTCGTGCGCCTGCGCAGTGCCGAGGTTTATTTGGTCGAAGTCGACCGCATGGATCCGATAGCGCTCGCGCATGCGTGCTGGGAGATCGGCAACATGCATGCGCCGCTCTTCCGGGGCGACTCGGACGAGCATACCGTGCGCATGTATACGCCGGTGCAGCCTGTTTTGGGCCGCATGCTCCGGGGTGTCGAGGGCGTTCGGCTCTCGGTGGTTACCCGTGAACTCGATGCGGACCGACGCTTTGTATCGAGCGCGGCGGATGTCGTCGTGAGCATGGCTCCCGACTTTACCATCGTAAAAAAGACGCGCGGCTAAGCGCGCGTATGCGCAAGACGGGCTTTGAGGGGCGACCAATCAAAGTCCGTCTTGCTGTTGATAGGAGGCTTTGGGGAGAGCATATGGGTCTTGAAGGAATCAAGCTGATTGCATGCGATTTGGACGGCACGTTGCTGCACCCGGGGGAGCGCGAGCCGCGTTCCGAGGCTTTTAAGCTCATCGACGAGTTGCATCGTCGCGGCATCGTGTTTATGCCGGCGAGCGGTCGTCAATATGCGAGCTTGCGCTACCTGTTTGCCCCGGTGGCCGATGAGCTCGCCTATGTATGCGAAAACGGAGCCCTGGTGATGAGCGAGGGGCGTGCCGTTGTCAAGCGTTCCATGGAGCGTAGCCTTGCTATGGATATCGCGAATGCCGTGGTTGCGTACCCCCATGCCGACGTGACCCTTTCGTGTGAGGGACACCTCTACACCATGAGCGGCAACGATGCGTTCGTCGACCATTTGCGCCATGAGGTCCACTGCGATGTGGCGGTGGTCGACCGTCCCGAGGACATCGACGAGGACGTCATTAAGATTGCCTTCCAGACGCCCGAGGTGGATCAGCCGGCGGCCCTGGAGTATTTTGAGCGCCTCTTTAGCGACCGTGTCGACGTGATGACGTCGGGAACCGAGTGGACGGACTTTATCGGCTTTGGTTCGGGCAAGGGTTCCGCGCTTGCCGATTACGGTCGTGCCCTGGGAATTTCGCCCGACGAGATGATGGCGTTTGGCGATAACGAAAACGACCGCGACATGCTCAACGTCGTGGGCCATCCTTATCTCATGGAGAGCTGCAATCCCTCTATGCGTGGCATCAACGACCACGTCCGCTACGTGCGCACGGTCGAAGAAGAACTGCGCCGCCTGCTCGCCGAGTAGGCATGTCCCGAACATCTACCGGCAGTCGGGGCAGAGACCCTCGAAGATGGTGTAGTGCGACGTGACGTGCCAGCCGATTTGCTCGGATGCCTTGGCGTCGAGCTGGGCATCGAAGGGGAGTGGTACGTCGATGACGCGGCTGCACGAGGTGCAGATGATATGCGCATGCGGCTCGATCGTGCGATCGAAGCGGCTGCCGCCCGGCGTCTTGATGGAGAGAATCTCGCCGGCGTCGGCCAAGAGATTGAGGTTGCGGTAGACCGTGCCGCGGCTGATTTTGTCATCCTGCGCGCGCACGACGTTGTAGATTTCGTCGGCGGTGGGATGGTTATAGCTTTGGCGCACGGCGTCAAGAACCAGCTTTCGCTGCCTGGTATTCCTTCTTTGCACCGCCATGCGCCTCGCCTCTTTTCTATCAACGGTCGTAGGTAAATGATACCGTATTTAGCACACAATACTAATAACGAGGCGTGAAACCGTCTTCATTGGCAAGTGGGGCTCGGGCCTGGGCGTCTACGAGGCGAAAACGCGTTCCCATACGCTCGTAGGAGGCATGAAGCGCCTCGAGATGAGAAAGGATATTTGCCGGAGCCCCCTGTATCTCCATCTCGACTGAGCCGTCTTCCATGTTACGCACCCAGCCGGTGAGCGCGCGTGCCTGCGCGAGGTTGGTGTTGGTAAAGCGAAAGCCAACGCCCTGGACTTGCCCCGCCCAGCGCAGGAAATAGCGCAGGGGAGTGTCTTGAGTGGCCTCGTCGCTTGCGAGCACAGTAAGCCTGCGGCGCAGCTCGAGCTCGACGTTTGATGGTTTTTGAGGCTCTCGACTGCCGCCGGTGACGCTGGAGAAGAACGTATCGAAGAGACCCATAGCTATGCCTGCTTGCCTGCGTCGGCCGGGAAGGTTATGCCGGCCTGCTGGCGCACGGCATCCATGATGCGCAGTGAGACGAGTGTGACATCGCGGTAGTGGCCAAGCTCGTGGCGTCCCGCCGGGGTCTCCCAAATCTCTTCCTTAACGTTATCGATGCCGCCGATGGCGGTGATAAAGTCTGTGAGTTCGTATTCCATAGTGTTGCTCGATTTGGGCAGGTCGAGCACGCGGCCGTTGTCTCCCTGTTCGCGCGGTGCCTCGGTCGCCGAGCCGCGTACGACGTCGCCGCGATAGTCGATGCGGACGTTGCGGGGCGTGGACAGATGGTCGATCTGGATAGTGCCACGCTCGCCTTCGATCTGCGAGGGCAGCAGGTCATTCGTAATTTTGGAGTGCGCGAGCTCGACGGAGATACGCCCTCCGCCATAGCTGGCGAGAATGGAGCCGCAACCGTCGATGGGGCCATGGGTGAGCTCTTGCGTTGAGGGGTCGAGCAGAGTGGCCATGCTGGTGAGACCGGAGGGCATGCCGAAGATCTCGACCATGGGCTCGACGGTGTAGACGCCGATGTCCATGAGGGAACCCGATGCCATATTGCAGTCGAAGATATTGGTGGCGCGTCCCGCGAGAATCTCGTTGTAGCGCGAGGAATATTTGCCAAAGCGCAATGAGGCGCGGCGGATGGGGGCGATCTCGCCCAGGGCGTCCTCGATGGCGTGGAAAGCGGGGTCGTGGAGGGGACGCATGGCCTCGAGGGCCACGACACCTGCTGCCTCGGCAGCGCGGAAGACTTCCAGCGCCTGCGCTTCGGTGGCGCAGAAGGGCTTCTCGACGATGACATGCTTGCCACCGGCGATGCAGGCAAGAGCCTGCTCGTAGTGGAGCGCATTGGGGCTGCCGATGTAGACGGCGTCGACGTCGTCGGCGGACGCAAGCTCTTCGAGTGACGTAAAGTTTCGCTCGCCACCGCGCTCGGCGGTAAAGGCAGTACCGCGATTGGCGTCGCGTGAAAGCGTGCCCACAAACGCGGCTTGGTCGTTGGCGTTGACGACCTGGATAAAGTCGTCGGTGATCATGGATGTGCCGATGGTCGCGATGCGCAGCATACGTCCCCCTTGCGTTGTTTGGTCTACAGGATGAGTGTAGCGCGTGGGGATATAAAGCTGCGCGAAAACGCTATTACAGGTCGCTCTCGTTAAAGCCGGTGTCGATATCGAGGTTACTGCCGTCGGCCGCCGTGGTGGCGAGCTCATCGCAGCGCTCATTGAGCTCGTGGCCGGCATGCCCCTTAACCCAGATGAACTCAACCTTGTGCTTGCTTTTGGCGGTGAGTAGGCGCTCCCACAGGTCGCGGTTCTTGACGGGCTGCTTGTTGGCGGTTTTCCATCCGCGCTTTTTCCAGCCGTCGATCCAGTGCTTGTTAAAGGCGTTGACGACGTACTGCGAATCGGAATGGACCTCGACCTCGCAGGGGCGGTTAAGTGCCTCGAGCGCCACGATGACCGCCATGAGCTCCATGCGGTTGTTGGTGGTCTTGGCGTAGCCGCGCGAAAGCTCGGAGGTGAAGGTCTTGCCGGCGGGGTTGGTGTATTTGAGCACGGCGCCGTAGCCGCCGCGTCCCGGATTTGATCGGGCCGAGCCGTCGGTGTAGATGATGACCTTCACGGGCTTCCTTTCGTTGGGTACGTTTCGTGTGAGTGACCATTGTAGCGCCGTGCCCGCCGGGGGCTAGCAATCTACGATTTCTACCCCGTCTTCCGACAGTTAGTTGGCATGGATGATGCGGTTGAGCTCGTCGAGGTATTGCTGCAAGAGGGGAGAGGGCTTTCGCTCGTCGTGCATGATATAGCCTACGTGCATCGTTGGGGCGTCTGCTAACGGGATCGATGCCATACCCCATTGCATTTCATTGGAGAGGACACCGGTCGACAGGGTGTAACCGTTTGACGTGATAAGTAAGTTAGTAAGTGTTCCGCGGTCCGAGATTCGTATGTTGCGGTCGCAAGGGATATAGCTAAAAGGTTCCTCGGCGTAATAGAAGGAGTTCGAGGTGCCTTGCTCAAAGCTGTAGCGCGTATAGGGTGTGAGGTCGGTAAGGGACAGCTGCGGGCGGCGGGCAAGCGGGTGGCGCTCGCTAACGAAGACGTGGACCGCCGCGTCGAATAGGGGATGGAAGCTCGCGCGCGCATCGGCAAAAGCCTTCTGCAGAACGCGGGCGTTAAAGTCGTCCAGATAGAGGATACCGATGTCGCTGCGAAATGCGCGGACGTCATCGATGATCTGCGATGTGGTGGTCTCGCGCATGATGAACTCGAACTTGTCGTCCCGGCAGCGCTCGACGACGTTGACGAAGGCCTCGACCGAAAAGGCGTAATGCTGGGCCGAGATGGCAAGGCGCGCCTGGGGCGTGCCGCCGTCCTCGTAGCGGGCCTCGAGCATATCGGCCTGCTCTACGACTTGACGCGCATAGCCCAAAAGCTCGGTGCCGTCGTTGGTGAGCGTGACGCCGCGGCTGGAGCGCGTAAAGATCTCCAGGTGGAGCTCCTGTTCCAGGCTTTTGACGGCGTTTGAGATGTTGGACTGAGCGGTATAGAGGCGCTGAGCTGCGGCGTTAATTGAGCCGGACTCTGCCACGGCAATCAGAAAACGAAGCTGCTGAAGGGTCATCGACGCCATCCTTTCGATTGCTATCTATAAACCCGATAACAGGTTAGCGCTTTTAAGTGATTGACCGAGGGAAACAATGCTCGTACTATTCAAAACACACAAAGGCGGTAGGTAATTAAGCCAACCACGGAACCGGGATGCGAAAGGAGGCCCGCATATGAATTGCTTACCAAGACGAATGCCGGGCTCCTGTTTGCGCCCGTCGGCGTGATCAGGAGACAGCGACTTACTTCTCTCTAATTTATTAACTTTTGTTCGATCAAGGAGATCATCATGAGCCAGTTCATCAACAACCCCGAGCACACCTTTGGTTTCGATACCCTGCAGCTTCACGTTGGCCAGGAGAGCGCCGATCCCGCATCCGACTCCCGCGCCGTGCCTATCTACCAGACCACGAGCTATGTGTTCCGCAACTCCCAGCACGCCGCCGACCGCTTTGGTCTTGCCGACGCCGGTAACATCTACGGCCGTCTGACCAACTCCACCCAGGGCGTCTTCGAGGACCGTATCGCCGCACTCGAGGGTGGCGTTGCTGGCCTCGCCGTCGCCTCTGGCGCCGCCGCCATCACCTATACCCTGCAGGCACTTGCCCAGGCCGGTGACCATGTGGTTGCCCAGAAGACCATCTACGGTGGCTCCTACAACTTGCTGGAGCATACGCTCTCCCAGTTTGGCGTCGAGACCACCTTCGTCGATGCCCATAACCTGGAAGAGGTCGAGGGGGCCATCAAGGACAACACCACGGTCATCTATCTCGAGACGCTCGGCAACCCCAACTCCGACATCCCCAACATCGACGCTATCTCCGTGGTCGCCAAGAAGCATGGTCTGCCAGTCGTCGTCGATAACACCTTCGGCACCCCGTATCTGTTCCGCCCGCTGGAGCACGGCGCCAACATCGTCGTCCACTCCGCAACTAAGTTCATTGGCGGCCACGGCACCTCGCTGGGCGGCGTGATTGTCGATGGCGGCAACTTTGACTGGAAGGCGAGCGGCAAGTATGCGCAGATCGCCGAGCCCAACCCCTCCTACCATGGCGTCTCGTTTGCCGAGGCTGCCGGTCCCGCCGCCTTCGCAACCTATGTCCGCGCTATCTTGCTGCGTGACGAGGGCGCCTGCATCAGCCCGTTCAACGCCTGGATCCTGCTCCAGGGCACCGAGACTCTGTCGCTGCGCGTTGACCGTCATGTCGAGAACACCAAGAAGGTCGTTGAGTTCCTGGCTGGTGACAGCCATGTCGCCAAGGTGAACCACCCGAGCCTGTCTGAGCACCCCGATCACGAGCTCTATCAGAAGTACTTCCCCAACGGCGGTGCCTCGATCTTTACCTTTGAGATTAAGGGTGGCCAGGAGGCCGCCTGGAAGTTCATCGATCATCTGCAGGTGTTCTCGCTGCTCGCCAACGTGGCCGACGTCAAGTCGCTCGTCGTGCACCCGGCTACCACCACGCACTCCCAGCTCTCTGCCGAGGAGCTCGCCGAGCAGAATATCACGCCCTCCACGATCCGTCTTTCCATCGGTACCGAGAACGCCGAGGATATCATTTGGGATCTGAAGCAGGCCTTCGCCGCGCTGGACGAGTAAGGCGACTTGTGCAAGGACCCCTTGCGACTCGATAGGTATAACTGCATAAAATGCCTGCTCAAGGCGCCTGTGCGAACAATGGTTGCACAGGCGCCTTTTTTGCATAGAGCGGGTGCAAAAACAGGGTTTTTGACACGCTTTATGCATTTGAGTTGTGGAAAACTCCTGTTGAGAGGATGTGAGTTTTACGCAATTGACGTGCGCCTTTTGAGTAAAACCGCAGGTCGCGATTTGCTCGGGGTACTATGCAGCGCGATCGAATCACACGCAGCTCAAACGCAGCAAAAACGCACTACGGAGGTTTCCAGCTACATGAGGATCGATTCACGAAAACCGAAAGCCGCCGCCCTTTCCGCCGCTCTGACCGTGGCACTTTTGGCGGGCGCCGGCGCAACTGATGCCCACGCGGCAACACTATCCGATACGGTTGGATCTACGCCGTCCGAGGCGACGCTGGTGCAGCCCGTCGACTACCGCGGCGACGGTTATGGCTCTATGCAGGAGTGGAACGCCTCGATGGGGGCAAAGCGCGATTCCCTGGAGATGCGCGCTCAGATCATTATGAATATGTATGGCGACTATGCTACCGATGACGAGCGCGCTGTGTTGCAGGACTGCATCGACGGTGCGGGTAGCCTGTTGACGATGGGGGAGGTCGACGCCAAGTCGACCGAGCTCGATGAGCTCCGCTCCACGCTTGAGGATGCCAAGCGCGAGGCTCTCGAGGCTGCCGCAGCCGAAGCCGAGGCCGCTGAGGCCGTTCAGGCTTCGTATTACAACGCCGGCTCCGGCTCGTCTTACGCGTCTGCTGCGTATTACGCGAACGGCTCGGGCCTGACGCGCTCGAGCGGCGTCAATAACTATAATGGCCGCCGCGAGACTTATTACAGCAGCAACGTGTTGTATCACCACCGCACGGGCGAATGGACGCAGGATTCCGAGGGCTTTTGGCGCGATTCTGATGGTTACTACGTCGTGGCCGCGGGCGATAAGGCACAAGGCTCCACGTTTACCGGTTCCAAGGGCGAGTGCAAGGTCTATGACTCCGGCTGCGCAGCCGGAACCACCGACTACTATACCGGTTGGTAATTTTTCTGCATCACGGATATTTGGCGGACGGGCGTCTTTACCGAGCTTTAGGGCAACGTAAGGACGCCCGTTCTATGTATGCGTTTGAGCTAACAGAGCGCTTACCGTGGCAGTACGCCGCGCATATGGGCGCGGGGCACACTAAGTCACGAGAAGCAAAGTCTTTCTCGTGGAGGAAGTGGTCTTGTGAACGCTCGAGATATTGCCGTTGCCGCCGTCGCATTGGTGCTTGGCTGCCTTGGTCCTACGGCCGCGCTCGTTGCGGGCATGCAGGGGTCTTGTGGGGCTGCCTCTATCGTGGTCAGCGCGTTGATCGCGGCCGCACTGCTGGGAAGTGCGGGTGTAGTTCTTTGTCGCGACGATGAGGACCAGGCGTCGGAGTCGCAGCTCTAACCGTCGGGACATCGACTACTGGTTATAGATGAAGATGAAAGCCGCCGTAAGGGGAGTGCTCCTTGTGGCGGCTTTGCTGTTGAGCCTGTTGACGTGGTGAGCCGGGCGCTACCAGCTTTTCTCGATATCGCGGATGCGCTGATAGAGCCAATCGTTTTGCGGCACTTGGATATCGTGTTTGGCGGCCAGGCGGCAAATGGTGCCCGCGAACTCCTCGACTTCGGTTTTTCGTTGTGCGATGCGGTCCTGCGCCATCGAGGGCATACCGGCGGGGTCGATTCCCTCGATGAGGTGCACCATCTGCGTCAGGTCTGCCTCGGTCAGCTCAACGCCCTCGGCGTTGGCGACCGCAAGCGTTTCGCGCATGGCGGAAACAAGGCAGCGACGCTGCTCAGAGCCTGGCTCTGTGGCGCTTCCGTAGGTCCCGCCGTAGGCCATGCAGGTCTGGTTGATGCCGTCGTTGAGCATGAGTTTGGCCCACATGCGGTGCGCAATGTCGCTCTCGACGGTATGGGCGATGCCGCAGCGCGTATAGAGCTCGTCGATGGCAGTAACGGTTGCGGGCTCGGTGCCCGCTGCCGCGCCAAAGCGAATCTCGCCAGCATTGGTAAAGGTGAGCGCGCCGTCGAGGAATACGGCGTCCATGCCCTGGCAGATACCAAGAACGGTATGCTCCCAGCCAAAGCGCTCGGCAATCTTTTGCTCGCTCGTGATGCCGTTGCACAATGAGGCGATAAGCGTATTGGGCTCCACGATGCGCTCCATGGTCTTGAGTGCTTGGTCGAGACCGGTGGTCTTGACCGTCAAGATGACCAGGTCGGCGGGCGTTGCCTCGCTGGCGCGGACGGACTTGAGTACGCAGGGCTTGCCGTTGACGGTGAGCGCGTCGTTCGCATGGCGCTCAAAGCGAGCGTCGTCCATGACGTATTCGACGGCATCGTTGCCGAGTGCCTGGGCGATCATGCTGCCGTAGAGCAGGCCGACGCCGCCCTTGCCGATAAAGGCGACCTTGTTGATCTGCATGCGAATCATCTCCCCATATAAAAGGCGCCCGCGTAAGGGGCGCCTGATGGATTGTATGCCGCTGGGGCGTGTAGCGTGCACCGGAGGCTGAATTTAGAAGAACAAACGCATGGGAACTTATGCCGCGGGGCGGATGGCAAAAACGCGTGCGGGGTATCCGACACCATCACGGACCTTAGGGAAGGTGCAGAAGATGACGGCGCCTGTGGCGGGAAGCTCGTCCAGATGGTCCATGACTTCGATCTGATAGCGGTCGACCGAGAGGATGTATTGCTCGCCGGGGTAGGGGTAGGCGTCCTCGCGCGTGGTGATGGTCGCCGGATCGGTATCTGCGGGCTCGTGGCCGATGGCGCCGATATTGCGTTCCTCTACAAGCCACTTGATAGCATCGAGGTCCCAGCCGGGGTAGTGGGGCTGGTCGTCCTCGTCCTTGTTTTCCAGATCGGCGAGCTTGGACCAGTCGGAGCGGAAGGCGACGAAAGCGTCCTCGGGAATACGACCGTGCTCGTCCTCCCAGGCTTTGAGGTCCTCGATGGTCAGGATAAAGTCGGGGTTTGCGGCGCACTCCTCGTGCTTGTCGATCACACAGAGCGGATGCATAAACTCGATGGGTTCAATCTCTCCAAGGGAACGACCCTCAACATGGAAATGTCGCGGTGCGTCGACATGCGTGCCGTATTGCGAAGCGACCGAATACTGGAAGCAACGCATGGGCGCGAGCATATCTTCGGGCGTGTCGGGCAGGTAGTCGAAGAGCTTGGTGGACTCAAACGGCTTAAAGCCAAACCAGTGCGGGGTGTCGCACGAGAGCGTATGGGTGAGGTCGACCCAGCGATAATCGGTGCTTTTGAGCTGGGAAGCAAGGTTCCAAAGGTCGAGCGCGGGCATGGTCGGCTCCTTTCATCGGGCTTTTTGCTGATGTTAAAGCGGTGCCGTGACGGCTCGATTTCTGCTGCGTTACGATACGTTCTCAATTGCGATTCCGATGTGTTTCGATGACGTGACGGGTTTGTTTCGCCTCGTCAGGGCTTCGATGGGAGGGGAGGGGCCGTGCAATATCGCGTTGACCCCAAAAGCGGCAACCGTATCTCGGCGTTGGGGCTGGGCTGCATGAGGTTTCCCGGTGCGCCGGGACGCCCGGATGCGAAGGCAGCCGACGCCATCATTTCCCGTGCGGTGGAGCAGGGGATTAATTATCTGGACACCGCGTATCTCTATCCCGGTAACGAGGCGTGCGTGGGCGCCTCGCTTGAGCGCTTGGGGCTGCGTGACCGGGTGTTGCTGGCGACTAAGTTGCCGCATGCTTCGTGCAAGTGCGCGGAGGATTTCGACCGGTTCTTCGACGAGCAACTGCGCCGCCTGCAGACCGACCATATCGACTATTACCTTATGCACAACATTACCTCGCCCGCCCAGTGGGAGCGCGTGGTGGCACTGGGCATCGAGGACTGGATTGCGCGCCAAAAGGCTTCGGGGCGCATTCGCCAGATCGGTTTTTCATACCACGGCAGCGCGGCGGACTTCCTTACGATGCTCGATGCGTATGAGTGGGACTTTTGCCAGATCCAGTACAACTACGCTGGAGAACGATATCAGGCGGGAACGGCGGGGCTCATGGCCGCCGCCGAGCGAGGTCTCGCGGTGTTTGTGATGGAGCCGCTTTTGGGCGGACGCTTGGCAGGCAAATTGCCTCCGCGGGCGCGCGCTGTTCTCGATGGTGCATGCGATCGGCATTTGCATACGCCTGCCGCTTGGGGGCTCTCGTGGGTGTGGAATCATCCCCAGGTGACCATGTTGCTTTCGGGTATGACCGATACAGCGCAGGTGGACGAGAATTCGTCACTGGCAGACCTCGCGTTGCCGAATTCGATGACGGCCAACCAGCTCGACACGATTGCGCGCGTGTTGATGGAGTTTGAGAAATCGAACCGTGTGCCCTGCACGGGATGCGGCTATTGCATGCCGTGCCCTAAAGGCATCAATATCCCTGGATGTTTTGCCGCCTACAACGCAAGCTATGCGCACAGCTGGTTTACGGGGCTGTCTCAATACTTTACGGCGAGCGCGGTGCGCACAAGCGAGCCCAAGTTGGTGAGCAATTGCGTCAAATGCGGCAAATGCGCGCGGCACTGCCCGCAGCACATCGATATTCCCGAGCGTCTCGACGATGTGCGCCGACGTTTCCAGCCTGGTCCCGTGACGGCGGTGCTTAAGGCCTTCGGCAAAACGCGCTCCTCATGACCCTTTTATAACTTGCGGTGGAATAGTTCCTGTTTGCGGCAGAATAGGGGCCAAACAGGAACTATTTCACCGCAACTGAAGGGGGCTGTCGTGGGTCATCGAGATTCATGTGATGATTTGCGTGAGGTTCGTTGGGGCGTTTTGGGCGCCGGGCACATTTCGCATCGATTTGCATCGTCGCTCAAGGAGGTGGACGGGGCACGGCTTGTGGCTGCGGCCGGCCGCACTCCTGCACATGTCGAGGAATTTTGCCGAGCGTTTTCGATCGATGCTGCGCATGGCCATGCCTCGGTCGACAATAACGGCGACGCGGCTTATGGCGCGCTGATTGCCGCCCCCGATGTCGACGCAATCTACTTGGCTCTTCCGCATGGCATGCATACGCGTTGGGCCTGTCGCGCGCTGCGCGCCGGAAAGGCCGTGCTGTGCGAAAAGCCGGCCGTTTTGAGTGAGGAAGAGGCTCTCTCGATTGCCTCCATCTCTCGCGAGCGCGGCGTGCTGTTTATGGAGGCGATGAAGAATCGGTTTTGCCCGATGCGCACTCGCGTGAAGGACTTGCTTGCGTCGGGTGAGCTTGGCCGTATTGTCTCGATTGAAAGCGTGCAAAAGCTCGATTACGGCGAGTCTCCTTCGGGCTATCTGCTTGATCCGTTGCAGGGCGGCTGTCTATATGACATGGGCTGCTATGCGGTCGGTTGGTTTGAGGATTTGCTCACGGGCGCGTGCGAGGTTTCGTCCCGTGAAGTTCGCTGGCGTGACGTATCGGGCGGTCGCGTCGATTGGGCCGACGAGATCCATATGAGCGTCGGCGGTATACCCATTCATATGGTGTGCGACGGCAAAGCAACATATGAAAGCCGCTTAACGATTGCCTGTGAGCGGGGTTCGTTGGAAATCGAGCGTCTCCATCGCCCCGAGCTCGCCCATGTGAAGTACTCCGACGGGCGAACGCTCGAAATAAATGCCCCGTTTGAGGTCGATGATTTCTACGGCGAAATCCAGCATGCGACGCAGCTCATTCAGGCGGGGAAACTCGAAAGCCCCGTCATGCCCCTTGCCGCCACGCAGCGCTGCGCGCACATCATCGATGCGATTCGTTTGAAACTTTAGGGCGTGGGGGCATGGCACCAGCGCTTGGAATGCCTGGAGGCCTTTGTCCCTGATGCCCCTTTTATAACTTGCGGTGGAATACGGTCTGTTTGCGCCAAAATAAGGCACCAATAGACCGTATTTCACCGCAACTGATGAGGGGGAGTTGGAGATGCTGACGATCGGGTGCCATCTTTCGACGACGAAGGGCTATCGGGCGATGGGGGAGACGGCGTTGTCCATTGGCGCCAATACCTTTGCGTTCTTTACGCGCAACCCGCGCGGTGGCAAGGCAAAAGACCTTGACATGGATGACGTGGCGGCCCTGCGCGAGCTTATGGAGCAAAACGACTTTGGCCCGCTGGTGGCGCATGCCCCGTATACCTACAACCCCTGTTCTGCCAAAGAGCGGGCGCGCGAGTTTGCCTTGGAGGCAATGGCCGAGGACTTGCAGCGTCTGGAAGCACTGCCCGGCAACTACTACAATTTTCATCCCGGTGCGCATGTGGGACAGGGGGCAGACGTCGGCATTCAGATGATTGTCGACACGCTGTGCCAGGTGATGTTTGAGGGACAGCAGACGACGGTATTGCTTGAGACCATGGCAGGCAAGGGCACCGAGGTGGGCCGTAGCTTTGAAGAACTGGCGTGCATTATCGAGGGCGTTGCCGCCAAGTGCCCAGAGCTGTCCGATAAGCTGGGCGTTTGTTTGGACACCTGCCATGTGAGCGATGCCGGCTACGACATCATCCATGATCTGGACGGCGTACTCGACGAGTTCGACCGCGTGGTGGGTATCGATCGCTTGCATGCCGTACACATCAACGATTCGAAGAACCCTTGTGGCGCCCATAAAGATCGTCACGAGTGCATCGGCAAGGGATACCTTGGCAGCGAGGAATTTGGTGGCGGTATGCAGGTTATGCAGAATATTGTATCGAATGGCCGTTTGTGTTCGCTGCCGTTTATTTTGGAGACTCCGAACGAACTTGCAGGTTATGCAGCTGAAATTAGATTATTAAGGTCATTGCAGCAGTAATGACTGTCACAAAGTAGAGTATTCCATTCACGTTATGGGTTTGTTTCAATCAGTTTTCTCATTGCAGATTCGTAATTCCAGGTGCATAATAGCCAACAGTTTTTGCAGGCCTCTGAATCAAACGAGGTCACCGGAAGGAGACTGATTATGAAGCTCAAGAAGCTTGGCGCATTTGCCGCCACGGGTGCCATGGCGCTCGCCCTCGCACTGACGGGCTGCGGCTCGTCCAACGCCACCTCTGGTTCTGATGCCGGTTCCAGCAGCTCTGACGACGCTAAGGTCGAGAAGGTCGACGGCTCCAAGGAGTACGCGCTCGTCAAGGATGGTACGCTGACCGTCGGCACCTCTGCCGAGTACGCTCCGTTTGAGTACAAGGATGACAACGGCGATTATCAGGGCTTTGACCTTGAGCTCATCAAGGCCATCGGCGACAAGCTGGGCCTGGATGTCGAGTATATCAACAATGACTTTGACACGCTGGTTCCGGGTGTCGCTTCGGGCGCCAAGTATGACGTTTCCATTGCGGCTATCACCGACACGCCCGAGCGTGAGAAGGAAGTCACTTTCTCTGATTCCTACTACATGGACGATCAGGCTATTGTGACCAAGGTCGATAACACCGACATCACGGCCGACAACTACAGCGAGAAGCTCAACAACGCTGACGCTACCATCATCGTCCAGTCTGGCTCGACCGCCGAGGCCTTTGCCCAGGAGAACTTCCCCAAGGCCAAGATTGTCCCCTACAAGGACGCTACCGAGTGCTTTAGCGCTCTGCAGTCCGATAAGGGCGACGCTGTAGTCACCAACCGCTCCGTTGCCAGCCAGCTGACCGCCGAGCAGTTCAACACCTGCCAGACCATCAAGCAGATTAGCACCGGCGAGGAGTACGCCATTGCCATCAACCAGGGCAACACCAAGCTCAAGGATGACATCAACCAGGCCATCAAGGACCTGACCGACGACGGTACCGTCGACGCCCTCATGGCTAAGTACAACATCAAGTAAAATAACTACTTGATTGCGCGCGGGCCCTTTCCGTTTTGCGGAGAGGGCCTTTGCGCTTCTCTTGACGGAGAGCGTTTCCGTCTCGTTTTGCCGGCAACTTCTACGATAGGAGCCACCTTGTCTCGACTGAACAAAGGGGCCGCGGAGCAGCGTTTTCCACTGCCCGCCTTGCTCCAAAAGCTAGTCTGCGTCATGGCCGTGGCGCTCGCGCTGGTGTGCGCGGGGGTCTGCGTGCCCACGACCGCCCAGGCGCTTGAGACCGCAAAGATTACCGCCCGACCCAATACCGGTTCGGGTAGCGATGTGGTCGGCGGCACCGAGACGCGCGTCACTTGGGAAGTTCAGGCCGATGCCGACGAGGAGCTGAGCGGTCTTTCGCTGACGTTTGTCGACGGCACGACGTTTGGTACCGATGACACGCGATTGACGATGCTCTCGGGCGAGGACCTCATGGATCGTACGCCCATGAAGCCCACGTGCAAGGCTGACGGCCAGACGCTCAAGATTGACTTTGGCGAGACGGCGCCTGCCGGCGGTTTTTTCCGTGTCGAGGTTTACGGTGTGACGTTTCCCGTCGAGGGCGGCGATGAGGCCTTTAGCGGCACCTATACGCTCGCCGACGGTTCGACCAAGAAGATTTCCAAGATTCCTTCCGTCGAGATTAAGGGCGTGACGGCGTTCGATAACTTCCTGGCCGACCTTAAGGAGCAGCCGTGGGTCGAGGCGTGGAACTCCAATATGTTCCTGCGCCTGTTCTTAAACCCGGTCATTTTGGTCCAAAGCCTGCCGATCGTCTTTAAGGGCTTCCTCATGTCGCTCTCGATCGTGCTCGTGGCGTTTCCGTTGGCAATCCCCTTCGGCTTTGCCTTGTCGCTCATGCGCATCTCCAAGTCGCGCATCCTGCGTTGCCTTGCCGGCATCTATGTGAATATCATTCGCGGTACGCCGGCTTTCCTGCAGATCTATATCGCGTTCTTCGGTCTGCCGTTGGCCGGCGTCAAGGTGGACGACTATGTCTTGGGCGTTATCGTCATGGCCATGAACTCGTCTGCGTACCTGTGCGAGATCTTCCGTGCCGGTATTCAATCGATCCCCAAGGGCCAAAACGAGGCTGCTCGCTCGCTGGGCATGAATGCCTTCCAGACGCTGCTCTACGTTATGATTCCGCAGACGTTCCGCAATGTTTTGCCTACGCTGACCAGCGAGTTTATCTTGCTTTACAAGGATACGTCGCTGCTTGCCGCCGTGGGTGTGGTCGAGATCGTCATGAATGCCCGTACCATCGTGGCCACGACGGGCTCCATTACACCGTACGTGGTTGCCGCCCTGTTCTATCTGGTCATCACCCTGCCGCTTGCGCGCTTGGTGAGCGGTCTTGAGGCGAGGCTTTTGGGCACGGCCGAGACCAAGAAGAAGCGTCCCGCCAAGAGCGCCGGACAGGTTGTCGCGACGCCCGCCGATCACATCGCCGGTCTGTAAGGAGGTCCTATCATGAGCGAAACCAATAACTCGAACGAGGTCGTCGTCAGCATCAAGAACCTCCAGAAGGCCTTTGGCGATAACGTGGTCCTGCGCGATATCGATCTGGATGTGCATAAGGGCGAGGTCGTCGTAGTTCTGGGTCCTTCGGGTTCGGGCAAGTCGACGATGCTTCGCTGCATCAATCGCCTGGAGCATCCCACGAGCGGCTCGATTGTCGTTGAGGGCGTGGATGTGTGTGCCAAGGGCGTCGACCTCAATAAGGTACGTACGCACTTGGGCATGGTGTTTCAGCAGTTCAACCTGTTCCCGCACCTGTCGGTCAAAAAGAACGTCATGCTTGCGCAGCAAAAGGTGCTCAAGCGCAGTAAGGAAGAGGCCGAGAAGATCGCCATCGAGGAGCTGACCAAGGTCGGCCTGGCCGAGCGCATCGATTTTATGCCGAGTCAGCTTTCGGGCGGCCAGCAGCAGCGCGTGGCCATCGCCCGCGCCCTGTCGATGAACCCGCACGTGATGCTCTTTGACGAGGCCACGTCGGCGCTCGATCCCGAGCTCGTCCGCGATGTATTGGGCGTCATGCGCGACCTGGCACGTGACGGTATGACCATGATCGTGGTGACCCACGAGATGGGCTTTGCTCGCGACGTCGCCGATCGCGTCGTCTTTATGGACGGCGGCGTTATCGTGGAAGAGGGCACGCCGAGCGAGGTCTTCGACCACCCCAAGAGCGAGCGTACCAAGGCGTTCTTGGGCAATATCTCGTAGCCGGTTGGTGTAACTGCCGTTATAAAAGAGCGGGGGCTGGACTTGAATCCAGCCCCTGCTCTTTTGTAGGGATAAGGGTGCGCTATGATGCAGACTCTTTTGGAGGTCCTGGGTTCGTTACGCGAGCTCGGCTCCGAGGGCCTTGCAAGCGGTCTCGCCCTCATCATCGGGCGCATCGTAGCAAATGACGGAATCGACGACGTTGACGCCCGCCTCGTCGGCATCGGCCTTCCAGTTGTCCATCCACTCGCCCTCGGCCCACGAATAAGAGCCAAAGAGGACGACCTTCTTGTCACCGAGGGTCTCCTTGACCTCGTCCCACATTGGCTGGAACTCATCGTACTCAAGCTCCTCGGAACCCATGGCGGGGCAGCCGAAGGCAATGGCGTCATAGCCGGCGGCCTTGTCTGCGGAGAAGTCGGCGCAGGAGATGACCTCTGCCTCGGCACCGGCATCGGTTGCGCCCTCGGCAACGAAGTTTGCCATGGCCTCGGTGTTGCCTGTACCGCTCCAGTAGACGACTGCGATCTTGCTCATACGTTTTCCTTTCGGTTGTGCGGCGTGCGGCCGCGTTTTGTATGCTCTATCGGGTTGCCTTGACAAGTTGCCCCAGGGTGCAGCCCTGTTGATAGATATAGGTAAGGTATTGCGTGCATGCGCGATAGGAGTCAAAGGTCGTGAGCGCCAGTTCGACGTTCGTGTATACCTTCCAGGCGCCAAAGACCTTATAGTTTTCGCCGTGCTGGACGATAAACTGATGGACATCTTCGTAGGGATAGCCCAAAAAATAACCAATTTCGTGGGGAAACTCGCACATGCACCCCGTATCGCAGTGCCTATTTCGCGCGAGTACGCAGACGCTGCCGTCATAGGCGCTTTCTGCGGCATTGCTGCTTGCCAGAGTGATGCGCGCGGCGAGATGCACCAGGGATGCGGGCAGGTTGCGGACATCGTAACCTTCGGCAACAAGCGCCGTCGTGGCGTGGGGGTCGGAGAGGTATCGCATGAGGTCCGCAGGGCGGTACACATAGATGAGCGCTCCGCAGGGGCGCCAGACCAAAACGCTCATATGGATCCCGAGCGGCTGGAGCTCGCGGTTGCATTGGGCTATGACGGCGAGCAAGCGAGAGCGTCGCTCTTCGATAAGGACGACGCCGGGTTTTCCGTTTTGGTTGGCGTAAACGCCGGGATAGGTAAAGAGCGATGCCGGCTTGATTCCCGCGAGCGTGGGGGAGCAGTTGCGCACGACTGCTGCCTGAAACGTTGGGATGTCTATGGTTCGAGTCACGGCGCTCCTTACGAATCTAAACTGTTAGCCTAGGAAAACTTATACACGAAAGTAAGCCATGGTCAACAAAAAAGTTTGAAGAGGGAAACTAATTGACCGAACGGACATGATTTTGGGTTAAGATGAGGACACCCCATGGGGGTATCTAGAAATTAGGGCTACTTGAAAGGGGAACGCATGAGTGACTTGATCAACCCTGCGAATCTCATCGTGTTGGCCGTTATTGTCGTTGGCATGTTCTTTGGCCTGCGTCGCATTGTCGCTTCGACACACGGAAAGAGCTGCTGCAGCGATGGCGCGAGCGGTAAGAAGGCCAAGAAGGTAGTAGTTGCGGATACCGATCCGTCCCACTATCCCTATAGCGATGAGCTGCTCATCGGCGGCATGAGCTGTGACGGCTGCTCTCAGAACGTAGCCAATGCCCTCAATGCGCTGGATGGCGTGTGGGCAACGGTGACGTATGCGGACCACACGGCACGCGTGCGCTCTAAGCAGCCGGTTGATCGTGGTGTCCTCGAGACGGTCGTGAAAGACGCGGGCTACTACGTCATGACACTGTAAGCGCCGCCCTGGATGCGCGTCCTTGTCTAGGCTCGTCCGCGTAGCTCAATGTCCTGGATATCGTCGAAGTCGATGGCGATATCCCTGAGTTTGAGCAGCTTGAACGCGGGTAGCACCTCGTCGAGGATGCCCGTGCGGCTACGATAGCCGTACGTATCGTAATAGGTGACGCGCACCAGGTCGCCGCGTTTGAGGCCCTCGAGCTTTTTCGAAAGCTCGAGGGCTTTTTCTTCCGTGAGCTCGCATTTGGGTTCGACGGTGATCTCCTGCTTGCGCACGAGCTCGTAGTATCCCGTGAGGGCGGCAAAGGGCATAAACTGTGCGGCACGGCCGGCGCGGATGGCGCCGTTTGCGGTGAGCTTTGGGTCGGCGGAGCGACGTCTTCCCTCGGGGTCCGCTAGGCGTTCAAAAGGCGTCGGTGGCCGCATCGGCTGTTGTTGGGACTTAGGCACGATGTCCTCCTACCTGATTGTTGCGTTCGCGTGCGGTAGCGCCGGCGGTAAAGCTTAATCCCTTGACGAGTGCGTTCTTGCCGTACTTGCCCTTCACGGCCAGGACGGCGCGCGCCAGGTCGCGCTCGCGCTCATCGGCCTTAACATCGCTAAATAGATCGATGGTGGCAAATTCCTCGGGCACCAGATTGCCAAATCCCAGGTTGATGCGCTTGACCGGTCGTTTGGGATCGACCGTTTGCGCCCAAAGGTCGTCGAAATAACGCATGATCTTCTTAAACGAATTGGTGCGCTCGGGCAGCTTTCGCGAGGCGTTAGAGTGTGCAAAGAGTGCGGCGTAGCCACCGCGCGGTTTGCCGCCGTGTTCGCCCACAAAGATGCCATCGATTGCCTGCGCTTCGCGCACTAGGCGGCGCCGTTCGTCATCGCGTTGGACGGGCTTGGGCGCACGGGGTGCGAGCTCGGGGCCGGCGGTTGCGGCGGGTTCGATGCTCGACGTGCTCGAACGCAAATGCCCGCATCCGTCCACATATTGCGCTGTGCCGCTGGCGTCGAGGCGGCGTATGTCGGCGCGCTCGCTCGCGTAGCCTACAAAGAGCGAGATGCTGTCGCAGACCACGTGCTTTTCGACCAAGTCCAGCACGGCACTGTCGACCATCTCGCGCAAGACGGTGTAGGCTTGCTCATAGGCATAGCCTTTCGAGAGCACCTGTCCTGTGGTAGTTGAGGTTGCCTGCGGGCGATAGGCCTGAATATCGGCGATAGTTGTCGGCTCGCGCCCAAAGGCGTGGTCGATAAGATACTCTGCATTGACGCCGAGCTCGTCGTAGAGCAGGTTTTCGTCGAGCGCCGCGACGCCCATCAGATCGTAGACGCCGTATTTTTCGAGGCGGGCCGCCACGCCGGGGCCGATGCCCCAGATATCGGTGATGGGACGATGGGGCCAGATCTCCTTGCGAAAGGTCTCGTCGTCGAGTATGCCGATGCGGCTGGGTACGTGCTTGGCGGTAATGTCGAGCGCTACCTTGGCCTGGAATAGGTTGGGGCCGATGCCGACCGTCGCCGTGATGCCGGTGCGCGTCAAGACCTCATCGCGCAACATGCAGGCGAAGCCTTCCGCATCGGTGTGATAGAGGCCCAGATAAGGCGTCACGTCGATAAAGCATTCGTCGATGGAGTAGACGTGAACGTCTTGCGGACTCACGTATTCCAGATAGATACCGTAGATTTGCGCCGACACCTCCATATAGTGCTGCATGCGCGGTACGGCCTTGATGTAGTCGATGCCGTCGGGAATCTCGAATAGACGGCAGCGGTTGTGTATTCCAAGATCCTTCATGGCCTGTGTGATGGCGAGGCAGATGGTCGTACGCCCGCGCGATTCGTCGGCAACGACCAGGTTGGTGGTGAGTGGGTTGAGCCCGCGGTCGACGCACTCGACGCTAGCGTAAAACGTCTTGAGGTCGATGCAGATATAGGTGTGACGCTCGTGCCCCACGCGTCCTCCCATCAAACACATGTTCTTATCGAATACTTGTTCGATAATACCCGCTCGTCCGGACATCGTCAAAACCTGCCAAAAAGGGACTGGTTTGTTTTGGTAGGTATGGTCGTGCGGCTGCATCGGGTTTTTAACGCAGCTCTAAAGAGTGCGAAACAGCTCGGAAAACCTCGCTTCGTAGCATGAGCCTAACGATTGATACCGCCTATGCACGCGGAAGGGTTGTGGGAAAGATGGTCAATTATGGGTTTGGTATGCCGACGCGCCTTGTTGCGGATGGAGACGTGGCTCGCTGGTGCGGACGATTGGTCGCTCACTACGGTGGCACCAAGGCGCTGGTCGTGCTGGGAGGCGACAAGCACACGCGTGATGAGCTCGTTTCGGCGGCACTCGGCTCGGTTGATCGAGCTCTGCTCGAGCGCGTGCTTTTCCGCTGTGGCTCGGTTGAGGGCGACGGGGGAGACGAGCTGATCGACGAAGCCGTGGCCCTGGCGACCGACGAAGGCGTGGACTTTGTATTGGCGATTGGCGATGCCGATACTGCTGGCTTTGCGCGCGAACTCGCGCGTCGCATGGCGGCGCTCGATGCCGGCGAAGACGGTATTGTCCCTTATGGATGCATTGTCTCGGAGGGCAAGGTGCCTGCTGTCGTGGGCGCCGGCGAGGTTCCCGTTTTTGCCATCATCGCGCCCGAACTGCTGGAGGGTATCGGGTCTCCTCTGCGCGAGCTGCTCGGCAGCGTGTGCGCCGCGGCCTAATATTTGGCATAAAAGGATGGGTTATTATTGGTTGGTAAAGCGTTTGACCTGTCAAAATAAACCTGTCCCTTTTTGGTCGGTTGCCGTTTGGGGGCCGATTGGCAACGCTCGCTGATTATAGTCTTGACCTGCGCTAGAATAGTGGCATCTGAATGTCCGGGCGCATGGAGGCGTGCGCCCGTATGCTGAGGAGGACTTTATGGCAACTGTTGCCGCACCTATCGATGCTACGTCGACTGCCGCTTGGAAGGCACTCGAGGCTCATCAAGAGAAGCTCGAGGCCGAAGGTATCGACCTCAAGGCCTGGTTCGCCGCCGATGCCGAGCGCGTGAACAAGCTGAGCTTTGACGCCGGTGACCTGCACTTCGATCTGTCGAAGAACCTGGTGACCGATGAGACCGTCAAGCTGCTGTGCGATCTTGCCCGCGAGGTGAAGCTCGAGGAGCGCCGCGACGCCATGTTCTCCGGCGAGCACATCAACACCACCGAGGACCGCGCCGTCCTGCACACCGCGCTGCGCCGCCCGGCAAGCGAGAAGGGCCAGCTCATCGTTGACGGCCAGGATGTCGTCGCCGACGTGCACGAGGTCCTCGACCGCATGTATGCCTTCGCCGAGCGCGTGCGCTCCGGTGAGTGGAAGGGTGTTACCGGCAAAAAGATCGAGCACCTGGTGTCCATCGGCATCGGCGGCTCCGACCTGGGCCCGGTCATGGCTTACGAGGCCCTGCGTCCCTATGCCGACGCCGGTATTGATTGCCGCTATATCTCCAACATCGATCCCAACGACCAGGCCGAGAAGCTCAAGGGTTTGGATCCCGAGACCACGCTCGTGATTATCGTCTCCAAGACCTTCACCACGCTCGAGACCCTCACCAACGCCCGCGAGGTCAAGACCTGGATGCTCGAGCAGCTCAAGGCTCAGGGCGCCATCGATGGCTCCGATGAGCAGAACGCCGAGGCCGTGGCAAAGCACTTCGTCGCCGTTTCCACCGCACTCGAGAAGGTCGAGGCCTTCGGCATCGACCCCACCAACGCCTTTGGTTTCTGGAATTGGGTCGGCGGCCGCTACTCCGTCGACTCCGCCGTGGGCCTGTCGCTGATCGTCGTGCTCGGCCCCGAGCGCTTCCAGCAGTTCCTCGAGGGCTTCCACGCCATCGACGAGTACTTCTGCAACACGCCGCTCGAGAACAACGCCGTCGCGCTGATGGGTCTGCTCAACGTCTGGTACGTCAACTTCTTCGGTTCCAAGAGCCATGCCGTGCTGCCGTACTGCCAGTACCTGCACCGCTTCCCGGCCTACCTGCAGCAGCTCACCATGGAGTCCAACGGCAAGCATGTTCGCTGGGACGGCAGCGCCGTGACCTCCGACACCGGTGAGATCTTCTGGGGCGAGCCCGGCACCAACGGCCAGCATGCCTTCTACCAGCTGCTGCACCAGGGCACCGTGGTGGTTCCGGCCGATTTCATCGCCTTCGCCAATACTGCCAACCCTGCGACCGATAGCGGCCAGGACGTGCATGAGCTGTTCCTGGGCAACTTCCTGGCCCAGACCAAGGCGCTCGCCTTTGGCAAGACGGCCGACGAGGTTCGTGCCGAGGGCACGCCCGAGCAGATCGTCCCGGCCCGCTGCTTTGAGGGCAACCGCCCGACGACCTCGATCTTTGGCGACACGCTGACCCCGTTCGCACTCGGCGAGCTCATCGCCCTGTACGAGCACATCACGTTTGTCGAGGGCACGGTCTGGGGCATCGACTCCTATGACCAGTGGGGCGTCGAGCTGGGCAAGCAGCTTGCCCAGCAGATCACCCCGGCCTTCCACGACGACGCCGCCAAGGCCGAGCAGGACGCTTCGACCCAGGCGCTCATCGAGTTCTACCGCGCTCACCGCAAGTAGTCGCTGCTGTTAACGCATCGCGCCTTATAGTCAGGGGCCCGTATCCTATCGGATGCGGGCCCCTTTGCTTTGCCGTGGTCCCGGGGCGCACGGCCTTTGTGGAACATTGCCGGGGCGCCGCGCGCTGCGAGAACCCTGCGCCTAGATCTCGGCCTCCGCATGGCCTCGCTGCGCCTCGGGCAGCTCCCCGTAGAGCGGATGGTCTTCGAGCCTAAAGCGCTCGACCTGTTCGGGAGTGCGACCGCGTACAAAGAGCCACGAGCGATCGATTGGCGTCGCCATGAGCGTGCTGGGCAGCGCGTCGGCGCGGTCGGAAAACACCCGGGCACTCTCGGGATCCTGGAACGCCAGCACCAGATGCGTATCGCAGTTGCCCATGATGGAGCGTGCGCGTGCCTCGCCATAGAGCGCATCGAGCTGGTTGGTCGACTGCAGCAGCAGCGTTGCCCAGATGTTGCGGCTTCGGATAATCGAGAGTACGTTGTCGATCTGGGGGATCTGCAGATTTGCGAAGTCATCGAGCATAAAGCGCACGGGCACGGGCAGGCTGCCGTCGGGCTGCCTATCGGCCTCACGAATAAGGCCCATAAACGCCTGCGAAATAAAGAGGCCGGTCAGCGGATCGAGATTGCGGTCAATATCGCTCACGGTTACAAACAGGGCACAGGGGGTGTGTCCCATGGAAGCGAAGTCCACCTGATGGCACTCACGATAGAGTTGTGCCGCGCCGTCGAATCCCAGACACATGACCTTTTCGGCAAGGATGCCGACGATGCTCGCGTGCATGCGCTCGGCATTTTGCGTAATGGCGTAGCGCCGCCATAGCGAGAGGGCATAGCTTTGGGGGTCGGTCGTGATCAGGTCGTCAAACAGTCGACCCGTGGCACCGTCCTGCAGGTGCTCGATCAGCTTGATGACCGAGCTGATCGTCTGCTCGTCGGCGGGTAGCTGTTCGGTGACGTAGGCGATAAGACACGACAGCAGGTTTGCCGCCGCATGATCCCAAAAAGGCTGGTTGTTGTCCTCGATGGGGCAGATGGCCTTTGCCACCGAGAGGATGTCCTGCTGGTTGGGCCTGCCGTCCGCCTTGCGGCGAATGTGCCTCAGGGGGTTGTAGCCGCAGCGCTCGATGCCGGGCGCAAGGGCCGGGACGGTGTTGAGGTCGGCGAAGTTGAGACATTGCACGCGGTAACCGTGGGCTGCCAGCACGGGTCCCACTTCGCGACAGAGCGTGCCTTTGGTGTCGAGCACGATGTAGCTTGCGTTCATTTGCAGCAGGTTGGGCTTGAGGACGTTTCGGGTCTTGCCGGCTCCCGAGGGGCCGATCACAAGTGCGTTGTTGTTGAGTCCCGTTTGGCGGGTGTCGCAGGAAAGCGTTCGATCTTTGGCGAGGATGGTGGACGATGCGAACTCAGATGCGGCGAGGCGGCTGGCGAGGTTAGACATGGGCGACCTCCTTGGTGGTCGAGAGGATTTCGTGGGCAAAGCCGAGCTCGACGGCGCGCTCGGCCGAAAGGTAGGTGTCTTTTGCAGTGAGGGACTGGATGCGCTTGGGCGTGAGGCCGCTGCGGTCCGAGAGGATTTGCGTGAGGGTCTTGCGGGTCTGCATGAGACGCCGGCTGGTTTCCTGCAGCGCAAGTGCCGAGCCGCCTGCCCCCTGGGGGATCAGCGGGTCGTGAATCATGAGCTCTGCATGGGGCGCCATACGGCGATCGTCGCCGCCCATAAAGATCACGGCGCCCATGGACGCGGCGAATTCCAGGCAGACGGTGCGGATGGGGCACGATGCGAGGCGCATAGCGTCATAGATCGCAAGACCCGATCGCACGCTTCCGCCGGCGCTGGCGACAAATATGGTGATGGGGCGGCTGGGGTCGGTGGCATCGAGCAGGCGGATCTGCTGGCATAGGTCGTGGGCCATCGGGGTTTCGATGTTTCCCATGACGGAGAGCTCGCGACGGGCGAGCATCTCATCGTAAATGCTGGTGAGCGTGATACCTCGGGCGGATTCACGCATGGTGAGGGGGCTGATGATGGGGGAATGATTGGTGTCCATGGGGACTCCTTTCTGTTGGTTGTGTTGTGGAATAGGGTTATAGCCCGCGCAGGGGCTGGTGGGCTACAGGGTTCGTCCGAGCCTGAGATCGAGCTCGGTTGTGGGGCGGGCTGCCTGTCCGTGCGGCTCGCAAGCGCCAAGGGCTCCAAAGCGATGGAGCGTTGCGACGGGCGTGGTATAGGCGAGCCGCAGCTGATGCTCGACAGGGGCACATCCGTCTTTTTTGTAATGGGCCGTGTAGTACTGCGCGATGCTGGCGTTCATCTCGCTGCCATTGCGATGGCGCTCAAACTGGCGTCTGCAGGTCTCGATGATCTTTGCTACCGACTTGGGTGCCGTCGCGGGAACAAGGGCGAGATAGCCCTCAAATAGCTCGTTGACGCTCAGGAGGCACAGCAGGTCGATTAGTGTCCTTATGGCTGCTCCCTCGGCGGAAAAGTGCGCGGTCATGCGGTTATATCGGTTGCGGTCGACGATGGCCGCATGGGGTCTTGGAGTTTTCTGCCCCGTGGTCCCGGGCTTTTGCCGCGCCTGTGTATTGAGCTCGACGTTGCAGCGCTTGAGGCCGTCCAACGGAAGAAACAGTGCGGTGCGCAGGGTGTTCCGCTTGCTTTCGAGTTCATGACGCTCGTCGGGTTCCCATTCGAGCTTGAGTTTCGTGTCGAGCGCCGTAAGCATATGGGCTAGGCAGCCTACGGTAAGAACGTGCGAATCGTTACCGCGTTTTGGGGCATAGGGGTCTGTCAGCTTGCGAATGTCGGGGTCGCCCATGATCTTTGTGCAGCGCTTCAGCAGTTGAGGGTGGTCGGCCAAGATCGTCGCGAGCGGTAGCGACGCGTAGTTCTTGATGGTCGCGGCGGCAAAGGCGGCGTCATATTCGTTTGCATATGCTCGCTCAATGCGGGCATCCAGAATGCTTTTCTTATCGCCGTCTTCAGCGTGGTGGTTTGTCATAGCTTCTCCAATCGGTTGATGTTCGTGCTGTTTGTTGATGTGTTGGTTGTCGTGAGTGATGTGCTTGCCGTGGGTGATGTGCTGATGTTGGGGTGCTATGCGGTTTTCAATGAGCCCGTGAGGCAGTTGCTGCAGGGGCGGGATGGAACGGCCCATGCAGGGCGGAAGGCATCGTGCTCAAAATCGAGACAGCAATGCCCTGGGCGCCTCACATGTGGCAGTTACCTCATTAAGTTGTCATTGCGTTTGGGGTTGTACTTTGCCGATCTTCTTTCTCTTACACGCTGAAAACTGAAACTGAATATGCTCGATCTACTTAAAACCGCAACAGCGATCTTTTATCAACTTATATGTCGGAACGCGTCTTTGCAAGTACTTTTTTGCCTTTGTTTCAAATGGGGTGGTTTTGCAACCGTCATACGCGCGCTGTGCGAACGTGCCCCTTTTCTGTTGTCGGTCGGATACGATGAGTCGCGTGACGTCGTCAGAGGTCGAATTCGACCGCTAACGGCGTTGTGCAGCTCATCATTTCTGGTCGCAAACAGTAAAGGGGCATGAGGGTGTATTGAGGGGGGATGTCTTGCTGTCGGCTTCCGCGTGCGGTGCCATTCGCTGTCTGTAAATATACGTTTACAGCTAATTTCATACCACTTGTCGGAATGCGGACGCTGTCCTTGTATGTCGGGCGTACATTGAACGTGGTTTTTCGCGTGAAACCACGAATCGGTTGTCAGTCCTGAACAAGGAGGCCCAGCATGACACTTGCCAAACCCATCAATAAATACATCGACTATATCGATGCCCCCGAGGACACGTTTGAGCAGTATGTCGAGAAGGCGTTAAAGTACAACTTTCGCTGCGTATTTGCGAACCTTCAGGAGTACGAGACGGGCCGCGCCATGCTCGAGGGCTCTGACATCATCCTTGCCGGCGCCATCGACTTTCCCCAGGGCACTATGACGCTTGAGGAGAAGCTTGCGAGGTTTGAGGAATACGCTGCGTGTGGCTTTACCGAGATTGACTACGTTTTGAATCAGGGGTCGATCGAGAACCGCGATTTTGATGCCATCGAGCGCGAGATGACTACCATTGCTGATTTTTGTCGCGCGCATGGCATCACTGACAAGGTAATCGTCGAGATGTGCAAGCTGGACGGCGACGACGCCGCCAAGCGCCGTGTATGCGAGATCGCGCTGGAGGCCAAGCCGGGATTCCTTAAGACATCGACCGGCAGAAGCTTTGGCGGTGCTAAGCTCGAGGACGTGCGGCTGATGCACGAGGTGCTCGGCGATGCCGTGGCAATCAAGGCGGCGGGCGGTATCCATAATTACGAAGAGGCTTGCGCATTCATCGAGGCCGGCGCCAGCGCGTTAGGCGCATCGGCGGGCATCGCGATCGTCGAGGGCGCACCGACGGATGAGCGTCGCTAGCAGACGTATTTGACCTGAGCGATAAAGCTTCACGACCACACGCCGTTCATGTTCGAGACAATATGACTTTTTGCCCGTTGTAAACGGAGTCGCGATGGGTGTTCTGTATGATGGCTCAGACAAGGTTGTTCAATGACAGGGAGGCATATATGGCAATCAAAGCCATCGCGATGGATATCGACGGTACGCTCACCAACGATCAGAAAGTGATTAGCCCGCGTACGCGCGAGAAGCTGCTCGCGGCGCAGGAGTCGGGCATTAAGCTCATCTTGGCTTCGGGCCGTCCCGCATGGGGACTGCACGCCTTGGCGCAGGAGCTCGACCTTCAAAACCATGACGGTCTGCTGGTTGCCTTTAATGGCGCGCATGTGGTCGACGCTCAGACCGATGAGGTCCTTTTTGACCAGGCTATGCCGGCTGACGAGCTGCACCGTCTGATTGATCACCTGCGTAATTTTGACGTGATCCCTATGATTTCGCTCGGTCGCGATTTGCATGTCGTGGATTCGTACCACTGCATGATCACGCTGCCTGACGGCTCGCAGAAAAACATCGTCAAATACGAGCGCGATGCGTGCGATCTTAAGATTCGCGAGGTGGAGAGCCTGCATGAGGTCGCTGATGCTTATCCCGTGGACAAGCTGCTGACGGCGGGCGATCCGGCCTACCTGCAGGCGCATTACGAGGAGATGTATGCGCCCTTTAAGCAGACGCTTTCGGGCATGTTTACGGCCGACTGGTACTTTGAGTACACGGCGCCCGGTATCGACAAGGCCCGCGCACTCGAGGGTGCCCTGCCCAAGCTCGGCATCGATGCCAGTGAGGTCGTATCGTTTGGCGACGGCCAGAACGACAAGTCCATGATTGAGTGGGCCGGCACCGGTGTTGCCATGGGTAACGCCGTCGAAGAGGTTAAGGCTGTAGCCCAGATGGTGACCGCCGATAACAACGAAGATGGCATTGCGGTGGCGCTGGATAAGCTGCTGGGTTAGAATCGCCGATTAATGCATGGCTCGGGCGCCTGCTTGCGGGCGTCCTTTTGTTAGGGAGGGTGCCGTGTCCGCATTTCCGTTCGACGCCGTTATCTTTGACATGGACGGCGTCATTGTCGATACCGAGTATTACTACTTGGGCGAGACTGCCGCGTTTGCCAAGGAGCTTGGACTTAATCTGACTCAAGAGGAGTTGAATGGGCAGGTCGGTACCTCGCATCAGTTCTTCCTGCATATGCTGGTCGATTGGTTTGAGCGCGCCGGTAAGGGACACTTCACTGGCGAGGAGGCGTTGGCCCGTTGGGACGAGTGGGCGCATAAGCGTCCGCGTGACTATCAGGCTTTGATTAACCCAGGCGCCGTGGATACGATTCGAGAGCTGCCGCGCCGTGGCGTTCGCGTGGCGCTTGCCAGCTCGTCTCCCATGGTTAGCATCGAGGAAGTGCTCAACGCATGCGGGCTGTCTGATGCCTTTGAGTATGTGGTGAGCGGCGAGCAGTTTAAGGAGAGCAAACCCGAGCCCGACATCTACCTGCATGCGCTGGACCTGCTGGGGCTGCCCGCGAATCGTTGCTGCTGCGTTGAGGATTCCGTTCCGGGCATTACCGCGGGTAAGCGAGCCGGCCTGACGGTCATTGCCAAGCGCGAGGAACGCTTTGGCTTTAGCCAGGATGCCGCGGACAAGATTATCGACCAGCTGCCGGAGCTGCTGGAACTCGCGTAGATTCTGGGCGGTACTGCTGTCACAACAGTGGTTCCGTTGGCATAAGAGAGAGGGGCGGCGTCATGGCATTTAACGTGAGCGCACTGGGGTTTGGCGACAACGTCGTCGACTGCTACGAGCATATCCACACAATGTATCCGGGTGGCAATGCGGTGAACTTTGCCGTGTATGCCAAGAAGTGCGGCGCCGCGCGCTCCGCGTATATGGGCATCTTTGGTAATGACGCTGCTGCTGAGCATGTGATTGCGAGTCTTGAGGATGAGGACGTTGAGCTTGCCAAGTGCAAGCAGCTCATCGGCGAGAACGGTGCGGCACGCGTGACCGTCGTTAACGGCGACCGTGTTTTCCTTGGCTCCAATGAGGGCGGCATCCGTGGTGATGCGCGCTATGTGCTCGATCGCTTTGACCTTGCGTACGTGAAGCAGTTCGACGTAGTCCACTCGGGCAACTATTGCTTTACCGAGCGTGAACTTCCCAAGTTGAAGGCCGCGGGCATCACGGTTTCGTTTGACTTCTCGGACGATTCGACCGACGAGTACTACGAGCAGATTGCTCCCTACGTTGACTTCGCGTTCTTTAGCGCGGCAGACGCCGCGAATGAGGATGAGATTCGCGAGCGTCTGGCATGGGTGAGGAGCCTAGGTCCGCGTTTCGTATCGGCAACGGCTGGCGCTGAGGGCTGCATTGCCTATGATGGCGATCGTTATTACCGCCAACTGGCTAAGCCGGTAACGGATATGAAGGACACCATGGGTGCGGGCGACTCATTCCTGACTTCGTTCCTGATGTGTTATCTCGATTCCGTCAAGCGTGGCGAGGATGGTGCCGAGGCCATCGAGCGTGCACTCGACTTTGCGGCGGGGTTTGCTTCGACCGTATGCGGCATGGAAGGCTCCTGGGGCCATGGAGTGCCGATTTCCGAATAGGTGAGCAGTCCCGGGGAGTCGAATTGTCGCCCCCCGGGACTCCATGGACAAAAAATGCTAAATATGAGTACTGTCACTAATTTAGTAACAGCGAAATTAAGCTATTGAGGGCCTAGTTGGGTGTCTGCGAGTGATTAAAACCTGCTAAAAATGACTTTAACCACCTTAAAGTGCCTTGATAATGGATAGCTGTACATTATCAAGGCACTATTTTGCCGTAAAATAATGTGACTGGATTTGCAACAGTACTCATATTTGGCATTTTTTGCCCACCGGGGCTAGCGAAGGTCAAAAACAGAGTGCGCATTTGCTAAAACTGCCGACTCGATGCACTCTGCGTCGCGGTTTTTGAGTGAGGTGATGCGTTCTGAGGTCCATGTGAGCGATCTGATAAGCGACTGTGCGCTTGTTTCGGTGTTTGCCTCCGCCGGCGCATCGGTCTCGAGCAGTAAACGATCGAGTGGGATCTGTCGGGCGTATTCGCGACCGCGCTTGGTGGCGAGCATCCGCTCGTTCACGGAAAAATAACAGCCCGCATTACGCGCGCGGACGAGTTCGTCCGAAGTACCGCTAAACCAGTGGAAGATGATAGCGGGGGAGTCGGAGTTTGGGATGAGTAGTCCATGCGATTCGAGGACGTCCAGTACGGCTCCTGCCGAACGAACGGCGTGAATTGATATCACACGCCCGACAAGAGGATGCTGCACGAGTGCATCGCAGAGCCGGTCAAGCGCCTGTATTTGTAGCGGCTCGCTTCCTGCAAAGCGTGCGGAAAAGTCGAGTCCCACCTCGCCGATGTAGCGCTCTTGGGCAGCAACTTCGCAAAGCAGATCGACTTCGGCAGGACCGCAGCGGCCGTCGGCGAGCCACCAGGGGTGGAGCCCAACGCCAGCGATGATGCCTGGTAGGCGACGGGCGCGTTCGTTTGCGGCCGAAAAGTCGCGTGGGTCGACCCCGCAGTCAAAGAGCCCCAGACCCAACGCCGCCGACTCACTGGCTGCAGCATCGGGGCCGAGCATCAAATCAAGATGACAATGCGTGTCAAAGAATTGCGGTTCCATCGCAGGACATTCTGCTAGTCCAGGCGCTGGCCATCGGCGCGTACGCGCTCGGTGCCGCGTCCACTGATCTGGCGGATAACCTCGCCGGCAATCATCTGACCCATGATGGGCGGCATAAAACTAGCGGTACCCAACTCGGTACGCTCGTGGATGTTGGACGGGTCGCGGGGTTGGGTCTTAACCGATTCCTCGCAGCTAAACAGCACGTGCAGACTCTTGATTCCGCGCTTCTTACATTCTTTGCGCATGATGCGGCTCATGGGGTCGCGTACCGTATCGAAAATGTCGGCAAAGCGGAGGCACTCGGGATGGAGCTTGTTGGCCCCGCCCATGGAGCTAACCAAACGAATGTCGTGGTCCTGAGCATATTTGGCAATGGTGAGCTTGGCCGAGATGGTGTCGATGGCGTCGACGACGTAGTCGAGCTTGCCGTCCGTCTGCTCCAAAACGCTCGCGAAGAACTCGTCGATGTTGTCGCTCAGCAGGTATTCGGTGCGTTTGATAACGGTGGCGGTGGGATTGATGTCGTGGATCATGGCTTCCACAACATCGACCTTGCGCTTGCCGATGGTGCTGTGAAAGGCGATAGCCTGGCGATTGATATTGCTGGGCGCGACGATGTCCTTGTCCAGAATGACGAAATGACCAATGCCGCCGCGGGCGAGTGCCTCGCAGCAGTTGGAGCCCACGCCTCCGCAGCCGAGCACCAACACCGTAGCATCGGCGAGCTTATCGAGTGCCTCGCGGCCCATGATGATCTCGAGCTTGGTGTCGCGTGTCTCGACGAGAGCGGCAGCGGTTTCGGTCATAGACATCCTCCGATGGGGAAGCGAATCGTGTTTTAGCTATCGCCATTATAGGTGTTATCGCGATTCCATTTGAGCCCTTGGGCTTGTTGAAATGGGATCGGGGTTCGCATAAGATTGAAGCAGATGGCACCCGTTGCAGCGGGTTGGCCAACTCTAAAACACGTTTGTAGCGTGAGAAGTGGCCGTCTTCGCATTACGCGGAGGCGGCTATTTTTTTGAGTACAAGATTAGATAGTTAGACAAACATCTAAATATCGAGTATAGTGTGCGCGTCATGAGAGATGATGAGAGGAGGTCTTATGCCGGGAGAGGGTTTTAAGGCGCTTGCCGATCCAGCGCGACGGCGCATTTTGGAGTTGCTGCGCGAGGGCAATTGCACGGCGGGGGAGCTTGCCGAGCATTTCGATATCAGTAAGCCGTCGCTGAGCCATCACTTGGCGACGCTCAAAAACGCCGGGTTGGTGACCGACGAGCGCCATGGCCAAAACATCGTATACAGCTTAAACACCACCGTCATGCAGGATTTGATTGGCTGGTTTATGGGCTTTACAAACACGGAAGGTGATAAGGATGAATAACGAAAACAAGGGCATTCACCCCACGGGGGTATCGTCGCGCGTGTGGATTGCGCTGGTCGCTCTGTGCGTCGCCAATGTCGTAGCGCACCTCATGGTGATGCCGAGCTTGCCTGCGCAGATTCCCACGCACTGGGGCGCGAACGGCGCCGTCGACGGTTGGGGTCCTAGCTGGATGGCCTCCGTGCTCGGCGTGCTGCCTTTGGCGCTTCTCGCAATGTTCTGCGTGGTGCCGCGCATCGACCCCAAAGGTGAGGCATATCGAACCTCGGGCAAGATCTACCAGGGCTTCGTAATCGCCTTCACCTTGTTCATGTGCGCCATAAGCTGGCTGGGAGAGCTTACGGTCTGGGGCGTGGTGCCGGCGGTCGGTTCGGTCAACGTGCTGATTTCCGGTGTTGTCGGTTTGCTGTTCATCGGCGTAGGCAACTACTTGCCGCGTGTGAAGCAGAACTATACGCTCGGTATCAAGACACCTTGGGCGCTTGCCGATCCCGAAAACTGGCGCCGTACGCAGCGTTTTGGCGGCGCCTGCTTTATGGTGCTGGGTATTGGCCTGATTGTGATGGGCGTGGCAGGCAGCGTGCTTTCGAGTGAAGTCGTCGCCGCGGTGATTGCGGTTCTGGCGTTTGGTTCAGCTGGAGCTGCCTACGTCTATTCGTATCTGCTGTGGCGCAAATCGCAGCGAGCCGCTCGTTAAGGTTGCGGAAAACTAGCGTACGCAGTTCATAGTGTGTTAAGGGGGACTTTTCCCAGGTAGTATTAGGGGGTGTGGGCAACCATGCCCCTTTTTCGTTACGTTTCAGAGCTGGTTTCCTCATTTCGTTTCCACTAAAGCGAATCAAGAATAGGGAAACAGCAGGTAGAAAGGATAAAACAGGCAAATGGCAGAGTTTATCTACCAGATGTATCAGGCTCGCAAGGCCCATGGCGACAAGGTAATCCTTGACGACGTGACCCTGAGCTTCTACCCCGGTGCCAAGATCGGCGTCGTGGGCCCCAACGGTATGGGCAAGTCGACCCTGCTCAAGATTATGGCCGGCATCGAGGAGGTCTCCAACGGCGATGCCAGGCTCACCCCCGGCTACACCGTGGGCATCCTGCAGCAGGAGCCGCCGCTCGACGACGACAAGACCGTTATCGAGAACGTGCGCATGGCGTTTGGCGATATGATCGCCAAGGTCGATCGCTTCAATAAGATCGGCGAGGAGATGTGCGACCCGGACTGCGACATGGACGCCCTCATGGCTGAGATGGGAAAGCTCCAGGACGAGATCGACGCCGCCGACGGCTGGGATATCGATTCCAAGCTCGGCCAGGCCATGGACGCCCTGCAGCTGCCCGATTCCGACATGCCGGTCAACGTGCTTTCCGGCGGCGAGCGCCGCCGCGTGGCCCTGTGCAAGCTGCTGCTCGAGTCTCCCGACCTGCTGCTGCTCGACGAGCCCACGAACCACCTGGACGCCGAGTCGATCCTGTGGCTCGAGCACTTCCTGCACAACTACCAGGGCGCGGTGCTTGCCGTCACGCACGATCGCTACTTCCTGGATAACGTTGCCGAGTGGATCTGCGAGGTCGACCGCGGTCACCTTTATCCCTACAAGGGCAACTACTCCACGTATCTGGAGACCAAGGCCGCGCGTATCGAGGCACAGGGCAATCGTGACGCCAAGCTCGCCAAGCGCATGGAGGCCGAGCTCGAGTGGGTGCGCAGCTCGCCCAAGGCTCGCCAGGCAAAGAACAAGGCCCGTCTGGCTCGCTACGAGGAGATGGAGGCCGAGGCCCGCGCAAGCCAGAAGCTCGACTGGACCGACATCCGCATCCCTGTGGGCCCGCGTTTGGGCAACAAGGTGCTCGAGGCCCATCACCTGCACAAGGAGTTCGATGGCCGTGTGCTCATCGACGATCTTTCATTCACCCTGCCGCGCAACGGCATCGTGGGTGTCATCGGCCCCAACGGTGTGGGCAAGACCACGCTGTTCAAGACCATCGTGGGCCTGGAGCCGCTGACTTCGGGCGAGCTCGAGGTGGGCGAGACCGTCAAGATCTCCTATGTCGATCAGAACCGTTCCGGCATCGACCCCGATAAGAACCTGTGGGAGGTCGTCTCGGATGGCCTGGACCACATGATGGTGGGCGAGACCGAGGTCCCCAGCCGCGCGTACGTGGCGAGCTTTGGCTTTAAGGGCCAGGACCAGCAGAAGCGCGCTGGCGTGCTCTCCGGTGGCGAGCGCAACCGTCTGAACCTGGCGCTCACGCTCAAGCAGGGCGGCAACCTGCTGCTCCTCGACGAGCCCACGAACGACCTCGACGTCGAGACGCTGTCCTCGCTCGAAGCGGCGCTGCTCGAGTTCCCGGGCTGCTCGGTGGTCATTAGCCACGACCGTATGTTCCTGGACCGCGTCGCCACACACATTCTGGCGTGGGAGGGCACCGACGAGAATCCGGGCAACTGGTATTGGTTCGAGGGCAACTTCGAGGCCTATCAGGCCAACCGTATCGAGCGCCTGGGCGAGGACGCAGCCCAGCCGCATCGTATTCACCGCAAGCTGACGCGTGACTAGTTTTGTTACGCGGTTTTACCAAACCGCGTAACGAGATGATGCTGCGCGAGCCGCAAGCACCCCATCTTGTCGTTCAAACCGTCGCTCGCGTACCAAAGTACGCGTCGCTCCTCTTTCACGGCAACCTGGGGCACTTGCGGCTCGCTCGCTGTTGGTTACGATGCATCGACAAATGAGCAATTTAAACGAATGAGCAAAAACGGCTCAAATCCTGATTTGGATTTGAGCCGTTTGTCGTTACTGCTCGGGTTCTTCGACTTTATCGATGGTCCAGGTGGCTCCGAGACCGCCGGTGGTGTTGCGGCGGATGCGCACGGCAACCTCGCGGCGCTCGCCGGCCTGCGTGTAGCGCAGGGGGAAGCTTGCGCGGTTTCGCGCGGCCTCGATGATGCCGAGCTCGCGGGCGATCCAGTAGTACTCGCCGACGATGCCGAGGGTATCGGCACCGTAGGGGAGATAGGTCGACAGCTGGTGCAGAAGCGGGCCGGGGCAGAAGACTTCGGTTGCGAAATCGACGGGGAAGTCCTCGGGGATGGCGGGCGCTGCAGGTGCGGGGGTTGGGGCCTCTGTGAGTACCGAAGCCGGTGCCGGTGCGGGAATTTGGTCGCAAGCAGAGGCGGGCACGGATTCGATGACGGGTGCGGGCCCCAGCGTCGTCTTCGGCTTGATTGTGGAATCCGCGGGCTTCACGGTGACGGGCGCGTCTGCAGCTTCAGTTTCAACCTCAACCTGCGTCGCGCTCTCATTCTCGACGCTCGACTTTGCCTCGATGGGCGTGGATGCCATGGTGGTGATGCCGGCGTTTGCGTTCTCGGGGTCATAGACGACCGTGAGCGAGATGGCGGGCTGCGGCGTCTCGGGCTCCGGCGCCGACTCGGTAGCGCCTTGATCGGCGGGCTCGTTGGACTGATCGTCCTCGGCCTCGTTGCCAAAGACATCGCTGTTCTGGAACGCAGACGTCTCGGGTTGGTTAGCGGCTTCTTCGGTTGTCGACTTGGGAGCTTCGTTGAGCTCTTCAGTGGCTTCCTGCTCGGACATGACTTCGGGATCGGTCGTGACGGCGATTTCGGGTTCGGCTTCTGCTGTTACCTCAATAGGGACTTCGATCTCTGTCTCGGGCTCGGGTTCCGGAGCGACTTCGGCCACGGGCTCGGGCTCGGCGCGCTTAACGTGCTTGGGGCGCACCGCCTTCAGGTCTTTCTCGCCGCGCTTCTTCTTTTTGTAGGACTGCTTGGCGCCCTTGGCGGTCTTGGGCTTGTCCTCGCCCTTGGCAAGTGCGGCATCCCATGCCTCGTTGGCGATGACCGTGGCATACAGGCGACCGCCCTTAAAGACGGTCAGCTTAATGCAGTCGTCGAGTTCCTCGAGCAACTCGCGTGTGGACTCGAAGCCCAGGTCATAAGCGGTCATGTCGCCGGCGGTGAGCGCCTCCTCGACCTGCGTCATAAACGTTTGCTTGCCGCATCCAATCGCATCGCGCAGCAGGCGATACAGATAGATGTGGTTGCCCAGCGATAACGTGGGCTTAACTATTGTCTTGCTCATGGCAAATCTCCTCTTTACACACCAAAGCATCTTACCATCGCACAGGGCTTGCCACCTCGGCGCCCAAAGCAAACGGGCACGACCGTTGCCGGTTCGCGCCCGTTATGCAGGTCGATTATCTATGAGAGGCCATCGTGCTTAGTTGCCCGATGTCGCGCCTTGGCTCGAGCTGTCGGATGTCGTGCCAGATGAGGTTCCGCTCGAGCTATTGGTGTTGCTGCCGTCGGTAGAGCCCGTGCCCGACGCATTGCCGCTCGTCTGGTCGCCCGTGCTCGGTTGCGAGCCATCGGTTGTCTGGCTGGAGTCGGTCGTGCCGGATTGCGTGCCACTGTTGGCCGTAGAGGAATCGGCGCCCTGCGACTGATCAGGGGTGGTCGAGGATGAATCGGTGGATGCGGAGTTGCCCTGCGAGTCGCCCTGCTGGCCTTGCGATTGACCGGTGCTGTCCGCGTCGTGCTCGCTCGTGCGCGACGAAAGGATTGGCTCGGGGCGCTCGCCCAGACCCTCACCGGCGGTGGTGATGAGGATGGCGCCGGCGCAGGCGATGACTGCGACGATGGCGATGGCGATCGAGAAAATGATGACCTTCTTTTGCGTCTGGCTGCGCTCTGCCGCCGCCTTGGCGCGCAGGCTGTTGGGGGCGATGCGCGCCGTGGTCGCGCGCCCCGCAATCTGGCGCATCTCCTGCGTAGTCGCGGCGCCGCCCAAGTGCTCCTCGGCATTAAGCTCGACGGGCTCGTAGGCGCCGGCGGGATAGTTGACGGCGGCGTGCGTGCCCTTGAGAGCCTCGGCGCTGGCGGAGATAAAGTGGCGATAGACCTGCGAGGACACAACGGTGATGACCGAGCTCACGGCGGCGCCGATTACCGATCCGGCGATACCGATCTTGGAGGCAAGCGCCACGCTTGTGGCCGCGGCTGCGGCGCCGGCGATGATCTGGGGAATGGAAATGTCGTCGAACAGGCCCTTTTTGGGCGCGATGGCCATGGTCTGTCCGATGGAATGGTTCTCGTGCACGCCGTTGTTGAGCGACGCCGGCGTCATGACGCGCGTGCGCGGCGCGTCGGTGTACTTGGTTGTCATACGGGGTCCTCCCGGTGTAAATCTGCTTCGTTTCGTGTAGCCATCAGGGTACCCACCAGATGTGAATCGTACGTGACATTTAACAGATACCATCAACTCATCAAGGGGGCCTGCTGTCTTTGGTGCAATAGCTTGATGCTAAACTGGATTTATGTTTGCGAGGTGGTTTACGTGATGTACCCGTATATGACATTCGAAGATGGAACCGAGGTCATTCATTCTGACCTGATTACAGATGGCGATATCGAAAAGGTTATCGTGCATTTTGAGCGACCGACGGCAGAGGGCTTCGACTCCGCTCGTTGTGAGTTGCCTTCCTGTTCGTGGACTGACTGGGAAGGGCATTTTACTCAGAGTGAAAAACGAGCTTTCGAAGAGTGTCTGAGCAAATAATTCTGATTAGTTCGAGTTTAGTTCGAATAAAGAAGCTGAATGCGATGAACTAAAGCGTATGCATTTTTAGTATTAGATGCGTATGAAATGGAGGATGTGAATGGATGAGCTAATAGACTTTAAAAAACGATTTCTCAAGAATGGCGAGCTGGTTTCAATTCCAAAAAAGGAAAGCTATAAAAGAATCATGCTGCTATGGGCCGTCTCTTTCTTTGAATTAAATACAAGTTATACGGAGCTTCAGGTTAATCGTGTGCTGTCACAGCTCTATCCTGATTATGCCGTGTTGAGGCGGTACTTGGTTGATTATGGATTCCTATTAAGGGATGAACGAGGCCTGAAATACGAGGTTAATCGTGATGTTCACGGTATTGAGAGCTAGCCGTCCGGTTCGGGTCCTATATATTGCTAGAGGGATAAGCGAAATAGGCAATTGGTGTGCGAATATTGCTTTGCCAATGCTGATTTACGAGGTAACTCACGATGTTTCTGCAACTGCTTTGATGGTTTGCTGCAGATTTGCCCCCTCTCTGTTTTCAGTTGCGCTCGCGCAGCTGCCTCAGAAGATGGGTATCGGGACACTGCAGGCCATGAGATTGGCAGACTTAATTCGCGCGGGATTATTCGTTTGCTATATTTTTGTTGATAGTAAATGGAGTATGTTTGCTATTACGTGCGCGGTATCGCTTTGCCGAACGGTAGAAATGCCCTGCTTTTACTCGTTGTTAAGAGCCAATACGAATAGTATCAATCGCGACGTAATTAATAATTCGTTTGGGTTCCTGCAGAATTTGATGATGGTTCTGGGGCCAGTTGCCGGCGGTTTTGTTGTCGCTCAATTTGGGGCGGAGGCTGTTCTTGCATTAGACGCGCTTTCTTTTGCCGCGTCGTTCTGGTTGCTGCGAGATGTTCCGTCGGTTATCGAGGTTAATGATAAAGAGGGAATAAGCAAAAATGAAAAAAACAGGACTGCATTTAGCGATCTTAGCGCGAAGCACTTGGCAATTGGTTTCCTATTAATCGATATTTCTAGTGGCGTGGCATTCGGCTCTCTGAATTCTCTTTTGCCAGCTATAGCGCAATTGCAATTTGACTCGTCATCGATACAATACGGATTCCTTCAGAGTAGTCTTACAATCGGACTGTTGTTCGGAAATACAATATATGCTCGTTTAATCAGTGGTTCCGATTGCGTTAAATCATATTGTTTTGTGACGTATCTTGCGCTCGGTGCGTATCTGGCGTTTGGCTATCGCTATGCGTCTGGGATATCGTTTATTTTCCTTTTTATCGTCGGTGCCGGAAACGCCATTCAAGATGTGCTTCTCATAACATCGCTGCAGGATTTGGCGAGAGACGGATCTGAATCGATAAGCCTGTTTTCAATTAGGGAGTCTTTGCAATCGGTTGCTGTTGTTATTTCAACACTTCTTGTTTCGCTGTTCACGAGCATCGCGATGTTCTCAATTCTCGTTACAGGACTTGGTGTATTTTCAATTATGATGGTAGTTGTGTTTCAATTGAATTATTTGCGAAAGATGTGACGTTGATATGCCTAAAACGCTTTTAGTATTTCCCCCAGGATGGAGTCCAGTGGGGCCGTATCTTGCCTTGCCTGTTTTGAAGTCATATCTTCAAGAGGTTGAACAATACAAAGTTGACATTGTTGACTTAAACGTGGAATTTTACGATGACCTCCTATCTTTTAGACATGTCGAAGAGTGCTGTAAAAGGTATCGGGAATCAAAGGATTCGTTTAGTTCGAATGTTCAATTAACAATCGAGTTGATACAAAAGTCGGCACTTAATGTTGACGAGGCAAAAGATATTTTCAGATCGAAGAGATACTTTAATCTAAAAGAAAGACAATATGCTGAAAACATTTTTAGAAATGCACTCTATATCATAAATCACGTCTCATATGGAGTTAAATACACGTTCAACTCCATAGATCTGCCCTATGATTATTATTCGACACCAGAAATAATGAAATCGCTTGCGGATACCTTGCATAATCCGTTTATTTCCTTCTATGAGACTGCCTTCCTTAAGCGTATTCAGAGGGAAAAAATCGAGTTTATTGGGATTTCGGTGAGCGGCTGTTTCCAATTGATTTCTGCAGTTACGTTAGCGAAACTGATTAAAGAAGAATGTCCATCTATTAAACACGTCTCATTGGGCGGCAATTACATTACTCGTTTAGCAGATGACTGCATGAAAGAATGGCATCCCTTTTTTGAATACATTGATTCGATAATGATGTATGACGGCGAAGAGCCGCTTGCACGTCTTCTTGAGGCCCTTGACTCTGGTGATGACAATCTCGACTGTGTTCCAAACCTTTGCCATGCTAAAGGTGGAAAGATATATAAAAACCATCGGATTGAGCAAACATTTATCAACGATACAGTTCCCGATTTCGATGGCTTCGCCCTTTCTAAATACTTCATGCCTGAGCTAATATTGCCGGTTTATTCCTCTAGGCAGTGTTTTAATCATTGCGCCTTCTGCACCATTCCCGGTGCTACCGGTGGTTGTTACCGAAAGATGCCTATATCGAGAGTATTTGAAATAATGTGTCGGTTAAATGAAAAATACGGCACGAGAGTTTTCTCTTTTGTGGATGAAACATTCGAAGGCAAAAGAATGGAGCAACTCGCGGATGAAATAAACGCATCGGGAAAAACGTTTTTCTGGCATGGAGAAACGAGGTTCTCTCCAACCCTAAGTACAGACGTTTTTAACAAGATATACCAAAGTGGATGTAGGCAGATTCAGTTTGGCCTCGAGTCATACAACCAAAGAGTTCTTGATCTAATGAAGAAGAACACGAGAGTTGATTGGATTGATCGCAATATCCATGATTGTCTCAATGCCGGTATTCCTGTTCATCTATTTTTTATGATTGGCTTTCCGACCGAAACTAAAGAAGAGGCTCTGAACACCTTAGCTTATACAGAGAATGTTTTGAATTATTCAAAACAGGTATGTGGTGTTCCATATTCCACGAGAGGATTTACGAATTTTGGTCTCGTTATGGGGTCGGATGTTTGGAATCATCCCGATAAGTATGGTGTCTCTGTAATGCCGAAGTCCCAATATGAGGATTTGCGCCTCGAAGTGGATTATGTTTCAGGCACTGGTTTATCAAAAATGAAGCAAAATCCTTATCTGATGAGCATCATATTGATTTTTATATGCAAGAGGTCATAAACGGTAGCGACACAATTGACTTGCCCCAGCGGCTTCATATTTCAGAGGTGACCTGGATCCTAGATTCTATTCACGCTGTCAGGTATAAGGGACATTTGACCAAAGTAAAGCGACGGCTAACTAGTCTAAATCCAGCTGATCGAATCTGGCTGGATTCCAAGACCTCTGTCGTGCTCGTTGAGCCATTCGCCTACTTCTATAATTCTGAATACCATCATGTCTATGCTGTTTCCCAGTTGGTATACCTTAAGTTGGCCCGTTTATTGGAGGCCGATTGTAGCATTTCTCTTATTCTTGATCAGGGCGACCTCGAGCTGACAAGGGCGATAGAAGAACTGTTGCATTATGGATTGCTGAATACAAATATCGATGCCGATTATGTAATGCACGATAATGGTTTTCAATTGGTTAAAAGTTCGTTTGTTAAAGAAGTCGGACGCTCAAAAGAGGGGTTAAGAGTACTGCTGAGTTGTGCCACCCATAGAATGTGTGCGGTTAATGATTTTTCGTTCGCTTTGCTTTCGTTGTTTGAAAAGCCGATCACTAAGAACGAGGTGCGCGACATTTTGAAAAAAGAGGGACTATCGACAAACGAGGAGCAATTAAACAAGTTGGTTGATAATTGCATGAAAGCAGATATACTACAATTGATTAGATAGAGGAGGTTTCTGCATGGACGTTATTAACAAAGATCTCTTGGAGCAACTGAAAGAGTCTCAGGAAGAGGGCGTCGTGGTAGAAGTGTTCGACTTTGAGGACTACATGGATAAATTCTGCCATTAGTTTCGGAATTAACTTGCCTCGCTTAAAGGAGAAGTCGATTATCGATTTCTCCTTTTTTAATTAAAGATATTTTTGGAATTCATGCTCTTAGCACAGGTTGGCGTCTCAGTAAACTGGGAGGTTGCTTTGGCTAGTTAGAGATATGTGAACGTCCGTTAGACTGAATCTCAGGGTAGAAGGGGCCTCCAGTGTCCAGATCAACAAGGCAATGCTGCGTTTCGGCTAATAAGAACGATGGCTTTTTGCGTGTGGCGGCGGCGTCGCCGCAGATTCGCGTGGCCGATGTCGAGGGCAATGCCGAGGTTGCGCTTGCGGCTGTTCACGAGGCTGCCGAGCGCGGCGTTCGTGCGTTGGTGCTGCCCGAGCTTAACCTGTGCGGCTATACTGCGGCCGACCTGTTCCATAACCGCACGTTGCTGCATGCCTGCGAGGCGGCGCTCGTGCGCATCCTCGATGAAACCCGTGAGCTGCCGATCGTCTTTACCATCGGTCTTCCCGTTGCGGTGGCTGAAAACATCTACAATTGCGCCGCCGTGTGCTGCGCGGGTGAGCTTTTGGGTCTTACGTCCAAGAAGCATCTGCCCAACTATGGCGAGTTCTATGAGCGTCGCTGGTTTGCTCCGGCGCCCGCAGATCCCGTGTGGGTCGAGTTTGCCGGTCAGGGCCCGGTGCCGCTTGGCTCGGGGCTTGTCTACCGCTGTTGTGATGAGGGTGCCGAGGACCTGGTGCTGGGCGTTGAGGTCTGTGAGGACCTGTGGGTGCCGGCGCCCCCTTCGACCGAGATGGCGCTTGCCGGTGCGACGGTGATTCTCAACCCGTCGGCTTCTGACGAAATCATCGGTAAGGCAGATTACCGCCGCAGCCTTATCTCTAACCAAAGCGCGCGCCTGTACTGTGCCTATGCCTACGCGGATGCGAGTGAGGGCGAGTCCACGACCGACATGGTCTTTGCGGGCGAGAACCTCGTCTACGAAAACGGCTCGAAGCTCGCCGCGACCAAACTGCTTACCTGCGATATGGCCATCGTCGACGTTGACCTTGACCGTCTGGTTGCCGAGCGCCGTCGCTCGACGACGTGGACGCGCGCGGACGATGCGCCGGAGGCCACGACCGTTGAGTTTTCGTTTGAGGGCGTGTTGGCCGAAGAGCCTGTCCTGCGCGATGCACTCGGCATCGACCGTGTCTTCCCCCGCGCACCCTTTGTTCCGGCCGGCCATGGTGACCTGGCCGAGCGTTGCGAGACCATCCTCGACCTGCAGACCGCGGGCCTCAAGACCCGTCTTGCCCATACGGGTACCAAGGCGGCTGTCATCGGTCTTTCAGGCGGTCTGGACTCCACGCTGGCGCTGCTTGTGACCGTGCGTGCCTTCGATGCGCTGGGGCTGCCGCGCACGGGTATCACGGCGGTTTCCATGCCTGGCTTTGGCACGACGCATCGCACTAAGTCGAATGCCGAGTCGCTCGCTCGCGACCTGGGCGTGAGCTTCCGCGAGGTTTCGATCCACGCGGCTGTGGAGCAGCACTTCAAGGACATTGAGCACGATCCGACCGTGCAGGACGTGACCTACGAGAACAGCCAGGCCCGCGAGCGTACGCAGATTCTGATGGATCTGGCCAACCAGGCTGGCGGTTTTGTCATCGGCACGGGCGACCTGTCGGAGCTGGCGCTCGGCTGGGCTACCTATAACGGCGACCACATGAGCATGTACGCCGTCAACGCGAGCGTGCCCAAGACGCTTGTGCGCCATCTGGTGCGCTATGCGGCCGATGTCTTTGGCGGGCGTATTGCCGAGGTCTTGCTCGATATCCTCGATACGCCGGTGTCCCCCGAGCTCCTGCCGCCCACGGGCGACGGCGAGATTGCGCAGAAGACTGAGGACCTGGTGGGCCCGTACGAGCTGCACGACTACTTCCTCTACTACCTGCTGCGTTTTGGCTTTGAGCCGGGCAAGATCTACCGCATGGCGCTCAAGAGCTTCGAGGGCGTCTACGACGTCAAGACCATTCACACGTGGCTACGCACGTTCTACCGTCGCTTCTTTGCCCAGCAGTTTAAGCGCAGCTGCCTGCCCGATGGTCCCAAGGTGGGCTCGGTGACGCTCAGTCCGCGCGGCGATTGGCGTATGCCGAGTGACGCCAGCTCGCGACTGTGGCTTGCGCAGATCGACGCACTCAATCCGATTGACTAAGGTTGGCTAAATTGAACCAATATAGGGGTTGCAAGCGGTACACTTTTGCAATCTGATGGCCCGTATCGCGCGGCGCTCTTGTCGGAGCGCCGCGTTTTTTATATCGAAAGGTGGCACCATGCAGGCATCGCAGCGTCTAGACCGCTTTGGCGCGGAGGTCTTCGCCTCGCTCAACAACAAGCTTCTTGCGCTGAAGGCTCAGGGCAAGACCATTTACAACATGAGCGTGGGCACGCCCGACTTTAAGCCGTACGACCACGTGGTCGAGGCACTCACGCAGGCAGCCCAAGATCCCGAGATGTGGAAGTATGCCCTGCGCGATCTGCCCGAGCTTAAGCAGGCCGTGTGCGATTACTACGAGCGCCGCTTTGGCGTCTCCGGCATTACGCCGTCCATGGTGCAGTCGTGCAACGGCACGCAGGAGGGCGTGGGTCATTTGGGCCTGGCCCTGCTCGATCCGGGTGACACCATTCTGGTTCCCGATCCGTGCTACCCGGTCTTTGAGGCGGGTGCGAAGATTGCCGATGCCAAGCTCGAGTACTATCCGCTGGTTGCCGAGCATAATTACCTGCCCTATGTGGCGGGTATCGATCCCGAGGTGGCCGATCGTGCCAAGTATATGATCGTATCGCTGCCCGCCAACCCGGTGGGCTCGGTGGGCACGCCCGAGGTCTACGAGGAGATCATCGCCTTCGCCCGCGAGCACGACCTGCTCATTGTCCATGACAACGCATACTCCGACATCGTGTTCGACGGTGAGCCGGGCGGAAGCTTTTTGCAGCACCCTGGCGCGCTCGAGGTGGGCGTGGAGTTCTTCTCGCTCTCCAAGTCGTTTAACGTCACCGGTGCACGTATCGGCTTTTTGGTCGGCCGTGAGGACGTGGTCTCTGCCTTTGCCAAGCTGCGCGGCCAGATCGACTTTGGCATGTTCTTCCCGATCCAGAAGGCTGCTATCGCCTGCCTGAACGGTCCGCGAGATGAGGTCGAGGCGCAGCGCCTGAAGTACCAGGAGCGCCGCGATGCCCTGTGCGACGGTCTTGAGGGCTTGGGCTGGGAGCGTCCCAACGCGCATGGCTCCATGTTCGTGTGGGCCAAGCTTCCCGGTGGCCGCACCGATTCCATGGCGTTTTGCGAGGAGCTCATGGAGAAGGCCGGCGTTGTGGTGACGCCGGGCGCGAGCTTTGGTCCTTCGGGCGAGGGACACGTGCGCATGGCGCTGGTCCTGCCGCCTGATCAGATTGCTTTGGCTGTCGAGGCCATTCGAGAGGCGGGCCTGTATTAGAAAGCTATTTCGCCTCGTCAATAGCTCGAAACCGATTTCGTGCAGTTATTCTACGAATCCTGCAAACAATTTCGGTAAACGGTCGATTTTTTGCTGCGAATAGGAGCATAATCAAAGTCCCGATTGGATGTATTGGGATTACGGCAAGCCGCTCGGGTCGTTCCCGGGCGGCTTGCTTGTGGAGAGAGATGGGAGTTTCTAATGGTTAACGAGAAGAAGGTCGCTATTGTCGGCTGCGGTTTCGTCGGTTCGTCTTCGGCGTTCGCGCTGATGCAGAGCGGTCTGTTCTCCGAGATGGTCCTCATCGACGTGGACAAGAACCGCGCCGAGGGTGAGGCCCTGGATATCGCGCACGGCATGACGTTTGCCGAGCCGATGAAGATCTACGCCGGCGATTATTCCGATGTCGCCGACGCCGCCATGATCGTCGTCACCGCTGGCGCTGCCCAGAAGCCCGGTGAGACCCGTCTGGACCTGGTCAACAAGAACGTCAACATCTTTAAGTCCATTATCCCCGAGATTAAGAAGTCCGGCTTCGACGGCATTCTGCTCATCGTCTCCAACCCGGTCGACGTTCTGACCTACGCCGCCATCAAGATGTCCGGCCTGCCCGAGGGCCATGTCATCGGCTCCGGTACCGTGCTCGACACCGGCCGTCTGCAGCAGATGCTTGGTGCCCACGTTGAGGTCGACCCGCGCGATGTCCAGGCCTATGTCATGGGTGAGCACGGCGACTCCGAGTTTGTCGCTTGGTCCAGCGCTCAGGTTGCCGGCGTGCCGCTGAACACCTTCTGCGAGCTTCACGGTCATCTGGAGCACGAGGCTGCCGAGAAGCGTATCGCCGAGGACGTCAAGAACTCCGCCTACACCATCATCGAGAAGAAGCACGCTACCTACTATGGCGTTGCCATGGCCGTCAAGCGCATCTGCACTGCCGTCATGCGCGATGAGCAGACCGTTCTGCCCGTCTCCTCGCTCATGGTGGGCGAGTATGGCCTGTCCGATCTTGCTATCTCCATGCCGACCGTCGTTGGTCGCGACGGCGTCGTCTGCCGCGTCCCCGTGCCGCTGAACGATGACGAGCAACATGAGCTCACCGCCTCTGCCAAGGCCCTCAAGGACATCATCGACAGCGTCGACTTCTCCTGCTAAATCAAGCTCTTTTGGGCAACAGGCTACAATGAAAGGCGTCCGGGTCCACACGGCCCGGGCGCCTTTTTGGTGCAAAGCAACCTGACCCCAATGCACCATAGTTGATGGGAGGGCCATGTCGGATTCGCCTAATTTTTTGACCTATGCCCAGACGGCATTTGATCCGTTTGAGGAGCGGCCGTTCTGCGCGGTGGATAGCCTGGTCTTTGCGTGGTTGTCCTATTTGCGTTTGCCGGGTGATATGGCGGAACTGACGAACTGGCAGGGCCTAGACGTGCGTGAGCTGCTGCGTGCCGAGTGCTACCGGGATATGATTGACGACTTGTGGGACCCAGAGGGGAGCAGGGCCTTGTTGGAGGCCGTGGCAGCAAGCCCTCGCTACCGTGGCGTGCACGTTTGCGGCTATCGTGCCGTGAGCGATGTGGTGGCGACGGAGCAGTTTGCAGCCATGGCGTTCCGGTTTCCGGCGGGGTTTAGTTATCTTTCCTTCCGGGGGACCGACAGCACGATTGTGGGCTGGAAAGAGGACTTTAACATGGCGTTCCGGTGTCCTGTGCCGGCCCAGGAATCCGCGGCGCGTTATGTGGACGAGGCGGCGGATGCGATTGACGGGCCGCTTTTGTGCGGAGGTCATTCCAAGGGCGGAAACCTTGCGGTGTACGGTGCGGCGATGTGCTCCGATGTCGCCCGTGAGCGAATCGAACGGGCGTATTCCCATGATGGTCCGGGCTTCGTCGAGGAGTTTCTGAGCGGCAGCGCCTTTGCCGATCTTTCCGGTCGAATCGATAAGACGCTGCCTCGGTCGTCGATCTTTGGCATGATGTTCGAGACACAGGAGGACTATGCCATCGTTGAGAGCACCGAGTTCAGCCTGCTGCAGCACAATCCCTTTAGCTGGGTGGTTGATGGTCGCGACTTCGTGTACTGTGAGCGCCTGTCCGCCGGTGCTCGATACGTTGATGGCTCCATTCGCGAGATGCTGCTTGCAGTGTCACCTAGCGAGCGCGAGCGTTTTGTAGATGCGTTGTTCTCCGTGTTTGAGGCTACGGGTGCTGAGCGGTTTGCGGATATCGCTGGGAATCTGCGCGAGAGCCTGCCCGTGATGCTCCAGGCTGCGCAAGGCTTTGACAAGGATACGCGACGCTTTGTCTCGCAGACTATCGTTGCGATTCTTAAGTGTGCACTTCTGCCCAAACGTCCCGAGTTCAGCGTGCCTTCTAGTGGTAAGAGCCTGGCAGAACAGCTCGAGGTATGGCAGTCCGAGCTCCTGCGCTAGCCATTGGTGCAAAGCAACCTGTCCCCGATGCACCAATCTTCGATGCGCCTGGGGCGGGCTCGACCGCTATACTGGTTCGTGCTCAATTCAATCTAGAACGGAATGCCGTATATGAAAATCAATCATGCGATTCTGCATATCCTGGACTTTGACTCTGCCGTCAACGTTATGAGCCAGCGCGAGCTCGATATCGAGAGCCGTACCGTGCGCAACTTCGTGACCACGCATCTGCGCCGCGCACGTACCTCGGCCGACAATAAACGCGCCGCGTTTGCCGAGAACTCTGCGTTTGGCGGCGAGCTCAAGGGCTATTTCTTTGGCGAGCGCGAGTTCGTAGACCTGTCGCAGCAGATTGCGGAGTTCATTTCCTCCGAGCTTACCAAGGCCGAAAAAGCCGAGTCCACCGATGTGCTCGTGGCCGACTTTGACGACGATGAGGATGCCCGCTGGTTTGCCGTGATGCTGCTGGGCTCCAAGCAGGCCTTTATGCACGAGGTGGGCCGCGAGGAGGGCGAGGTACGCAACGACATCGCGCGCCACTATGCTATCCTGCCGAATCCTTCCCAAAAGGTGCCAAGCTATGCCATCGTGCGTGCGAGCACCATGGAGATCGGCTATGTGGACAAGAAGCGCAAGATTGCCGGCGAAGACCGCATGCTCATTCCCGACGGTCTGCTGCAGTGCGATACGGGCGTGTCGGGCAAGGAGGTCATCGACACCGTGACGCGCGTGGTCGAGGAAGTCGCCGAGGAGCACGGTGCCAATACGGCCGTAGCGCTCGCTAAGGTTAAGGCTGCCGTTGCCGAGAAGGTTGAGGATGACGAGGAGCTGCCGCCCTGGGATATCGTCGATGAGGTCTTTGAGGACGAGCCGGTCATCAAGGAGAGCGTACGCGCGGCGCTGACCGAAGAGAAGGTGCCCGAGCGTGTGCCCGTGGAGCGCAAGCAGGTCGAGCGTGCGGCGGTGCGCAACCACAAGATCCGTACCGACACGGGCATCGAGATCAGCTTCCCGGCCGAGATGGGTTCGAACTCTGAGTACATCGAGTTTGTCAACGAGCCCAACGGCCTCATCTCCATCGAGCTCAAGAACATCGGGTCAATTGAGAATCGATAAACTGCGCTTGGACGCTGCAGAAAAACAAAGGCCGAAGCCCCAATGGAGCTTCGGCCTTTTTGCTTAGAACTGCATTTCCTTGCAGGTTGACACGCCTCTAGAGCCGGCGTAAGCCTTCCTCGAGACCGGTCTTGCTGTCGGTCTTCTCGTCGCGCATCTTGATGACGCGGGCGGGGACACCGGCCACGACGGCGCCGACGGGGACGTCCTCGACGCACACGGCGCCGGCGGCAACGACGGCGCCCTTGCCTACGTGCACGCCCTCCAGGACCACGGCGTTGGCGCCGATCATGACATCGTCCTCGATGATGACGGGCGTGGCGCTGGCGGGCTCTACGACGCCTGCCAACACGGTGCCGGCGCCGATGTGGCAGTTCTTACCCACGGTGGCGCGGCCGCCCAGCACGGCGCCCATATCGATCATGGAGCCTTCGCCGATGACGGAGCCGATGTTGATGATGGCACCCATCATGATGACGGCGCGATCGCCGATCTCGACGCGGTCGCGGATGATTGCGCCCGGCTCGATGCGGGCGTTGATGCCCTTGAGGTCGAGCATGGGCACGGCGGAGTTGCGGCAGTCGTTCTCTACGTCGTAGTAGTCGATGGAATCGGCATTGGCGACCAGGATGGTCTTAAGCTCATCCCAGTTACCAAAGACGGTCTTGCCGCGATGACCGCCGTAGACGTGCGCATTGCCCCACTGGACCTTCATGCCCGGCTTTTCGCGCACGTACAGTTTGACGGGCGTTTTCTTGGGCGCGGTGGCGATGTAGTTGATAATCTCCTGTGCATCCATCTCGGCTGCGTTACTCATATGCTGTTTCTCCTTTTCGTGGATACGGTTGATACCTGGTTAGGCAAACATGACCTGGTCGAAGGTGTAGAAGCCGGGGTCGCGGGTGATGAGCTTCTGGGCGGCGGCCAGGGCGCCGTTGACAAAGATCTGGCGGCTCGTGGCACGGTGTGTGAGCGTGACCTCCTCGTCCTGGCCAAAGAAACTCACCTCGTGCACGCCGGCGACAGTGCCACCGCGCAGCGAGTGCATGCCGATCTCCTTGGGGTCGCGTGCGCCGCACATGCCCTCGCGGCCATAGACGGGGTGGTAACCTGCCTCGGGCTCGGCTTCGACGACGGCGTCGAGCAGCAGCTTCGCGGTGCCGCTGGGGGCGTCGGCCTTTTGGTTGTGGTGCGTCTCGACAATCTCGCAGTCAAAGCCGGGCAGCTCACGCGTGGCCTGTGCCACCAGATGACGCAGGGCCGCGATGCCGATGGAGTAATTGCCGGAGTGCATGACGCGGGCGTTCTGACCCAGCTCGCGCAGGCGATCCATCTGCTCGGGCGTGTAGCCCGTGGTGCCCGAGACCAACGCCGCGCCCGTGCGCTCGACATAGGCGACGACAGCATTGAAGGCCGCAACGTTCGAGAAGTCGATGATGACGTCGGCTGCTGGGGCGTTCTCGAGCTCGGACAAGTCGAAGCCGATCTGGGCGACGATGTCAAAAACGGCCTCTCCAGCGGCGTTGACAATGCCCTCGGCGGTAGTGCGGATGAGCGAGCCCATGCGGCCCGTTCCCATAATGACGGTCTTAATCAAGCAGACCAGCTCCCTTCAAAGCATCGGTAAGTGCAGCGCGCGTGTCGTTGGCCATGGGGCACAGCGGCATACGGTAGTTTGCCTCGATCATACCCATCTGAGCGAGCGCCTCTTTGACGGGGATGGGGTTGACCTCACTAAAGAGGGCGTTGATGAGCGGCTGACCGGCAATCTGGATATCGCGGGCGCGCTCCACGTCGCCGTCCAGATAGGCACGGCACATGTCGTGCACGAGCTGCGGCTGAACGTCTGCCCACACGCTGATGGTACCCGAAGCGCCTAGGCTCATGAGCGGCACGGTGAGGGCATCCTCGCCCGAGTACATGCGGAAGTCGTCTGACAGCAGGTGGGCGATCTTGGCCGCGTAGGCGACGTTGCCCGAGGCCTCCTTGATGCCCATGATGTTGGGGTGCGCGGCCAAGCGCTCTACGTTGCGCTCGCTGATGCCGCAGCCACAGCGGCCGGGGATGTTGTACAGAATGCAGGGGATGTCCACGGCGTCGGCCACGGTCTTAAAGTGCTGGTAGATGCCCTCTTCGTTAGACTTGTTGTAGTAGGGGGTAATGAGCAGCAGACCATCGGCGCCCAGGCCCTGGTAAGTGAGCGACTTAGTGAGCATGGTCTGCGTGGAGTTAGAGCCCGAGCCGGCAATAACGGGGACTCGGCCCGCAACCTGCTTGACCACTGCGGCGACAACGGAGTTGTCCTCGTCGTCGGTCATCGTGGCACTCTCTCCGGTGGTGCCCAGGGTGAGGATGGCGTCGGTGCCATTTTGCAGGTGGAAATCGATAAGGCGCTCGAGCGCGTCAAAGTCGACACTGCCGTCCTTTTTAAACGGCGTGACAAGGGCGACGATTGAACCCTCGAGATTGCGGATGTCCATGTTCTTCTCCTTCGCTTCCGCGATCTGGATGCGTTTGTTCCACTGAGCGGCGACGGCCAGGCGCTCGTCCTGAGCGCGGCGGCGGGCACTTTCGGCGCGCGACTTGGCCAGCAACTCTCGGCCGCACGGCAGCACGTCGAGCGTGGCAAAGTAGTCGCCCGGGCGCTCGGCGCGACGGATGAGGTCGGCCGAGCCATCGGGGCGCAGCAGGACCTCGGCGGAGCGCAGACGGCCGTTGTAGTTGTAGCCCATGGAGTAGCCATGCGCGCCGGTATCGTGGATTACAAGCAGGTCACCCATGTCGATATGCGGCAGCTCGCGATCGATAGCGAACTTGTCGTTGTTCTCGCATAGGTTGCCCGTGATGTCATAGGTGTTCGTGACGGGCGCTGTGGCCTTGTCGGCGCCGCCCGGCTGACCCATCACCGTGATGTGGTGGTAAGCGCCATACATGGCGGGACGAATGAGGTCGACGGCACTGGCGTCCACGCCGATATAGTCCTTGTAGATTTGCTTCTCGTGGATAGCCTTGGTGACCAGGCAGCCGTAGGGGCCCATCATAAAGCGGCCCATCTCGGTGCAGATGGCCACATCGTCCATGCCGGCGGGAACCAGGATCTCGTCGTATGCCGCGTGTACTCCCTCGCCGATGGCGCGAATGTCGTTGGCCTGCTGCTCGGGCAGGTAGGGGATGCCGACGCCGCCGGACAGATTGATGAAGGCGACGTGTGCGCCGGTCTCGCGCTCCAGGCGTACGGCAAGCTCAAAGAGGATGCGCGCGAGCTTGGGGTAGTAGTCGTTGGTGACAGTGTTGCTGGCAAGGAATGCGTGGATGCCAAAGTCCTCGGCACCCTTGGCCTTGAGCATGCGGAAGGCCTCGAAGAGCTGCTCGGTGGTCATGCCATATTTGGAGTCGCCCGGGTTGTCCATGATGCCGTTGGAGAGCTGGAACAGGCCGCCTGGATTAAAGCGGCAGCTGACCGTCTTGGGGATGGGCCCCGCAACGCGCTCAAAGAACTCGATGTGGCTGATGTCGTCAAAGTTGACGATGGCACCCAGCTTGTCGGCGAGCTCAAAGTCGGCAGCCGGCGTGTCGTTGGACGAGAACATGATGTCGTGTCCCGTGATACCCAGCAAACGGGCGATCATGAGCTCGGTATAGCTCGAGCAATCGCAGCCGCAGCCGTATTCGTTGAGAATGGAGATGAGCGCCGGGTTGGGGTTGGCCTTGACGGCAAAGTATTCCTTAAAGCCCGGGTTCCATGCAAAGGCGTCGCGCACTTCTTGCATGTTGCGGCGGATGCCCGCCTCGTCGTATAGATGAAACGGCGTGGGGAACTGCTCGACGATATGCTCGAGTGTCTCTTTGTCCACAAACGGCTGCTTGGCCGCATATGCCTCGTTGGGGGTCAATGCCATGTCCCGTAAACCTCGCTATCCAGACGGCGCCATCTGCGCATCGAATCCGCATAACGTGGACCCAATGTCCGGATAGCGCTCCCGCATTGCTGCAGACAGTCCTGTGGGTGTTTCCCACAGGCCCACCAGGTTGTTCGTGCCCGTAAAACCCAGTTCGGCGGGTTTCGCCTCCCCACGGGGTCAAAGCCTGCCGGCTCGCCCGCGGCTCTTCGTGCCCGCGCCTCTATCAAGTGGTAAAGACCCTATCACGTTGCACTTTACCAAACAAGAGTATTCGTATATAACGTTTAAAAAATGCAGGGATATGCTGGAAACATGTGCGCCACAATCCTGTATCACAATAAGTTGCAACAGATGTGCCTCACGAAGGGATCCTCTATGACCGAGCTCCAAGAACTCCGTCGCTATCGCCGCGATCTCCATCGCATTCCGGAGCTCGATTTCGATCTTCCGCAAACCATTGCCTATATCGAGGGTGTGTTGGCACCGCTCACCTGCGAAGTGACCCATCCGTGCCCCAACTGCGTCTGTGCTTTCTTCGACGCCGGCGTTGATGCCGCGCATGCCACGGCGATTCGCGCCGATATGGATGCGCTGCCCATCGCGGAGGCGACGGGAGCGGCCTTTGCCTCGACCCATCCCGGCAAGATGCACGCTTGCGGACATGACGGACATATGGCCATGGCGCTTGCCGCCGCGACGTATGTCGACCGTACGATTCGCGAACAGCCGGGCGCCATTAGGCGCAACGTTCTCTTTGTGTTCCAGCCGGCCGAGGAAACGACCGGTGGTGCCAAGACGGTATGCGAGAGTGGTGTGTTCGAGCGCTATGGGGCCGACCGCATTTTTGGCTTCCATGTGTGGCCCGATCTGCCTGCCGGCACGTTGGCGAGTTGTTCCGGTCCGCTGCTGGCGCGTTCGAGCGAGACGCATATCCATATTCACGGTACGAGCATCCACATCGCTAAGACCTATGGTGTGCCGGTTGGGGAGTCGCACGATGCCGCGTTGGCGGCAGCGAAGTTTTTGGTTGCCGAGCGCGAGCTGATGGACGAGCTGGGCACCGACGAGCCCTGTATCGGTAAGTTTGGTCTGCTGCAGGCCGGTACCGTCTGCAACGCGGTGGCGGGGGAGGCCCATGTTGCCGGCAGCCTACGTGTGTTTACGGACGACATGTTCGACCGTGCGCGCGAAGGCGTACGCCGTGTGCTCGACGAGGCGTGCACCGCAACGGGCTGCACGTATGATCTTGACTTTGCCGAGGGCTATCCACCGGTCGATAACGACCCTGAGTTGTTTGCCCGAATCGCGCCCGCTCTGCCCGAATTGCAGCTCGTGGACGAGCCGCTGCTGATCGCCGAGGATTTCGCGTTCTATCAGCGCCATCTGCCGGGCGTGTTTTTCCTGCTGGGCACGGGTATGCCAGAGGACCAAGACAACCCGAGTGATTCGGATGGCTGCCCCGCCTATGCCACAAGCGCTCTGCATACCGATAGCATGCTCTTTGACGAGGAAATTCTACTCAAGGGCCTCGATGTCTACAAACGATTGCTTTTGCTTGACTAAGGTGTGAAGGACTATTTGTTCTAGAAAACACGAACAAACGTACGATATAATAGAGATGTAAGTCTATAGAAACGTTTGACGTTACTAACGTAAGGCGATACTATGATTGCATCGTATGAAGATGAGGATACCGAACGCTTTGCCATGGGTGTGCGGGTCAGGAGGTTCGTGCCCTTTGAGCGTGTTGCGTTGAGGAAGATTCGCCAACTGCAGGTTTGTGCTTCGCTTGATGATCTTCGCGTTCCGCCGGGCAATCGCCTGGAAGCTTTGAAGGGCGATCGTGCCGGTCAATATAGCATCCGTGTTAACGAGCGCTATCGGGTCTGTTTTGAGTGGAGACAGGAGATGGCTTGGAATGTCGAAATCGTCGATTATCACAAGTGATGAGACCTCGTCCGATTTGCTGTCGCCAGTGACTCCTGGTGAGCTTCTCAAAGAGGAGTTTCTTGTTCCCATGGGCATTTCTCAATATCGCCTTGCGAAAGAGACCGGGATTCCGGCTCAGCGTATCGGGCAGATTGTCTTGGGAAAACGTCGCGTGACGGCCGACACCGACCTCCGTCTTTGCCGTTATTTTGGCCTGACGGATGGTTATTGGCTGCGCGCTCAGGTGGCGTTTGACCTTGAGGCCGAGAAAAGGCGGATCGAACCGGAACTCGATAAGATCGTTCCTGTTCAGCAGGCCATTGCGCTGTAGTGCTCAGAGATGATGGGGGTGGCGTGACGATGAGGCGACGCCGACAGCCTGCCGTATATAGTCCGGGTGGATGCGGGTGCGGTTTGCTGCTGCTCTCGGTTATTGCTGTGAGCATTGGCGTGATGTTTGCGCTTGCTGGACTGGCGGCAGCGGCACTTGTGCTGTTGATTGTGGCCATCGGCGTGACGATTTGGCTGTGCCGTTCTCGCGAGCAACGTCGTGCCGACGGTAAGACCAATGTAGGATGGATTGCCTTTTTGGTCATCGCCTACCTGCTGAGCATCAGCTACCTGGCGTTCTTTGTCCTGTTGATGATCAGTGCTTTTACCGGGGAATCCGTCGCGGTGGTTTGATGCGCTGCCAGCAGACGGTCGCGCAAAGTGCGTTTGCTCGGCGTTTGGATAACTGCATTGGCCGTTTACCGCAACCTTAGCTCTCAGCTAATGAATTCAAGTTTAATCCTTCCTACGATGTGCTGTGTGCCGGCACGGTAGCCGGATCGTAGAAAGGATGCATAATGAAAAAGCTCGAAAACGAAGTGCTGCTGAGCCGTCGCACTGCACTTGGCGCATTCGCCACCGTCGCCTTGGGGACTGCCGGTCTTCTTGCCGGTTGTGATAGCGATAAGGCGACCGTCACCGAGGACGCTGGCGATGACGACAAGAAGGAAGAGGCGAAGAAGGAAGAGCAGTCTACGACTGACCTGGCGGTTGGTGCGACGGTGACCACGGCTTCCGGTCTTTCCGTCGTTGTCGATTCCGTCCAGCCCGGCCTCACAAATTATGACGGTTCGACCATGACGGGCATTCACGTCACGTACGTCAACAATGGCGATGAGGGCGCAGATTACAACATCTACGACTGGAAGGGCGAGGACGCCAACGGCGCTCAGCAGAATCAGGGTTACTACAGCGAGGGCTCCGATGAGCTGCAGTCTGGTACCCTTTCCGCCGGTGGCTCCGTGGCGGGCAATATCTACTTTGATGGCGATATCAAGAAGGCACTGTATTTTGCTAACATGTTTGATAAGTCTGCCACTGCAAGCTGGGTGCTGGCCTAGCATGTCGCTACCGTTGCGCCGTATGGGAGGTGAGGTCGTATGCCCGATAAAAAGCTGACTGACGAGTTGCTCAATGAGCTTCTCGACGCGCCAAACATCGATGGCTATATCAAAGAACACGACTTTGCCGCCCCGTCGCTTTCGAACTACCTGAAGCAGCTACTGCAGGAAAAGGGCTTGGAGCGCTCGCGCGTGGTTCGTATGGCCGATCTCAATGAGACCTTTGGGTATCAGATCTTTACCGGTGCGCGGCATCCGAGCCGCAATAAGGTGCTGCAGATTGCCTTTGCGATGGCGCTGACGCTCAAAGAGACCAACCGTGCGCTGACGGCTGCCGGGGTAAGCGTCCTTAACTGCAAGGACCGCCGCGATGCGATTATCATCTTTTGTATCGATCGCGGGTGCAGCCTCCAAAAGGTCAACGAGGAGCTGTATCGCTTTGGCGAGGAGACGGTGAGTTAGCGGTTGATATCTGAGCTGGCGGAGCTGCCGAACAACGACGCAAACGAACGGGGCGCGGATGCCATGGGGTGTCTGCGCCCTGCGCTATGATGGAGGCTATGGATACTCAGACCCCAACATATTCCGATGACGAGCTGACCGCAGCGCTTGTCGAGCACCTGGCGTCGCTCGATCGCGACGACAGCTATCGCGTGGAGCGTGTACTTAAGCGCTCGTCCGTTGAAACAACCGAGCTCGTGTACTTTGAAGGAACCGGCGGTGGTTCGCTCGGCCCCTTTGTCCGTAAACGCATCGATGCTTCGGCTCAAATCGGAGGGGCATACGAGCGTCTGTTTGCCGCTCAGCGGGCAGGCAGGCGTTTTGAGCACCTGCCCAGAATCGTCGATTGTCGTCGTGTGGGCGACGAGCTCAACGTGGTTATGGAATACATCGAAGGGGAGACACTCGGGGCGCTGGTGGACCGTCTGGGAGCCACCCCCGATTATGCGCGTGAATTGTATCCTGCCCTATGCGATGCCGTGGGCGAGCTCCACGCCGGTTTTGCAATGGCGGGGGAGACGTCGGCGCCGGTGATCCATCGTGACCTCAAGCCGTCGAATATCATCGTGACAGGTGCCAACTATACGCCTGATGACGGCCTGACATTTTCATCGCTGGTGATTATCGACTTGGGGATCGCTCGCGTATGGCGCGACGGCGCCGATGCCGACACCGTCAAGTTTGGGACACGGCCCTATGCGCCGCCCGAGCAGTATGGGTTTGGGCAGACGAGCGTGCGAAGCGACGTCTACGCACTTGGCGCCCTGTTGTTCTTCTGCTTGACGGGAGTCGACCCTAAACCAGGGCTCGACCTGCGCGAGCAATGCGAGGCGCGTGGCATTCCCGCTCCACTTGCCGATGCCGTCTGCATGTCGATGGCGCTCGACCCGGCCAAGCGTTTTGCGAGTGCGGAAGCATTGGGACGGGCGACGCGCGCGGCATACGATCTGAGTCGGCCCGTGCGGCCTCTTGCGCCTGTGGCTGTCCGTACTCCGGCCTCGGAGACGGTGTTGACGCCCCAAGGGCTCCAGAACCCCGCAGGGCTTCCTAGGCCTGCCGCCTCCGCTGCATGCGGTCTGCTCTCTCGCGTTCCGGAGTCTCTGGGGCGCATTTGGAATACGCTCGTCTGCTTCTCGCTGCTTGTGTTCTTTGTCGGTAGCCACTTTGCCGTCTTTCACCCCACGGGAGCAAACCAAAGCTACCCGACGTGGCTTCTCATAATCGAGTATTTTTTCTTTGTCGATGGCCTTATGGTGCTTATGCATTTTGCGCTGCTCGATAAGCGCCGTCTTCGTCGGCGATTCGCATTGCTCGACAGCTATCGCGGCAAGAAGCTCGCGAAGCTCTTGCTCAAGGCATTGGGTGTGCTGCTCCTATGCATGATCGTCATAGTCGCGGTTGCCAATGCGACCGGCGTCGTCGATACCTCCGCTACCTAAAAGAAAAAGGGCCCCATTGGGGCCCTTTGCAGTTGCACTTAGATGCGGTTCATCTGAGTGGCGACTTTGTTGTACCAGTCCTGCCACGTGGGCGGGCAGTACTTTTTGGCCGCTGCTGGGGTAAGGGTGGAGCCGTAGTTGGCGCCCAGATAGGCAACGTGAGCGGAGATGCCCTCGCTCCAGCTGCCAAAGCTGCGCCAACCGCCGCCGCGGGCACTCCAGCCCCAGGCGTTGTAAGAATTGGCGCAATAAGCACCCTTGGTGCTCTCGATGCAGGCGATGGCGGGGGACCAACGGGGGTCGACACCGGTATTCCAAGCGGCGACGGCAAAGTTATAGCCCTGGCCTGCCATGGGGGAGCCGGCGAGATAATTGTCGATGCGGCCTGTCCACTCATTAATGAACGAATCGTAATCGGAGCTACCGGTATTGGCGTTGTTCACCGTGGTGTCGATGGTGGTGTTGGTGTTGGTGGCCTGGCTGCTGGAATTGCTGCCGCTTACGCCCTCGCCCGAGAGCTTCTCGGCGGCAGCGGTCTTATCGGCCTCAAGCTTGGCAAGCTCGGCGGCATTTTCCTGCTCGGCTTTTGCCTGTGCCTCGCTGCGGAGCTGCTGGGCCTGCGCCAGCGCATCCTCGGCGTTTTTCTGCTCTGCCTCAAGCTGAGACTTGGCTTGCTGGAGCTCGGCTTTGTTCTGCTCGAGTTCGGTTTGCATGTTATTGAGCTCTTCGATCTCGTCGACGCTCGAGCTCGTGATCTGGTTGGTGTATTTGCAGGTCGTGATGAACTCACCCAGGCTCTGCGCGTTGACCAGGAAGCTCACGATGGGATTGGTGCCCTTCTGATACTTGTACAGATCGCGCATGGCGGAGCTTGCCTTGGCCTGCTGCTCGGGAAGCTTAGCCTCGATTTCCTCGATGCTTGCCTCATTGGAGTCAATCTGCTTTTGCAGGTCATCGAGTTTGGTGCGGGCGTCGTTGTAGGCGCTCGTGGCGGCTTCGATCTTCTGCTGGGCTGCGGAAAGCTGGTCCTGCGTTGCCTGCGAGGCGGCATACGCCGCAACGGGGGAGAGCATCGGCGTGGCCGTCAGCGCAACGGCGAGCGCGGCGCTCGTGATGATACGAGCCGGCTTCGACGCAATGAGCGCTGCGGTGCGATGATTCGAATGCTGCATCCAGTCCCTCTGCAATCAATCGTAGGTTATGGTTCGAACGGTATTCTACTACTGCTTTCGACCTCAACTTGAACCTTAAAGGTTCCAAAGGGTCAAGTTGAACTTGAGACTTTGGCTTTGACCTGCAGTTATGATGAATTGTTGAGAAACCATAGAGTTCAACTTTAACGTTACGGCACCCTATTGCAACGGGATTCTTGGCTGTAAAAGCTACTTCAACGTGGGATTTTGCAACTACAGGGTTCCTTCGCGACGAGCCTGCTCCACCTCTTCGAGTGCGTCGGCGGGAGTGAAGGAGCAGGTGCCGTCGCCGAGCTTGACCACCTGGATGTCGTCGCCGGTATGGACCTCTCCGCCTTGTAGCACCACGCCGAAAATGCCCTCGTGGGGAAAGATGCAGTCGCCGGCGAGATAGTAGATGGCACAGCGTGTGTGGCAGACCTTGCCGATTTGGCTGATTTCGACAAGCACCTCGCTGCCAAGCTTGAGCTGCGTGCCCAAGGGGAGCGAGAGTAGGTTGATGCCCCGGGTTGTGAAGTTCTCTCCAAAGTCACCCTCGTGTACGTCGAGCCCGCGTGCCTGCGCCGTCTGGATGGACTCCGCGGCTAAAAAAGAGACCTGGCGGTGCCAATGTCCGGCGTGCGCATCGGTAGCGAGGCCAAATTGCTCGATGACGGTGTCGCGTCCATCGGCGACGGGCGACTTGCGAGTGCCTTTGTGCTCCGACGTGTTGATTGAGACGATACGGGCAGGCCCGTTGTAAGCATCGTTTGCGGTGCGTAGGGGAGCTGCCGTCTGGGCACGATCCGCAAGTTCGCGCTTGGCGGCGTCAATGATGGGGTTGTTGATCGGATGAGCCTGGGGCACGGTGCACCTTTCGACGGGGCGGGCAACATGTTGAATCCTACAACAACGGTAGGTTCATTGCCCGTTGTCATACAACGGTGAGCGCCGTCTTCGTGCTGGCCTTCGTGCTGGACGATTACGTCGATTGCCATAGATACGGTGGAGCTTTGGGCGTCGGCGGCTTGGCACGCTAGAATAAATCAGTTGCGCAAAGACCGCCCGTTGTGTGGGCAGTTCATGATAGGAAGTTTCCATGGCATTGCAATTTACAGAGCGCGAGTTCATTCCTGTGCTGCTCGGCGGCGACATCAACGCCTATTCGGTGGCGCGCGCCTTCTACGAGGAGTACCAGGTCAAGAGCCTGGTCTTTGGCAAGTATCAGACGGGTCCCGCGTACCGCAGCCAGATTATCGACTACACGCCCAACGTGGATATCGACACCATGCCCGTGATGCTCAAAACCGTCAACGGCATTGCCCAAGCGCATGCCGACAAGACGATTGTCCTTGTGGGCTGTGGCGACAACTATGTTGCCCTCGTGGCTCAGGCCAAGGATGCCCATGAGTTGGCGGATAACATCGTCGCGCCTTACGCTCCCTATAGCATGCTCGAGCAGTGCCAGAAGAAGGAGATCTTCTACGAGCTGTGCGAGAAGCATGGCGTGCCTTATCCGCATACCTTTACCTTCACCATGGCGATGCTGAACGACCAAGGCGAGGCACCTGCCGAGGTGCTCGATCAGATCGATTTTCCCTACCCGATGATTCTGAAGCCTTCTGACGGCATCATGTGGTGGCAGCACGAGTTCGAGGGCCAGAAGAAGGCCTATGAGATTGCCGACCGCGCCGAGCTGGAACAGGTCATTCGCGATTCGTATGCCAGCGGCTACACCGACGACCTGATCTTGCAGGATCGCGTGCCCGGCAACGACGAGTACATGCGCGTGCTCACCAGTTATTCCGACCGCAACGGCAAGGTGCGCATGATGTGCCTGGGTCACGTGCTGCTCGAGGAGCATCAGCCTCACGGTGTCGGCAACCACGCCTGTATCATCACCGAGCCCAATGACGAGCTCATGGGCGGCGTGCGCAAGTTGCTCGAGGACCTTCACTTTGTGGGATATTCCAACTTTGACGTTAAGTACGACGAGCGCGACGGCTCGTTTAAGTTCTTCGATTTCAACACGCGCCAGGGCCGCAGTAACTACTACGTCACTAACAGTGGCTTTAACGTTGCCAAGTATGTGGTGGACGAGTATGTGTTTAACCGCCCGTTTGAGCCGGAGTTTGTGACGGCGCAGGACGAGGCCCTGTGGATGGTCGTTCCCATGGGCGTCGTCGACAAGTACGTCAAGGATCCCGAGCTGCGCGCTAAGGTGCATCGCCTGGACAAGGAAGGCAAGGGCGCCGACCCTTCGTTTATGAAGGGCGACTTTGTCTTTAACCGCTGGCTGCGCATGTGGCACACCAAGCTGCGCCACTTTAAGCTGTTCAAGACGTATTACAAGTAGATGAGTGCGGCGCCCGTCCGGTTTACATCGGGCGGGCGCGGGTATGATACGCGCAATTGCGCAAGCGTCACCAAGGAGGCGGCGATGGAAAAGCTGGGAGTTATCGGCGGCATGGGCGCCGAGGCCACGTCGTATTACTACGACCAGGTGGTGCGTCATACGGCTGCTGCCTGCGATCAGGAACATATCGACATGGTGGTGCTCTCCAAGTCGACCATGCCCGACCGTACACTGGCCATTAAGACCGGCGAGCATGCCAAACTGCTGGCGACCATGAAAGAGTGCGCCCAGGCACTCGAGTCGCTGGGCTGTGCACACATTGCCATTCCCTGCAACACGTCACACTACTTCTATGACCAGATCCAGTCGTTTACGAAGGTGCCGATTATCCACATGCCGCGTGAGTCGGTGCGCTATGCTCTGGCCGGTGCGGTGATGGGGGAGTGCGAGTTCGACCCCAACCTGAGTATGCCGGCCGAGCCGGTGCATAAGATCGGCATCATGGGCACCGATGGCACCGTGGGCGCGGGCGTCTACGGCCGCGAATGTAAGGCTGCGGGTGTTGAGGTCGTCTATCCCAGCGAGAAACGTCAGAACGATGTGATGTCGCTTATCTACGATGATGTGAAGGCCGGACGTGAGCCCGATATGGATAAGTTCGACCGCGTGATGTGGGAGTTCGCCCGTAGCGGCTGCGACCGCGTCATTCTGGCCTGCACCGAGCTCTCGGTGCTGCAAAAGTACCGAGAGATGCCCGAGATAACCCTCGACGCCATGGATGTCCTGGTGCGCGAATCCATCATCCGCAGCGGCGCCCCCTACCGCCTCTAGCTTCCGACCTGTCAAAAAGGGACAGGTTAATATTGGTAGGTTTTATCTGGTGAAACAGTAAAGGCCTCGGCTCGTTTGGTGCGAGCCGAGGCCTTTTGTGCTGGGCGGTTGCTGTCGGTGGTGAACTAGAACAGGAAGCCGATGGCGATGAGGGCGATGCTGACGATGAGCACGGCGATGTCCAGGCCCTTGATGGGGTAGCGCTTGTACGAGCTGGCGCGCGTACGCAGATAGAAGCCGCGCTGTTCTGCCGCCAAGGCTGTGGCATCGGTCTTGCCCACGCTCGAGATGAGCAGTGGCACACACAGTGGCAGCATGAGCTTAAGCTTCTTGATGGGGTTCTTGGTGTCGTACTCGACGCCGCGTGCGGTCTGCGCCTCCATGATGGCGTTCATCTCCTGACCAAACACCGGCACAAAGCGCAGCGCCGTGGTAAAGGTGAAGGCATAGCGATACGGCACGTGCAGCACCTCGACGCAGGCGTTGGCAAGGTCGTTGAGCTTGGTCACCATGAGCATGAGGATGAGTGGTAACGCCACACCCAGCAGGCGCAGGCAGGCCTTCGATCCTGTGACGAGGCCCGTGTCGGTGATAAAACCCCACACCACGTTGCCATCGCGCATAAAGGCCAGCTGGAGCACCAGCATGATAAGCGCGAGCGGAATCAGCAACTTGAGCAGCGAGAACAGACGGTCGACGACGCCGGCATAGGCGCCCAGCGCAAGGGTGAGTGCCAAAAAGCCCAGCAGCGCCACGTAGGTGTCGGACAAGAAGATGCCGACGATGATGGCGGCGGCGAGGCCCAGTTTGACGACGGGATTCAGGCTATGCAGCAGCGTATCGCCCGGCATGTAGTCGATGACGTTAACCACGGTGGACCATCTCCTTGGTAATTCGAACGACATCGGTGACCTCGCTCACCTGCGCAAAAGCGGGCGAGACGGAAGATGCCAGACGGCGCGAGAGTTCAATAACCTGGGGAGGCTCCACGTAGGCACGCCGCATGAGATCGATGTTCGAGAATAGCTCGTGCGTGCGGCCGCGGTCGAGGATGCGACCGTCGGCCATTACCACAATGCGCTCGGCAAAATCCGAGACGACTTCCATATCGTGGCAGACCATGATAACGGCGCAACCGCGCTCGGCCATGGTGCGCACCGTTTCCATGACGGTCATGCACTCGCGGTAATCAAGGCCGCTCGTGGGCTCGTCGAGCACAACGATCTTGGGCTCTACGACCACGACAGAGGCGAGTGCCACCATCTGGCGCTGACCGCGCGAGAGCGAGAAGGGCGCCTCGTCGGCTGGCAAGCCAAAGCGGTCGATGACGAGCTGGGCGCGACGCAGAGCCTCGGCACGGTCCATGCCGCCAAGCTCCAAGCCAAAGGCGACCTCGTCGAGCACGGTGTCCTTGCAGATCTGACGGTCAGGGTTTTGGAAGAGGGTCGCGACCTCGCGGGCAATGCGGCTCGTGGGAGCGGCTGCGGTATCCAGTCCCGTGACGCGTACGCTGCCCGAGGCGGGCTTGAGCAGGCCCGTGAGCAGCTTGGTGAGCGTGGTCTTGCCGGCACCGTTCTGGCCGACGATGCCCACGAGCTCGCCAGGATAGAGCGTCAGGCTAAGGTCGTGTACGGCGGCGCCGCCATTGGGATAGGCAAACTCAACATGGTCGAAGGTGAGTGCGGGTTCGGCGTCCTTGGCATGAGGGCGCAACGACGGTGCATGCGGGGAACCGGCGGGCGCCTGGGCTTCGATGGCCACGTGTGCGGGGTCGACGATGCCCGAAATCAGGCGCTCGGCCTCATCGACATCCAAGCAGGGGGTACTGCTTACCAGGCCATCGGCCTCGAGGCTATTGAAGATACGCGTGACGCGAGGGCAGTCGACGCCGATGGCACGGAGCTCGTCGGTATGCGCAAAGACCTCGTGTGGCTCGCCCTGCAGCGCGATTTCGCCATGGTCGAGCACGAGCACGCGGCTGCAGTACTCCGAGAGCAGGGCGACCTTTTGCTCAACGACGACGATGGTGATTCCAAGTGCGCGGTTTGCCTCACGCAACGTCTCGAAGACCAACGTGGAGCTGGCGGGGTCGAGTGCCGCGGTGGGCTCGTCGAGAACCAAGACGCGTGGATGCATAGCGAGGATGGCGGCGATGGCTACCTTTTGCTTCTGTCCGCCCGAGAGCGTGGCGATCTCGCGGTCGCGCAGGTCGCTGATGCCGACGGTCTCGAGCGTTTCGCTCACGCGCTGCTCGATCTGGTTGTGGGGAACGCCAAAGTTCTCGAGGCCAAAGAGCATCTCGTCCTCGACGACCGAGGCGACCATCTGCGTGTCGATATCCTGCAGCACACTGCCGACGATTTGCGATACGTCGGTCAGCGAGACCTCGCAGGTGTCGTGGCCGTCAACCATGACGGACCCAAAGAATGTGCCGGTGTAGTGGTGGGGCACGGCACCCGACAGACAGGCGGCAAGCGTGGACTTGCCGGCGCCCGAGGGCCCGATGATGCCGATGAAATCTCCCTTGTTCACACTGAGCGAGATGTGGCTGAGCGCCTGCTCGGTCTGCGTGCCATAGGAGAACGAGACATCGTCGACGTTGATGATCGTTTCCATGGATACCTTTCATAGTCATTGGGGACAGTCTTAAATGACCAGTTGTTTAAGACCGTCCCAAAAAAGCTCGTTGTTTGGGACGGTCTTTGGTGGTGAAGCACGGAGACGGCTTTACGAGGGGCCCCAGGTTGGCGCGAAAGAGGAGCGAAGCGTACTTGGGTACGCGAGCGACGAATGAACGCCAAGATGGGGTGGCTCGTAAAGCCGAGCGGGTTAGTTGAGCTTCAGGGCCTTCTGGATGGGCAAGTAGAGGGCGCCGACCAGAATGGCGTTAAAGACGGCGGTCATGGCGACGACGGGCAACATGGCGGCGGCGAGCTCGCCGACCACGCCGAGCATGGCCATCTTGATGACCATGAAGATGACGCCGGAGACAAAGGTGGTCAGGAAGGTTGCGACAATGGCGATCGCGGGCTTGACCTGACCGTTCTTGCCGGCGGCGTTGACGATGCCGGCCATGAGCATGGCGGCGATGCCCTCGGCGGCAAAATCGACGAACGGCGAAGTGGTGGTGATCTGGATCACGGCTGCCGAGATGAGGCCAATGACGAGCGCCTGGCCGATGTTGGGGCGAACGACCAGGATGGTGAGGCAGAAGGCCGAGATGATGAACTCGGGGCTGATCATGCCGCCCGAGATGCCCGAGATGGCCTTGCCGACGGTGAAGTTGAGGATGAAGCCTGCAGCGAGCAGGATGGCGAGCAGGACGAGAGCGCGGACGTCGAGTTTGCCGCGGTCGGCGGTCTGGACGGTGCGGGGCTGGGCGGCGGTGGTGTTCTGAGACATGGTGAAAATCCTTTCGGAATGGGGGTGCAAGAGAAAAGCGGAGGCGCGTGATGCGAATGCGATCGGGCTCGAGATAGAAAAAGGCCCCCGGTCGAAACCGGAGGCCTTCCAATCACCTAGAGCGCAAAAACAGGCGTGAGGGACTCACTGTCGACCGATCGTATTCGCATCACGCCACCACCAGTTGTTGAGAGACTTCATCGTGTTCTTCATGTCGGTGGCTCCTTTCGTGATGCCGTGGCGCGGTCGCACCTAGTTGCTGTTGCGCTGCACTATAGCACAGCGAAGTGTGTGCGGGGAAATCTTTTTAAAAAGATTTCAGGCGGGTTTCCCGCCGGTCAAAAGAGCGGGCTGAGCGGGCGAGGCTGCCATTGCTGCCTTGCCCGCTCAGCTAAGACGTTACTCCTTATTGCGACGGTAGAGGAAGTAACCGCCCGCGGAGATGACGGCAACGCCAGCGATGGCGAATGCAGCCACCACGCGGCCATCAAAACGATCACCGGTGGTGGGCAGGCCGCCCTTGGCGTTCGTCTTGTTGGTGGTTACCGTGGTCGTGGTGTCCGACTTGCCAGGCTTCTCGGGCTTGGTGGTGGGCTGCTCGGGCTTAGCGGGCTGCTCGGGGGTACCGGGCTGCTCAGGAGTACCAGGCTGCTCGGGAGTGCCAGGCTGATCCGGGGTTACCGGATCGGTGGAAAGAGCATCCTTGGCGTAGGTGATGGACACCTTGAGGCCGTTGGTCTCGGTGTTCAGGTCGCTCGGGGTGAAGGGCTGGTCGAAGTTCTCAGCCTTCAGATAGGCGCGCATCTCCTGGAGCAAGGCCTTGCACTTGACGTAGGTGTTCTCGGTGGCAGCATTGCCGGCCTTGTTTGCCAGGGCGGTACGGGCCTCGGTGCCCTCGGTGGCCTGCATGACCTCGTCGACTTCCAAGTTCTGCTCGACGAGCTCGTTCTGGAGGGCGTCGAGGTAGGTGCGGACGTTGACGCCGAGCAGCTCGGGATGCTCGAAGCAGAGGGAGCTGATGTCCATGAGGACGTAATTGATGGAGTTCTCGGGTTCTTCGTTGTTTACGATGTCCGTCTCTTTGCAGTGATCGTAGGAGACGGTCTGGTCGCTGAAATACGGGCTAACCTCGGTGAGCAGTGCGGAGTAGAAGGGGATGGCGACGGAGTACGCGGCGCGGGAGAGCATTTCCCATTGGATGGTTGCGATCTCGGGATCGAGGCCATCGCGAATCTGGAAGAGGTTGATCTCGCTGTTGCTTTCGGTACCGATGGCGTAGGCGCCGTCGGTGTTGGCGTTGAGGCCCGGGGCCTTCTCGCCGCGGTTGCCAAACGCGCGGATCATCTCAAAGGTGTTCCAGTTGGATTTGCCAGGCTGGAAGAACAGGGGCTGTGCCTCGAAGGGCAGAGCGCCGGTCGTGGCGCGGGCGTTTTCGCGCGTGTCCTTTACGATCTTATAGTCGGTGCCCTCGGTGAGCGGCGCATCGAAGTAAGCGCGACCCTGGACATAACGTGTCCAAGAGTGCATGGCATTTTCGCTAATTTCCTCGCCGTAGGTCTGGGCAACGTCGAACTGGCCATCATCGAAGTACTTGGCGAAGCCCTTCTCCTTGGGCATAGATTCGATGCCCTCGGAGTGGAGGCAGTTCTCGGTGTCGTTGAGGTCAACCTTGTAGTTGAGGTTGCCGATGTTGGGGTTAAGCGAGGCGATGTCATCGGTGAGCTTCATGGCGATCCACTGATGGCCGGAAAGTGCGGCGAACAGCCAGGTCTCATTGTTGTCGGAGATGATAATCTGGTCGTTGCCGCAGGCGCCCTGGTCGTCGATGATCTTGCCGAGGAGCTCGACACCCTCACGTGCCGTGGCGCTTTCGCCCAAGATTACGCTGCCGTAGCTATATTCGCCAATGCCAGTATCGGTCAGGGGGTCCGCAGCCTTGGCAGCTGCATTCATGTAGGTGGTCAGCGTGGCGGAGCAGGAGACACCCTTCTCGTTGATGCCAGCCTCGGAGTAGGCATCCCAGCGCTCGTCCCACTGACTGGGGTAGTCACGCACATAGGTGTAGCGATACGAGGTCTTGGTCGAGGTATACACGAATGCAGACTCATCCGAGCTGTAGGTGTGACCAGGGCCAAACGAAGGCTCGATGCCAAAGTGCTTGAGGTAACGCTTGCGGTAGTCCTCAGCACGGCCGTAGTACGTATTACCGTCGGCCGTCAGCTTGTTGCCCATATAGACCTGCGTGCAGGCGAGCGCAGAGGTCGGCATGGACATGATGGTTGCAGCTCCAAAGGCGAGGCCTATGCCTAGCTTCTTGAGCGCGTTGACGGGGTGAGTTTTCCTCATTTTCCCTCCCAGCGTGCGAAAGCCCTCTGTCGCCAGAGGGCTTCAGCCAATAAAGACACCTCATTAGCGCAACGAACTAGAAACAATATTCATCTATGAAAGAAACTTACTCGATAAGCGTGATGAAATATGCGATGAGCGGTTAATTATACTCAGTTTGTAGCTTTATTTTAATAAAGACGCCCTGCAATTACTGTAGCCGAATAAAGTAGCTGGGAATGCCCGAAATGAGAATCCCCTGCTGTTTGGCAAATGCATAAACGGCAGGGGAGACGATAATTGGATGAATATCATGCCAATATGGAATTACTTCTTCCGGCGGTGGATCACGTTGATCGCATAGCCGACGAGCATGGCCAAAACGATGATGATAAAGCCGAGCAGGGGATTGTCGTTCATAGGGTCCTCCTATTTTCCGAGCGGGGAGAATTCGTCGACGATGAGGTCGAGGCATTGCGGAAGCGCGCGGGCTCCAAAGACGCCCGAATTGCTGGAGATAATCTCGCCATCGAACTGCATGCCCAGCGATGGGGTGCAGGTGATCTTGGCTTCCTTGGTTTGGATGATCTTGAACTGCGGGCGGCCGAGTACCTTGCCGGCGGGGTCGAGTGCGGCGGTGATCACAGTCGGTAGAAGCTGCACAGTTTTTACGGGTTCGATGACCGCAATGTCGACCATGCCATCGTTCATGCGGCAGTCGGGGAACAGGTTGATGTCGTTTTGGATGACCGAGGTGTTGCCGGCCATGCAGCAGATGCCGTCGAGCTCCTCGACAATGCCGTCGTGCTCAATAGTAAAGTGCGCCACCGTGGGGTTGGGCGTGGCGAGCGCGGAGAGGAAGTAGGCGATCTCGCCGATGTCGTTTTTGGTGGGGGCGGCCTTCATCATGATCTCGGCGTCGAAGCCCGAGCCGGCGATGATGATGAAGCCGTGGCGCTTTTCGTTGCCGTTCTCGTCGAGCCAAAAGAGCTCGCCCATGTCCACTTTGACCGTGCGACCGGCGCGGCAAGCCTTGGCAAGCGCCGCTGCCTCGGGGGCATTACCGATGTTGTTAAAGAACAGGCAGGCTGTGCCAGAGGGGAAAACGAGCGTGGGGACACCGCACCCGCGCATCTGGTCGAGCACGTTGGAGACGGTGCCGTCGCCGCCCGAAACGACCACGCGATCGAATTCGCGCACGTCCGCCACGGCATCCTCGGGTTCCATACCATCGCCGATAAAACGCATCACGACCTCGTCGCCGCCCTGCGCGAGGGCGTGCGTGAATGCGTAGATTTCATCTGAGCTGGGGCCCGATGCCGGGTTGTGGATGATAAGGCAGCGCATACTTACGTTCCCGTTCTGTGACTAACCGAGTATAGTTGTAAGGCAATGCCGATATCCTACCCGTGTTTTTCGGGCCTAACCTTATTCGATGGGTTGATATGTACATTTCCACACATCAGGCTCTACTCGACTTTTGCCAGCGCGCCCGTGAGTTCGACGCGATTGCCGTCGATACCGAGTTTTTGCGCGAGCGCACGTTCCATCCGCGTCTGTGTTTGGTTCAGATTGCCACCCCTGCCGAGAGCGTAGCGGTCGATCCCCTGGTAATCGACGACCTATCGCCGCTGGCCGAGCTTATGGCCGACGAGAGCGTGACCAAGGTCTTCCACGCCTGCTCGCAGGATATGGAGGTCATGCTCCATACCGTAGGCGTGCTGCCGCGTCCGATTTTTGACACGCAGGTGGCCGCCGCCTTTTTGGGCGAGCGTCAGCAGATTTCCTACGGCGCGCTCGTGCAGACGTTTTGCGGCGTCTCATTGCCCAAGACCGAGTCACTGACCGACTGGTCGCGTCGCCCGCTGACCGATAAGCAGATTGAGTACGCGATCGATGACGTCAAGTATCTGATCGTGGCCTATACCGAGATGATGAGCCGCCTGCGCGAGCTGGGCCGCGTGGACTGGGTGCTCGACGAGCTGCGCCCGCTGGCTGACGAGTCGCACTATCGCGCCGATCGCCACGAGGCGTTCCGCAAGGTCAAACGCATCAACTCGTGCAGTCGTCACCAGCTGGGTATCGCGCGCGAGCTCGCCGCCTGGCGCGAGGACCGCGCCGAGCGCCGCAACATCCCGCGCAAATGGGTCATGTCCGACGACACGCTGCTTGCGCTCGTTAAACGCAATCCCGTGCGCGTTGAGGAGTTCCGCAGCATTCGCGGTACCGATCAGTTGGGGGAGCGCGACGTGGACGGTGCGCTCATGGCCATCAAGCGCGGCGCAAGCTGCCCGCACGATCGCCTGCCGCTCATGGTGCGCGGGCATCGCCAGATCTCTCCGGAGTTGGAGAGCGTGACGGATCTCATGTACGCGCTCATCCGCCTGGTTGCCGAACGCTCGGGAGTGGCGACCTCGGTCATTGCCTCGCGCGATGACCTGGCCGACTACATTGAGCATCCCGAGCAGAGCCCCTTGCGCGAAGGCTGGCGCTTTGAGCTTGTGGGCTCGCGCCTGGACGATCTGCTCTCGGGCAACATGGGGTTGACGGTCAAAGATGGCAAAATTGAATTGCTGTAAGGAAGCCTAGCCGCTTGAGTGGGTAGAATGCCTCCAACGTGTAACTCGATTCGGAGGAATTCGCATGCCTTATTACTATGGATACGGCTTTGGCATCGACCCGCTGTACCTGCTGGTTGTTCTTGTCTGCACGGTGATTGGTCTTGCCGCACAGAACTATATCAACTCGACGTACAAAACCTGGTCCAAGGTTCGCTCGGACGGCGACACGGGCGCCACGGTCGCTCGCCGCATGCTCGACGCCAACGGCTGCAACGCCGTGGGTATCAAGGGTGTCGCCGGCGAGCTCACCGACCATTACAACCCGCAGGACAATAACCTGTATCTCTCGGATGCCAACCGTTCGGGCGGGTCGGTCGCAAGCGTTGCCGTCGCCTGCCACGAGGCGGGCCATGCCGCCCAGCGTCAAAGCGGTTACGCCATGATGAAGGTTCGCACCGCCCTCGTGCCGGTCGTCAACTTTACCCAGAACACCTGGACCATCGTGTTGCTCTTGGGCCTGTTTATGAACATCGCGGGACTCACGACCCTCGCACTGATCTTCTTCTCGTTTAGCGTGCTGTTCCAACTGGTTACGCTGCCGGTTGAGATTGATGCCAGCCGGCGTGCCGTGGCGTATATTGAGCAGTCGGGTATGAGCTCCAAGCAGGTCAACGGTGCCAAGAAGGTGCTGACGGCCGCCGCGCTTACCTATGTGGCTGCGGCGCTCACCTCGATTATTCAGCTGCTCTATCTTATGGCTCGCTACAACAGAAACTCCAACCGATAACAAATGGGACAGGCAGGCGCCGCGGGGATTCGTGTCCCCGCGGCGCTGTACTATGTGTTGGACTTGAATTTGCGCAGGGCCGGAGCCCATGTGCACGATGACGAAAGGAGGCTGCGTGGCGGGCTGGAATCTAACCGGCAATGCCGTTTCCGCCGAGTTCGACGGTTCGGACGATCAGGAGCGCAAGGAGCTCAGCGTGAGCCAGGCGGTGGAGATCGCCGCCGGCGCGCTCGATGCCATTCCGCAGCTGAGCGTTTTGGGCGAGGTCACGGGTTTTCGTGGTCCCAACGCCCGAAGCGGCCACTGCTACTTTCAGATCAAGGACGACTCGGCGGCCGTCGACTGCATCATCTGGAAGGGCGCCTATCTCAAGCGCACGTTCGATCTGCGCGACGGCATGCAGGTGAGCTTTAAGGGCAGCTTCAATCTCTATAAGGCCACGGGCCGCATGAGCTTTGTCGCTCGCTCGTTTTCGCTGGCGGGGGAGGGTCTGCTGCGTCAACAAGTGGCGCAACTGGCCGAAAAGCTACGCCGCGAGGGCCTGATGGACGAAGCGCGTAAGCGCCGCATCCCGGTGTTTTGCTCCCGCGTGGCGGTCGTTACCTCGCTTTCGGGTGCCGTAATCGACGACGTCAAGCGCACATTGCGTCGTCGCAACCCGCTCGTCGAGCTCGTCTGCGTGGGCGCTAAGGTTCAAGGCGAGGGTGCGCCGGCCGAGCTTATTGAGGGCCTGCGCCGTGCCGCCGCCATCACGCCAGCGCCCGACTGCATCTTGCTGGTGCGCGGCGGCGGCTCCTTCGAGGACCTCATGACCTTCAACGACGAGGAGCTTGCCCGTGCGGTGGCGGCTTGTCCTGTGCCCGTGGTGACCGGCATTGGCCATGAGCCCGATACCTCGATTTGCGACATGGTGAGCGACCGCCGCGCCTCCACGCCCACGGCGGCGGCAGAATCGGTGGCGCCGGCTATGACGGAGTTGGCCGATGTACTCGAGGCGCGCCATCAGCGCCTGGGTGCCGCGATGGCATCGATGATTGGGTCGGCCCAGGTCGACCTGGAGATGCTCGATCAGCGTGGTCGCCGTGCCTGGGATACCTATTCGGCTCGCTTGGGCGATGCACTCGATGCGGCTGCGTGCCGCCCGTGCCTCAACGACCCCACATTTATGGTTGAGCGTCGCGAATCGGAGCTTGCGCTGACTGCTGATCGCCTGTCGGGCGCCATAGTACGCTCGGTCGGGACATTCCGCTCCAACTTTGAGCGCTTGCCCGAGCGTCTGGTTACAAGCACCTCGGGGCTCGATGGCAAGCGCCATGCGCTCACGCTTGCGAGTTCCCGTCTGGAGCATCAGGGACGTTCGATGCTCAGCAAGCCCGCGTCCGACCTGGGCCGAGCTGCCGCGTCGCTTGATGCCCTGTCGCCGCTCAAGGTGCTTGCCCGCGGCTATTCCATCGCGTACAGCGATGATGGGGTGGCCACGAGCGCCAAGACCTTTAAGCCCGGCGACGCCATCCGCGTGCGCATGGCAGACGGTAACGTTGCGGCAACGGTCGATACGGTCGAGTAGACCGCGTTTCATAGCGATAAACCTTTAGGAAAGGAAACAGATATGGCAGAGAAAACCCCGGTCGAGCAGCTTACGTACAAGCAGGCCTCGCAGGAGTTGGAGCTCATCATTCGCAGCTTGGAGTCGGGCGATATGGAGCTCGAGGAATCGCTCGAGAGCTATACCCGCGGCGTCGAGCTCCTCAAGAGCCTGCGCACCCGCCTGTCCGATGCCGAGCAGAAGGTCTCGGTGCTTCTTAAGGACGTCGACGGCAACGACGTGCTCGCCGACGGCGAAGCCGCCAACACCGACGACAACCTCTCGTTCTAGCCATCCCGACCAAATATAATTACCTTGGTCTGTGAGAAAGGAACCAACTATGTGCGATTGCATCTTCTGCAAAATTGCCAACCACGAGATCCCCTCGACCGTTGTCTATGAGGATGACCAGGTCATCGCCTTCGACGACCTCAATCCCCAGGCGCCGGTCCATACGCTCGTGATCCCCAAGAAGCATTACAGTGACATCGCCGACAACGTACCTGCCGAGACCATGGGCGCCATGGCTCACGCCATCCAGGAGGTCGCTAAGGCCAAGGGCTTGGAGGACGGTTTCCGCGTCATCTCCAACAAGGGCGTCAACGCCGGCCAGACCGTCATGCACTTCCACATGCACGTTCTCGGTGGCAAGAACCTGGGCGAGAACCTCATCTGAGGGCGCGTAGGCCGTCGACTTGGCTGCCTTTGGAGTAATCTATGCAGCTTTCTCAACTCGAATACCTTCAAGCTGTAGCGAACTATGGCGGCGTGCGCAAAGCAGCTCGCGCCGTTCACGTGAGTCCGCAGGCCGTTTCGTCGGCAATAAAAAAGTTGGAATCTGAGTATCAGATTGTTTTGCTCGACCGATCGGCGGGGGAGGCTGTTTTGTCTCCGGCGGGCAGAGAATTTGCGCGTCGTGCACGCGTGATCCTGGCGCAAGTCGACGATCTCAAAAAGTACGCTCAATCGGGGAACGGCGGCGTTTCGCCCGACGGCCATTTCCGTCTTTACGCCCCCTGTCTTCACGGGCGGGGGCTCCTTTTTTCCGAAAACTGGTACGACTCGTTTGAAAGCTCGCACCCTCAGATTCATCTTGATGTGTGGCATCAGCCAACGGCAACATGCTTTGAATCACTTATACTTGGAATTTCGGACGCGGCTATCTCGTTTGAGGAACCACGGGACAGCGTCCTTTCTTCAAAATATATGGGTGAAAAGGAGCTCAGGGTTCTTTCATGCCCAGCTGGTCATCAATCTGTTGACGCTATGACCATTCGTGAGTTACTGGGCGGCAGGCTCGCTGTTCCCATTAATTTGTCACCCTGTCTCAATGCAATCAATCAATGTCCCGAAGCTCAGCTGGTTAATTTCCGCTTTCGCGATGTCGAATACGGAAGCAGGGCGCAGGCTGAGTTTCTTCAAGCCGGGGGATTGATATTGAGTTTTTCTGGCTCTTCTCTCGCATCAGATGGATTGGAAGTGAGCGAGTGCTCTATTGAAGGCTCGCATGACGTAGCCTTGCCCATCTACTTTTGCTATCGACAAAATGCCTGGACCGATCGACACCAGACGGTATTTCTTCACCTATTGCGTCATCTTGCTTCGTGAGGCCATTTGGCCTCGTGTTGTCAAGTGAATGTTGACGCCTTGTAACACATGACTGACGGCTTTGCCCTCATGCTTTTCCAAGATTCCGATTCAGATTGTTGACTCTTGGAGGGCGGAGCATGAAAAACCGTACGGTTTTGCTTTATATGACGTTCGTTTTTCTGTCGAACTTCAGCACCATTTTGTATTTTCTGACGGTTTACCTTGAATTAGTCGGATTCTCGATAGTGGCGATTTCTAGCATGATGATTGCATATCAAGTGAGCAAGTTCATCCTCGAAGTTCCCACTGGCTATATTGCTGATAGGTTTGGACGAAAGACAAGCGGTCTCGTTGGCGTCGTGGGGATGCTTGGATACTACGCTGCCCTGCTTCTCGTCCGTTTCCCTCTGCTTTTAATCGGTGCGTTCGCTCTCAAAGGTTTTGCCGTTGCATGTCTGAGCGGATCCATAGAAGCGATTTACATTGACAGCGTCTCTCAGGACCAGCTCGTAAGACTTAATGTCGTTGAGCGATTTGTTTTCTATGCCTCTTATGCCATCTCCGCTTGCGTGGGTGGTTTCATTTCGTCTGTCGGTGCATATCTCATTGGTCTTTCGGCAGATATCATCGCAATGGTGTTGACGTTGGTTGTCGTTGTCTGCATTCCTGAGATGCGAAGAGGGGGCACTGCGGGGGCACCTGAGCGTGGAATTAGCCCGAAGATGATCGGTGCCGCTATTGCGTGTAATGGCATTCTTCGTTCAGCGTTCATCATGGACTGTTCTCAGGCATTTGCTTTTGTCGCCCTGGAAGACTTTTTCTCACTGCTGCTTGCGGGCCGCGGAATGAATTCCGTCGCTTCGGGTGTGACCATTGCGGTCCAGTTCCTTGCCTCGGCCTCCATGGGGCTTATTGTGCCCAGTGTGATTGCTCATGTCGACAAGGGCCGTTTTGCGCGTATTTGCGGCATCATTCGCTTAGTATTGACAGCTTTGTTTTTGATCCCCCTTACTCCGGCTAATTTGCTGCCCGTGTTCTATGTGCTGCAGACGGTTGCGTACTCGTTGTTTGCTCCAATTAAATACTCAATTTTTCAAAATGCTGCTGATTCTTCGATGCGCTGTTCATTGATTTCGGTTCAAAGCCAGATGGTGGCGGTGGGTGCTGTTCTTTTCTATCTGCTCAACGCTGTGTTGAGCAGCGCTGCGGGCATTCGAGTCGTATTGCTTGTCGCGCTCGGGATTTCTTCTTTGGTGTATATCCCCGCGCTATTTCGTCTTACAAGCCAAAGGACATGAGTATTTAGACACCGATAACTTATATATCAACGCCAATAAACCCGAGCGCGAGGGCGTTTGGGTTTATTATTGAAGCGTATGTAACCTGGCGGCGCCACACCGCCTGTTAGTAGGGAGACACATGAACGTTCTGGTCGTCAACGCGGGATCTTCGACCCTTAAGTATCAGGTCATCGACACCAAGTCCCACAAGGTGTCCGCAAAGGGCTCCTGCGAGCGCGTCTGCTTTACCGGCGGTACCTTCACCCACGCTGCTAACGGTTCCAAGAAGGTGACCGAGAACATCGAGTTCCCCGACCACAAGGTCGCCATCGAGGTCGTCCTGAAGGACCTCGAGGCCAACGGCGTCAAGATCGAGGGCATCGGCCATCGCATCGTTCAGGGCGGTTGGTACTTTGGCGATTCCTCCCTCGTCGACGAGGACGTTCTCGCTAAGATCCGCGAGGTCGCCCCGCTGGCGCCGCTCCACAACAACCCCGAGGCCAACGTTATCGAGTTCTGCCTGGAGCAGTATCCCGACCTGCCCAACGTCACGGTCTATGACACCGCTTTCCACTTCAACATGCCCGAGGTCGCCAAGACTTACGCTCTACCCAAGGACGTTTGCGACAAGCTGCACATCCGTAAGTACGGCGCCCACGGCACCAGCTACCGTTACATCTCCAAGAAGGTCGCCGAGATGACCAACGGCGAGGCCCGCAAGGTCGTCGTGTGCCATATCGGCTCCGGCGCTTCCCTGTGCGCTATCGAGGACGGCAAGTGCATGGACACCACCATGGGCCTCACCCCGCTCGATGGCGTCATGATGGGCACCCGCTGCGGCTCCATCGACCCGGCTACCGTGTGCTACCTGCAGCGCGAGGGTGGCTACACCTTCGACGAGGTCGACGAGATGATGAACAAGAAGTCCGGCCTTTTGGCTGTGACCGGCGGCAAGACCAACGACTGCCGCAACGTCGAGGAGCTCGCCGCCGCTGGTGACCCCGATGCTCAGCTCGCCTTCGACATGTTTGTCTACAAGATTGCCGCCAAGGCTGCCGAGATGGCTACTTCCATGTGCGGCATGGACACCCTGGTCTTTACCGCCGGCATCGGCGAGCACGCTCCGGCTGTCCGCGCTGGCGTGGCCGACCGTCTGGCCTTTATGGGCGTCAAGATGGACCATGCCCGCAACGCCCTGCGCGGCGACGGCGCTTGGTGCCTGTCCGCCAAGGATTCCAAGGTCAAGATTTTCGTCATCCCCACGGACGAGGAGTTCATGATCGCTTCCGACGTCGAGCGCATCGTCAACGGCAAGTAATTGCAAGAGGGGAGGGGCTGGACGACCGAGCGCCGTTCGGCCCCTCTTTTGTGCTCGTTGGGCGATATGCTTGATAGCTATTTATCAAGTTGTGATAACTTCTTATTAAAATGCGGCCGCCTTAAGGGGTCTGCGTCGACCGTATTGCACTGCAAAGGAGTCTCATGAACGTACTTGTTGTCAACGCCGGCAGCTCAAGCCTTAAATATCAGCTTTTGGATACCGATACCCGCGAGGTTTTCGCCAAGGGCAACTGCGAACGTATCGGTTCGGACATGGGCATCTTTGGCCACTCCGAGAACGGTGGCGCCAAGCAGACCGAGGAGGTCTCTTTCCCCGATCATCGCTCTGCTATCGCTCGCGTGCTCGAGGAGCTCGAGAAGACCGACTTTACGATTGATGGCATTGGCCATCGTATCGTTCAGGGCGGCTGGCACTTCGATGATTCCGCGGTCGTCGACGATGAGGTCATGGCTAAGATCCTTGAGGTGGCACCGCTTGCTCCGCTGCACAATTACGGCGAGGCCGCGGCAATCGAATATTGCCGCGAGAAGTATCCGGAGCTGCCCAACGTGGCCGTCTTCGACACCTCGTTTCACATGACCATGCCCGAGGTCGCCTACACCTACGCGCTGCCCAAGGACGTGTGCGACAAGTACCACGTGCGCAAGTATGGCGCGCACGGTACGAGCCACCGTTACGAGTGGATGATGGCCAAGGAGATCCTGGGCTCGCGCTGCCACCGCCTGCTTTCGTGCCATCTGGGCAACGGTGCTTCGCTCGCCGCCATCGAGGACGGCGTGTGCCGCGATACCACGATGGGCCTCACGCCGCTTGATGGCCTGATGATGGGTACCCGTTGTGGTTCCATCGACCCGGCCACCGTGTGCTATCTTCAGCGCGAGGGCGGCTACAGTTACCAGGAAGTCGACGACATGATGAACAAGCAGTCCGGTCTGCTTGCCATCTCGGGCATCTCCAACGACGCCCGCGACATCCGTACGCGCGCCTCCGAGGGTGACGAGCGCTGCCTGCTCGCCTTCGATATGTTCGCATACAAGGCCATGCAGCAGGCCGGTTCCATGATCGCCTCCATGGCGGGCGTGGACACCATCACCTTTACCGCCGGCATCGGCGAGAACGACTGGTCGATCCGCAAGGCCTTCTGCGACTGCTTTGAGTGGCTGGGCGTACGCATCGACAATAACAAGAACCGCGAGGCAGTGGGCAACGGTCCGCAGGTCATCAGTGCCGCCGGTTCCGCCGTCACGGTCATGGTCATCCCCACCGACGAGGAATACATGATCGCCCACGACGTCGAGCGTCTGACCAAGAACAACTAACGCGCGCATTTGTTAGTAAAAAAGGCCTCCAGAGCAACAGCTCCGGAGGCCTTTTTTACTAGCAGGCGGACGGCGCAAACCCCATCCCATTTCGAGCGCAAATACTGGGACACGCTTTCCGGTTGAGGCACGTTGCGGAAAGTGCGACCCACAATAAAGCAAAATTCCGTCCCAAAGTTTCCCAAACAGGCCCCAAGCGGAAGCTGCATCCCACAATCCGCCTTCAAACCGGGACACACTTTCCGGTGGGCCAGACATCAGACCGCAGCCAACATTTCGGTCCCAAAGTGACCATATCTGCATCGTTTGACCCTCCAGCAACGGCACCCATTCATTCAGTTTTTCAGCCCCAGCTCGTAGCCAAGCCGCCGTCCACCCCAGATACCCTGATTGCTACGTGGCGGTAGAAGGCCGTACGGGCTAACCCCTGAAAACACTCCGCAGACCAGAAACGCCCCCGTTCGTAGCTCCGAAGGAGCAGAACGGGGGCGTTTCATTGGTCGAGGACGTTTTCAGGGGTTAGCCCGTACGGCCTTCGGGCGATGCGTACGCTACTCAGCCATCTGGGCCTGGACGGCGGTGATGGCCACGACACCCACGATGTCGTCGGCAGAGCAGCCGCGCGACAGGTCGTTAACCGGCTTGGCGATGCCCTGCAGGATGGGGCCGTAGGCGTCAGCACCGGCGAAGCGCTGGACCAGCTTGTAGCCGATGTTGCCGGCCTCGAGGTCGGGGAACACGAGCACGTTGGCCTTACCGGCGACGGAGGAGCCGGGGGCCTTGAGCTGGGCGACGGTGGGGACGATGGCGGCGTCGAGCTGCAGGTCGCCGTCGATGGCGAGCTCGGGAGCCTTCTCCTTGCAGAACTTCACGGCCTCCTGGACCTTCTTTGCGACCTCGCCACCGGCGGAGCCCATGGTGGAGTAGGAGAGCATGGCCACGTGCGGCTCAACGTTGCCCATGAAGGTGGACCAGGAGTGGGCCGAGGCGATGGCGATCTCGGAGAGCTCGTCGGAGGACGGGTTGATGTTGAGGCCGCAGTCGGCGAAGATCAGCGTGCCGTCGGTACCGAACTGCGGGGTGTCGGTGCACATCACGAAGAAGGCCGAGACCAGCTTGGTGCCCGGGGCGGTCTTGAGGATCTGAAGCGCAGGGCGCAGGGTGTCGGCGGTGGAGTGGCAGGCGCCGGAGACCAGGCCGTCGGCATCGCCCATCTTGACCATCATGGTGCCAAAGTAGGTGGCGTCCATCACCTGGGCGCGAGCCTGCTCGATGGTAACGCCCTTCTTGGCGCGGAGCTCGGCAAACTTCTGCGCGTACTCCTCGTGCTTCTCGGCATTGCGCGGGTCGATGACGGTGGCGCCGGGAACGTCGATCTCGTCGGGGTTGCCCAGGATGACGATCTTTGCCAGGCCCTCCTCGATGATCTTGGTGGCCGCGACGATGGTGCGCGGATCCTCGCCCTCGGGCAGGACGATCGTCTTAAGGTCGGCCTTGGCGGCAGACTTCATACGGTTAAGGAAATCGCTCATGTTACTCCTTACAAGCGTTTCGCTAAGCTCCAGGCGCCCGGCTGTTCACGAATAAACCCGCTGCTAGCGGGTTTACCTTTCAATTATGTACGCCGCGATGCTTGAGCTTTCCTTGTGTGGCAAGCTCATTATAGGACGCATTAGCGCTATAATGGCTCTGATAAATATGTCTCGAAGAATGTTCGAGAAAAGCCCAGCTAACGAGCCCGTGGCTTTTGACAAGGAGTATCGATGCAGATTACCTCAGGCCTGCCTGAAGGCTTTAACGCCGGCGCGTACGACATGATTGTCGTCGGTGCTGGATATGCCGGTGCCGTTTGCGCCCGCCGTCTTGCCGAGACCATCGGCTATCGTGTTGCCGTTTTGGAGCGCCGTAGCCACATTGCGGGCAATGCCTATGACTGCACTGACGAGGCCGGAATCCTGATCCACGAGTACGGTCCGCATATCTATCACACCTTTAACGAGCGCGTGCACAATTTCCTGTCGCGCTTTACCAAGTGGACGGATTATCAGCACAAGGTGCTCGCCAACATCAACGGTACCCTTATGCCCGTGCCCTTCAACCATGCGAGTCTCAAGCTCGCCTTTGGTGACGAGCGCGGCGAGGAGCTGTATCAGAAGCTCGTGGAGACCTTTGGCAAGGATGTCAAGGTGCCCATTATGGAGCTGCGTAAGAAGAACGACCCCGACTTGGCCGAGGTCGCCGATTACGTCTACGAGAACGTCTTTTTGCATTACACCATGAAGCAGTGGGGCCAGACGCCCGATCAGATCGATCCCTCAATCACCGGCCGCGTTCCCGTCTTTGTGGGCGATGATGACCGCTACTTCCCGCAAGCTCCCTTCCAGGGCATGCCGCAGGAGGGCTACACGGCGCTCTTTGAGCACATGCTCGACCACGACCTGATCGACGTGTTCTGCGACGTGGACGCCCGTGACCTCTTTGAAATCGACGAGACTACCGTCAAGATCGACGGCAAGGTCTACGGCGGCGAGATTGTCTATACCGGTCCGCTCGATGAGCTGTTCAACCTCGACTTGGGTGCGTTGCCGTACCGCACGCTCGATATGAAGTTCGAGACGCTCGATATGGATCAGTTCCAGCCCGTGGGCACCGTCAACTACACCACGAGCGAGGACTACACGCGTATCACCGAGTTCAAGAACATGACCGGTCAGGTCCTGCCCGGCAAGACCACCATCATGAAAGAGTACTCCAAGGCCTATACGCCCGGCTCGGGCGAGACGCCGTACTACGCCATTCTTGAGCCCGAGAACCGTGAGCTCTATGAGCGCTATCTTGAGCGCGTCCAGAACCTGACGAACTTCCACCCGGTGGGTCGTCTGGCCGAGTATCGTTACTACGATATGGACGCCGTGACCAATTCCGCCCTCGATCTTTCGGATGAGATTATCGCCTGCCATGCATAAAGTCATAACATTCGGTATTCCCTCGTATAACGCCGCCAAGGACATGGACCATTGCATCACCTCTATCTTGGAGGGGAGCAATTACGCCACCGATATCGAGATTATCGTGGTGGACGACGGCTCCAAGGACGAGACGGCCGCCAAGGCCGACGAGTGGGAGGTCCGTTACCCTGGAATCATCCGCGCGGTGCACCAGGAGAATGGCGGTCACGGTATTGCCGTCCTTTCGGGTCTGCGCGAGGCGCAGGGCACCTACTACAAGGTTGTCGACTCGGACGACTGGCTTGACGGCGCTGCCCTTTCGACCATGCTGTCGATTCTGCGTGGCTTTGAGGAGCGCGACCAGCGCGTTGACCTGTTTATCTCGAACTACGTGTACGAGAAGGTTTACGAGGGGACGCATACCGCTATTGGCTACAAATTTGCCCTGCCGCGCAAAAAGATCTTTTCTTGGGATCAGATCGGTCATTTCCGCCTGGACCAGAACCTACTCATGCACAGCCTGTGCTATCGCACGGATGTGCTGCGCGAGTCCAACCTTCCCATGCCGCCGCACACGTTCTATGTGGACAACATCTACGCCTACGTGCCGCTGCCGCGTTGCAAGACCATGTACTACGCCGACATCGACCTCTACCGCTACTTTATCGGTCGCGAAGGTCAGAGCGTCAACGAGGCAACGATGGTCAAGCGTCTGGACCAGCAGTTCCGTGTTACGCGTATCATGATGGAGTCGTACCACTTGTACAGCGATGTTGAGTCGTCGCGTCTGCGTTCGTACATGATGGGCTACTTCACCATGATGATGGCGATCTGCTCGGTTCTCACCAAGCTTTCCGAGGAAGATTGCGCCGACGAGCGCCTAAAGACGCTGTGGAATGATTTGAATGCCTACGACGAGCGCATGTATCGTCGTGCCCGCTACGGCGTGGTCGGGTTCTTCACCAATCTGCGCGGACGGGCCGGAGACAAAACCACACTCGGCCTATACCGTCTTGCTTCAAAGATCTTCAAATTCAACTAGCTGCTGAGTAATCGCTGCTGATAGGTTGACTGGGCCCCTTGGCCTTTAGTTTGATACTGCGAACAGTCCTGCTCGCACGGAACTTGTATCAAACTAAAGGCCAAGGGGCCTCTGCTATAAGAATCGATTGTCAGGGTGCCTGAATTTGAAGATCTTAGACGCGCGGTACACAGGGGCCTGGGCTGAAAAGACTTGGTTGGTAGGTTGCCCGGTGGGGCTTGGTTATGTTTGTCGCGAGTTCCGCACGAGCCGAAGAGCACTTAATGTGCTCTTAGTGCGAGCCAGGACTGTAGAGCAGCAAACATAACCAAGCCCCACCGGGCAACCGGACGAGCTAGTTTACTTCGCGGCACCCGGGATGCCGTGGGAGGTTTTGGCGGTTTTGGCTCCGTTTACGATGGCAGTTTCCAGGGCCCTTACTGCGAGCATGCCCAGCAGGTCTAGGGGAACGGCGGCGCTTGCCTGGGCGCCCAGTTTGCCGCTGGCGAGGGTGTAGATGGTGTCGCCATCGTTGGTGGTGTGCGTGGGACGGATGGCGTGTGCGTAGGCGTCTGCGGCCATCTGGGAGACCTTGGTGGCTTGTGCCTTAGTGAGTTCCACGTTGGTGACGATGCAGCTGATGGTGGTGTTGGTGCGGTCGAGCGGCATCTGCATGGATCCGGCGGCGGCAAAGGCTGCGAGTTCCATGTCGACGATCTGGTCACTATCGGCTGCGGCGCGCATACCGGCGACCCACTCGCCGGTGAAGGGGTCGACCACGTTGCCGCAGGCGTTGACCGAAACCACGGCGCCTACCTTAACGGGACCGAGCGCCACGGCGGCAGCGCCAAGGCCGGCCTTCATGCAGGTGGCGGGGCCCATGAGCTTTCCGACGGTGGCACCCGTGCCGGCGCCCACGTTGCCCTGTTCGAGCTTGGTGGGGGTGTTGTCGAGTGCTTCGCGCACCGCGGCGATGCCGGCCTCAATGTCGGGGCGAACGGTGGGGTTACCAAAGGCGAGGTCGAAGATACAGCTGGAGCACACGATAGGCACCTGCGTGGGGCCGACGGGAAGGCCGATGCCGCGGCTCTCAAGCTCGCGAGCGACGCCGCTTGCAGCCTCGAGGCCAAAGGCCGATCCACCTGAAAGGCAGACGGCGTGGACCTTGTCGACGGTGTTCTCGGGTCGCAGCAGGTCGGTTTCGCGCGATGCTGGAGCACCGCCGCGAACGTCAACGCCGCCGGTGGCGCCTTCGGGTGCCACGATTACGGTGCAACCGGTGCCGGCCTCCTCGTCCGTATAGTTGCCATAGCAAAAGCCATCGACATCGCAGACGTCAATGGCCTCGAGCAGTGTATCCATGTTTAACTCCTATCGGTTTTCCGCCGCGCCTTGTGCCCGGTCGGGATCCGTACGGTACGCCAAAATTGTAGGCGCCGGGGGATACCCAGCGCCAGATGCAATTACGAGAGTTTTTGAATCGCGCGCGCGACGCGGGCGATGGGTAGGCCCACCACGTTATAGAAGTCGCCCGAAATATCGTGCACGAGCATGCGTCCTCCTGTGCCCTGAATGCCGTAGGCGCCGGCCTTGTCCATGGGCTCTCCCGAGGCGACGTAGTGCTCGATTTGCTCGTCGGTGAGCTCGTAGAACGTCACGTCGGTCACATCGACAAAGGACAGACTCTCGGCGGCATGCGGGGCGGCCGTATCGCCTGCCTTAACGATGCAGACGCCGGTTGCGACCTGGTGCGTGCGGCCCGAAAGCTCACGGAGCATGGTGCGCGCCTCGTCCTCGGTTGCCGGCTTGCCCAGAATCTTGCCGTCAAAGGTGACGATGGTGTCGGCCGCGACCGTTAGCTCATTGGGCTCGGCATGCTCGGCGGCAACGGCGGCGGCTTTTGCGCTTGCTAAGCGTTCAACGAGCGTAAGCGGGGCCTCGCCATCAAACGGCGTTTCGTCGATATCGGCAGGAATGATGCGAATGTCATAGTCCGCCTCGCGCATCAACTCGATGCGGCGCGGTGATTGCGAAGCCAGAATCATAGCTGAATGCCCTCGGCGACTTTCTCGACGGCCTTGTCGCCGGCGAGCGTGCGCAGCAGCTCAAGCGCAAAGGGGAGCGACTGGGCCATGCCGCTGGCGGTGATGATGTTGCCGTCTTGCGTAACCTTCTCGCCGGTATAGGCGCCTTCGGGGAAGCTTTTCTCAAAGCCAGGGAAGCACGTGGCGTGGCGCCCCTCGAGCAGGTCGAGCTCGCCCAGGATAAATGGGGCGGCGCAGATGGCGGCGACGTGCTTGGTCGCGGCGAACTCGCAGACCACGTCGCAGACACGCTGATCTGCGCGCAGATTGGTGGCACCTGGTAGGCCGCCGGGCAGTACGACACAGTCGTACTCGTCAAAGTTGATCTCATCAAAGAGCGCATCGCAGGTCACGGGGATCTGCAGCGAGCTTACGACCTCTCGCGTGGGCATGATCGAGACGAGCGTGGCACGCACGCCGCCGCGACGCATGACATCGACCACGGTCAGGCATTCAATCGTTTCAAAGCCATCGGCGGCGAGAACGGCAACGCTGGGCATGAGGGTTCCTTTCGTAAGGCGGCATACAATTAGCCGTCTTATACCCCGAAGACATACGCTTGCCACGCTCGATTTCCCAATGTTTAAAAAGGCACGGGGATTAAATAATCATTCGGTACAAATTGATTATTTAATCCCCGTGCCAGAAAAATCATCAGCTAGTTACGCTTGAGGTGGACGACGGTTTCGCAGTGGAAGGTTTGCGGGAATAGGTCGACCGGTGTGATCTTGATGGGAGAGAAAGTGCCTTCCTCGACAAAGCGTTTAAGATCGCGCGCCAGGGTGGCCGGGTCGCAGCTCACATAGGCGACATCGCGAGCGCTTGTGCTGGCGATGAGGTCGATGGCCTCAGGCGCTAGGCCTGCACGCGGCGGGTCGACTACTAGGACATCGGCGTCCTGGTCGGGGAACTCGCGCACCGCGTCTCCGCCAATGACGTCGACGTTATCAAGCTTGTTGATTTCCAGGTTACGGCGTAGATCGCGCACGGCGGGGCCGTAGGCCTCGACGGCAGCGACAAAGTCGCAGCGGCGGGCGAGCGGCAGGGTAAAGGTGCCGGCACCGCAGTACAGGTCCACGGCAAGCTCGTCTTCCTGCGGGTCGAGCGCTTCCATGACAAGCTCGATCAAAATCTCGGCACCCTTGGTGTTGACCTGGAAAAAAGACGGGGCAGACAAGCGCATCTGACCCTCGGCGATATTCTCGGTCCATGAGCCCTCTCCGGCGAGCATTTCGACCTTGGAGACACGGCGGGCCTTCTTTTCGCCCTTGCTCATCACGCGCACGATGCTCGTGGGATGAGCGGCGTCTGCCAGCACGCGGGAGACCTGCGAGCGCGGGAAGGAGCCCGTAGGCGTCCAGAGAGCGACCTCGAGCGCCTTGGTGCGGCGCGAGGCGCGAATGCCCACGCGCTCGAGGCCCAGGTCGTGGCTGCCGCTCAGATAGTTGAGCGCGCCGACGACCGATTTGAGCGCCTTCGGGAAGCGCTTATCGAACAGCGGGCACGTATCGACGGTCACGATTTTGCTGGGGTCGACACCGTGCATGCCAAGGCGCACGCGACCGTTGACGACGGTCGGTTCGAGCTCGATTTTATTGCGGTAGCCCCAGTCGTCCTTGGTGTGGCAGATGGGCTGTACCAACTCATCGACCTGCTCAGGAGAGAACTTGCCGATGCGCTCGAGCGTGGAGCGCAGGTTTTGCTCCTTGGCGGCGAGCTGTGCCGTGCGTGAGAGATTGCCCCACGAGCAGCCGCCGCAGATGCCCACGAAGGGGCAGGGAGGCTGAATGCGATCGGGGCTTGGCTCCAGAATCTCGGTGGTGCGGGCGCGCATGAACGACTTGCCGTCCTGTACGACCTCGGCCTCGACGGTGTCGCCTGCCACGGCACCCTGCACAAAGACGGCCTTGCCGTTGTCGGCGTGCGCCAGCCCGTCGGCGCCGTAGGTCATCGATTCTATAGTGAGCTTCATATTCCTGCCTGTCATTCGCGTTGTTGCTCGCACCATGGTAGCAGGGAAAAGCGCCCCGCATCCGAGGCTTTCCTCAAATGCGGGGCGCTTCTACAAACTGCTTCTACAAACGACTATTTCGTCTTGCCGGTAATGAGCGTCTTAAGACCCAGGCCGATCAGGCCCAGGCCTATGCGCACGCGACCGGGGCGATGGCGCTCGATGGCCTTGGTCTTGCCGGCGGGCTTATCGCGACGGGCGCTCGTCTCGGATACGGGCTTGGTGACCTGCGGCTCGGGCTGAGGTGCAGGTGCAGGCTCGGGCTCAATGACGGTCGCCTGGACCTCTTGGACCTTGGGTGAGGTCGGCTGCGGATCAGGAGCTGAGGCGGGCTTTGCCTCGGCGGCGGGCTCCGGAGTCGCGGTAGCGGGCTCGGGCGCTTTCTCCATGGCGGGCTCTGCGGCAGCCTCGGGCTCATTCACCGGGGGAGCGGCAACCGCTTCCGGTTTGGCGGCTGCCCCATGTTCAACCTCGTCCTGAATAGCTTCTTCGGCCACACGTTCCTTCTCCTGTGCGCGCTGCTGCGCGGCGGCCTCGGCGTTGCGATAGGCACGCTCCAGTAGAGCTTCCTGCGAGTTGAAGGGTTTCTCACCCTCTGCACACTCCACGGGGACCCAGGTGCCGTCGCTCGTGAGGCTGCGGGCCTTCACGTTGTCCTGCAGCTGCATGCCCATGTACTCGTGTACCAGGGCGCGGCAGGTGGGGTCGAGCACGGGGAAGGCGATCTCCACGCGGTGCTCGGTGTTGCGTGTCATCATGTCTGCTGAGCTCAGGTAAACCATGTCCGAGTCCACGCCAAAAGCGTAAACACGCGCGTGCTCCAAAAAGCGTCCGACGATGGAGCGGACATGCACGTTCTCGGTCTTGCCCGAAACACCGGGCTTGAGGCACGAGATGCCGCGGATGATCATGTCTACGCGCACGCCGGCACACGATGCCTCGGCGATCTTGTCGATGACCTCGCGGTCGGTCAGCGAGTTGAGCTTAAAGAACACGCGGGCGGGCTCGCCGGCAAGGGCGCGCTGAATCTCGCGGTCAAGCCCGCGCATGATGAGCGGTTTCAGTCCGACGGGCGCCACACCCAGGAAGCGGTAGTCGCCGCGCAGGTTGCCCAGCGACAGATTGCGGAAGAACAGGTTGGCGTCTTCACCGATGCCGGGATGGGCTGTCATGAGCATAAAGTCGCTGTAGAGTTTGGCCGTCTTCTCGTTAAAGTTGCCGGTGCCCAAAAGCGTGAGGCGGGTGAGCGCCATGCCCTCGCGATAGGTGAGCTGGCAGATCTTTGAGTGGCATTTAAAGCCCTCGGAACCATAGATGACGGTGCAGCCCGCCTCTTCCAGACGCTCGGCCCACTCGATGTTGTTCTGCTCGTCAAAGCGGGCACGAAGTTCCATGAGCACCGTGACCTCTTTGCCGTTCTCGGCAGCATCGATCAGCGACTCGCACAGGCGGCTCTGCTTGGCCACGCGGTAGAGTGTGATGCGCAGCGAGATGCACTCGGGGTCGTAGGCGGCCTCGTGCACCAGATCCAGGAAGGGGTTCATGGCCTCGTAGGGATAAAAGAGCAGCTTGTCGTGCTGCAGCACCTGTTCGCGGATGGAGCGGGTCATATCGATGGTGGGGTTGGGCTGCGGCTTAAACGGCGTAAAGAGGAGCTCGTTGCGCAGGTGCTCGGGAATCTTGCCCTCAATGCCAAAGACGTAGCCCAGGTCGAGCGGGATATCGCAGGTAAAGACCGAGCGGCGCGAAAGCTCGAGCGCCTTGCGGATAGTCTTGAGCGTCGCCTTCTCGAGCGACCCCGAGACCGCGAGCACTACTGGCTGCAGGCGCAGGCGCTTCTTGAGAATGCGCTTCATGTGCTGGCGGTAGTCCTCTTCCTCTTCGACGCCCTCGCCGTCCGGATCGATGTCGGCGTTGCGGGTGACGCGGATCAGCGCACGATCCAGCGGCTTATAGGAGCCAAAGCAGCTGTCCAGGCAGGCGAGGATGACGTCCTCGAGCAAGATGTAGGAGTAGGTGCCGGTGGGCGAGGGGATCTCGACCACGCGGTTCATCGAGGCGGGAATCTCGATAAGGCCCAGTAGGCTCTCCTCGTCGGTGGCGCCGTCCAGACCACAGGCCAGATAGAGCGCGCCGTTGCGCAGGTTGGGGAAGGGGTGGCGAGGATCGATGACCAGCGGCGAGATGACCGGCGACACGTAGGCCTGGAAGTAGCGGGTTACAAAGGTGCGCTCCTCGGGCGTAAGCGAATCGATGTGGGCGCGGTGAACGCCCAAGGTGTCGAGCTTGCCCTCGATGCTCTTAAAGATGGACTCCCAACGGGTAAGGAGCCCGGGCATTTCGGCCATGACAGCATCGACCTGTTCGGAGGCGGTCATATTGCTCTTGTTGTCGACAGGTTGTTTTTTGAGCTCCGCCAGATCGGACAGGCCGCCCACGCGCACCATAAGGAACTCGTCGAGGTTGGACTCGAAGATCGAGACGAACTTTAGTCGCTCGAATAACGGAACGGTTTCGTCGAAGGCTTCGTCGAGCACGCGGTTGTCAAAGCGTAGCCAGCTAAGCTCTCGGTTTTGCGTGTACGAGAAGTCGCGCGGCGGTTTGCGCAGCTTTGCGGCGGCTTGCTTCTTTTCGATTTTGCTCGGCATATGCATCTGTCCGTTCAGTCCCCACAAGGGACGGTAGCCTAACACTAATCACTATTGTCTCAATTTAGTCGACCTGTGGCACGGACGCATCGCGCGAACGGTATCTTTACCTACTTCTTACGCTGCCAAGGCATGCAACTAACTGCCCAACTCGTTTAGAAACAATCTATATCCATACTCAATTGGTGAGGATGTATGAATAAGAATGATTGCGAGCTGAATATAATCGAATCCAAATTGAATCATGGACAAACGACATATATATGCAGAAAACCGTTTTAGCTATGCAATTCCTAAACATGAAAATATTTGTGCAATCTAGCTTAATTCCTTAGAAAAAAGAACATTTACCTTTGAAAACCTGCTTTAGAGAACCGAAGTGCATCATGGGGGAATCATATGCGATATACCGTTCATCGCACTTTGCTGACCGTTCGGGGGCGAGGTGGAATTGCAGGTGGATTTTGGATATAACTAGAGCTGTCAGCAAGCAGCGTCCCATACGGAGGGGCGCTGATACATTCGGCCAGTAAGGCCCGAAAGAAAGGTAGGAGGCCATGACGAAAGGTCTGCACGTGCCTTCCGAGATCGGCAAGCTCAGGAAGGTCTGCCTGCACCGTCCCGGCGACGAGCTCCTCAACCTGCCGCCCGACGAGCTCGAGCGACTCCTGTTCGACGACGTCCCGTTCCTGGAGGTCGCGCAGCAGGAGCACGACACCTTCGCCCAGATCCTGAGGGACCAGGGCGTGGAGGTCCTCTATCTCGAGAACCTCGTCGCCGAGGTGTTCGACCAGGTCCCCGGCGCCCGCGCCGAGTTCACCGACCAGTACATCGCCGAGGCCGGCATCCGCGGCCAGCACATGCCGCAGATCGTCCGCGAGAAGCTGGACTCCATCGAGGACAACCTCGAGTTCGTCAAGAAGACCATGGCCGGCATGACCAAGTCCGAGATCGACATGCCCCTCACGGCGTCCACGACCCTCGACTCCCTGGTCAACTCCGAGTCCGAGTCCGACCTGATCATCGACCCGATGCCCAACCTCTACTTCACCCGCGACCCGTTCGCGGTCGTCGGCGAGGGCGTCAACCTCAACCGCATGTACTCGGTCACCCGCAACCGCGAGACCCTGTACGGCAAGTACATCTTCAAGTACCACCCCGACTACAAGGACGTCTCGCTGTACTTCCGCCGCGACTGCCAGTTCCACACCGAGGGCGGCGACGTGCTGAACATCAACGAGAAGACCCTCGCCGTCGGCATCTCCCAGCGCACCCAGGCCGCCGCGATCGACGTCATGGCCCAGAACATCTTCTGGAACTCCGACTCCAAGGTCGAGCGCATCCTGGCCTTCGACATCCCGGTCTCGCGCGCCTTCATGCACCTCGACACGGTCTTCACCCAGATCGACGTCGATAAGTTCACGATCCACCCCGCCATCATGGGCACCCTGCGCGTCTACGAGCTGACCGCCGGCAAGAACCCGGGCGACGTGAACATCCGCCTGATCGAGGACACCCTCGAGCACGTCCTGGAGGACGCCACCGGCGTCGACCAGGTCAAGCTGATCCCCTGCGGCGGCGGCGACCCGATCGCGGCCTCCCGCGAGCAGTGGAACGACGGCTCCAACACCCTGTGCGTCGAGCCCGGCAAGATCTGCGTCTACGCCCGCAACACCGTCACCAACGACGTGCTGTACAAGGAGGGCCTGGACCTTCTCGTCGTGCCCTCCGCCGAGCTCTCCCGCGGCCGCGGCGGCCCGCGCTGCATGAGCATGCCCTTCTGGCGCGAGGACCTCTAAGTCTTTCCGTTTCCGGTGCGGTCCCCCTACAACCGCACCGGCTTCGCCCGTTAAACGGGCAACACTAATACTTACGTAATTCATTTCTTCGAAAGGAATCAAACCATGGGTGTTAACCTCTCCGGCCGTAGCTTCCTCAAGCTTCTCGACCTCACCACCGAGGAGATCGAGTACCTGCTCAAGCTCTCCAAGAACTTCAAGGATATGAAGCGCGCTGGCGTTCCGCACCGCTATCTCGAGGGCAAGAACATCGTTCTGCTCTTCCAGAAGACCTCCACTCGTACCCGCTGCGCCTTCGAGGTCGGCGGCATGGACCTGGGCATGGGCGTTACCTACCTCGATCCCGGTTCGTCGCAGATGGGCAAGAAGGAGTCCATCGAGGACACCGCCCGCGTTCTCGGCCGCATGTATGACGGCATCGAGTTCCGTGGCTTTGCCCAGGACGACGTCGAGGAGCTCGCTGCTAAGTCCGGCGTGCCTGTCTGGAACGGCCTGACCACCGAGTGGCACCCCACCCAGATGCTCGCCGACATCCTGACCGTCCAGGAGAACTTCAACTACGACATCAAGGGCAAGACCCTCGTCTTCATGGGCGACTGCAAGAATAACGTTGCTCGCTCCCTCATGGTTGTCTGCTCCAAGCTCGGCATGAATTTCGTGGCCTGCGGTCCCGAGGAGTGCATGCCCGCTGACGACGTCATCGAGGCCTGCAAGCCCATCGCCGAGGCCAACGGCTGCACCATCAAGCTGACCACCGACGTCAAGGACGGCGTCACCGGTGCCGACGTTATCTACACCGACGTGTGGGTCTCCATGGGCGAGCCCGACGAGGTCTGGGCCGAGCGCATCGCTCAGCTCACCCCGTATCGCGTTACCTCCGAGGTCATGGCTATGGCCAACCCGGGTGCCATCTTCCTGCACTGCCTGCCCAGCTTCCACGACACCAACACCACGATTGGCGCCGAGAAGTGCGAGCAGTTCGGCATCACCGAGCAGGAGGTCACCGACGAGGTCTTCGAGAGCCCCGCTTCCAAGGTCTTCGACGAGGCCGAGAACCGCATGCACACCATCAAGGCTGTCATGTACGCCACGCTCAAGTAAGAGCATCTAGCATCTCGCTCGGGGTGTCTTGCTGCACACCCCGAGCGGCTTTGTCTGGTAAATATCTCGCGTCGGGCGGTGGGCACGGCACGGAAGATCCGCTTCGCGCGAGAAAGTTAAATGATTTATGAAGGGGGGATGAGAACCATGACTGAGACCGCTAAGAAAAAGCGCGGTATGCCTTCATCGTTCACCATTCTTCTAGCTCTGCTGGCAATTGTTGCAGTGATTACCGTTATCGTCTCCGGCACGTCCGGCGGCGCGGTTACTGCAGCCCGCCTGAGCGATTTCTGCACCGCCCCGATCCTGGGCTTCGCTGACGCTCTGCCCGTCTGCCTCTTCGTTATGATCCTGGGCGGCTTCCTCGGTATGATGACCGAGACTGGCGCTCTGGACAACGGCATCGCCGTTCTGGTGCAGAAGCTTAAGGGCAACGAGATCATGCTCGTTCCTGTCCTTATGCTCATCTTCTCCCTCGGTGGTACCACCTATGGTATGTGCGAGGAGACCGTTCCCTTCTACGCCCTGCTCGCCGCTACCATGATGGCTGCTGGCTTCGACCCCATGGTCGGCGCCGCTACCGTCCTGCTCGGCGCTGGCTGCGGCTGCCTGGGCTCCACGGTTAACCCGTTCGCCGTCGGCGCTGCCGTCGACGCTCTGACCGGCGTTGGCATTGAGGTCAACCAGTCCATCATCATCGGCCTCGGTGCCGTCCTGTGGATTGTCACTACCGCTATGTCCATCGTCTTTGTGATGAACTATGCCAAGAAGGTCAAGGCTGACAAGGGTTCCACTATCCTGTCGATGCAGGAGCTCAAGGACGCCGAAGAGGCTCACGGCAAGGCTGCTTCCGAGGTCCACAAGGAGGTCAAGCTCACCGGTCGTCAGAAGGGTGTTCTGATCGCCTTCGCCTTCACCTTCGTCGTCATGATCGTCGGCTTCATTCCGCTGGCCGACCTCAACGAGGGCGTCGCCAACTTCTTCGACGCTGGCGCTGTCTACGACGCCGACGGTAACGCCGTCGTCCAGGGCTGGTCTGCCCTGATCACCGGCCTGCCCATTGGCCAGTGGTACTTCGACGAGGCTTCCACCTGGTTCTTCCTCATGGCCGTCCTGATCGGTATCATCGGTGGCCTGTCCGAGAAGCAGATCGTTAACACCTTCATCACCGGCGCTGCCGACATGATGTCCGTTGTTCTCGTCATCGCCCTCGCCCGTGGTATCTCCGTCCTCATGGCTAACACCGGCCTCGATGTCTTCGTCCTCGACGCTGCCGCCAATGCCCTGGCTGGCCTGTCCGGCGTGATCTTCGCTCCCATGAGCTTCCTGGTCTACTTCGGCCTGTCCTTCCTGATCCCCTCGACCTCCGGTATGGCCACCGTCTCCATGCCCATCATGGGACCGCTGGCTGTTAAGCTCGGCTTCTCGCCTGAGGTTATGGTCATGATCTTCTCCGCCGCCATCGGTGTCGTGAACCTGTTCACCCCGACCTCCGGCGCCATCATGGGCGGTCTCGCCCTGGCCAAGATCGAGTGGACGACCTGGCTCAAGTTTGCCCTTAAGCTCATCGTCGCTCTCTCCGTCGTCTGCGCCGTCATCCTGACCGTCGCCTGCGTGCTGCTCTAAGTACCCAATGGGTACCCCACGGAAACCTTGACGATCCTGTAGAGGATCACCTGGTCATCGTCTGTCCGGTGGGGTAAACCCACCGGTAGACTCCTACCTTTAGCCCCCTTCCGTTCCGTGCGCGGGAGGGGGCGACTTTTTGTTCCGCGGTTTTACCAAACCGCGGAACCGGTCGACGCTACGCGTCGTCCAGAACGACAATTTGTCATTCAAAAGGCAAGGCATGACCAAAAGGTCTATGCCTCGCCTTTTTCATGCCAACTTGTACGTTCTGGACGGCGCTCGCTGTCCGTCCTCTGCCTGCGGCGCTTTCCATTGTTGGTGCAGAGGGCGCTTTGCCTACTCTGGCGGGCTTTCGCTGGATTATGCTCAACCTGCGACGTTTCCATTATTGATACAAAGGCCAGGTTTGTTTGAACCAAAAAGGGGAAGTTGCGGTGGAATAGTTCCTGTTTGGCCGTCTTGAGGGGTTAAACGGGAACTATTTCACCGCAACTTATCGATGGCGTGTTTGGTTGGTGCCAGTTGATGGTCTGGGTATCGGGGAGGGCGGGCTCCGCTATAATCGCCTAGAACATTAAATGGAAACGGGACGGGAGCCATATATGCGCCAGGGTTTCGACAACGCGAAGTATATCGAGCTGCAGGCTGCTCACATTAAGGAGCGCATCTCGCAGTTTGGCGGCAAGCTCTATTTGGAGTTTGGCGGTAAGCTGTTCGATGACTATCATGCGAGCCGCGTGCTGCCGGGTTTTGAACCGGACAGCAAGTTCCGCATGCTCAAGAGCATCGCCGACGATGTCGAGGTTATCATCGCGATCAACGCGAACCACATCGAGAAAAACAAGGCTCGTGGTGACCTCGGTATTACCTATGACGAGGATGTGCTGCGCCTGGTTGACCTGTTCCGCGGCAACGGCTTTGCCGTCGCGGCTGTGGTCATCACCCAGTATGCCGGCCAGCCTGCTGCCGATGTGTTCCGCAACCGCCTGAACGCGCTCGGTATTCCCGCCAAGCTGCACTATCCCATCGAGGGGTATCCGCACGATGTCGATCTGATCGTGTCCGACGATGGCTACGGCAAGAACGAGTTTGTCGAGACCACGCGTCCGCTCGTTGTCGTGACGGCACCCGGCCCCGGCTCGGGCAAGCTCGCCACTTGTCTCTCGCAGCTGTATCACGAGCATAAGCACGGTACCGCCGCCGGCTATGCCAAGTTCGAGACCTTCCCGGTCTGGAATCTTCCTCTGACGCATCCGGTCAATATTGCCTACGAGGCCGCCACGGCTGACCTCGACGACGCCAATATCATCGATTCGTTCCACCTTGAGGCCTACAACAAGACCACGGTCAACTACAACCGCGACGTCGAGGCCTTCCCGGTAGTCCGTGCCCTGATGGAAAAGATCCTGGGCAAGAGCCCCTACCAGAGCCCTACGGACATGGGCGTCAATATGGTCGGCTTTGCCATCACCGATGACGATGCCTGCCGCGACGCTTCCAAGATGGAGATCGTCCGCCGCTACTTTACCGCGGTCGAAAATGTGCGCCGTACCGGCGTGGGCGATGAGCAAGTCGACCGTCTCAAGATTATTATGAAGAAAGCCGGCATCGATAAGAACTACTCACCGGCGCGCTCGGCGGCCCTCACCAGGGAGCAGCTGACGGGTGGTCCCGTGGGTGCCATGGTCATGCCCGATGGCTCCGTGGTGACCGGTAAGACCTCCACGCGCCTGGGCGCCGCAAGTTCGCTCATTATGAACGCCCTCAAGCATGTCTCGGGCGTCGACCTTGAGCTCGAGGTCATTAGCGATGAGGCGATCGAGCCCATCAGCAAGCTCAAGACGCATTTCCTGGGAAGCAAAAACCCGCGCCTCCACACCGACGAGACGCTTATGGCGCTGTCGATCACCTCGGCCACGAGTGAGACGGCCGCTCGCGTCCTTTCGGGCCTGGAGCAGCTGCGCGGTTGCGATGCCTTCTTTAGCGTGATCATCTCGCCGACGGACGAGACGGTACTGCGCAAACTGGGTATCAACGTGTGCTGCGAGCCCAAGTTTGAGCGCCGCGGTTTCTTCCATCGCTAAGTTTGAAGCACCGCGGTAATTGCATTGCATTTTGGCCGTATCGGGTTAGCGCCCGGTACGGCTTTTTGATCAATAAAGCGCCTATTTCGGCGAAAAATAGCTGTTTACCTGCCTAGAAACAATTTGAGCGGTATACAATAACCGTAACTGTTTCATCCTTAGCGGGATGCCGCATGATGGATATTACCTGCCATCGTGAGGTGTGTCGGTCGCGCACGGCGCGTTAGATGCTCGTGCTCGGTTTGAGGAGGCTGCTATGGCGGGCAAGGGTCGTGCGAGTGTCAACGATATGAAGCGTGTCGAGGTGCTGGTGTTGATGGAGATCGACCAGCAAACCGAAGACAATGGCGGGCCGTATGGTTTCTCGCGCAAAACGCTTGCCGAGCGCGTGGGGGTTTCGCCGTATCGTGCCCGCGCCGCAATCGATCGCTTGGATTCCGAAGGCATGATTGATGTCGTCTCGCGTTATAGCGACGACGGCGGTCAGCTTGCAAATGGCATTTGCCTCACCGAACGTGGCGAGTGGTATCTTGAGGGCGTCCGTATCGGCATGCTCGTTCAAGAAATGCTTGAGGACGAGGTTGCTGATCGATAGCAGCATGTAACCCTTGCCACAGCGACGCCGCCTGGGAAACCGGGCGGCGTTTTGTTTCAAGATTGAGAAATGCAATCGCACGCGAGAAAAATTACGAACGGTCCGCGGCGCGAGTATTACAATGAAGACCCGTAAGATGTGGATAAACAACTTCTACGGGAAGCGCAGGTAACTCAATATGACCAAGCATGTGTTCGTAACCGGTGGCGTGGTTTCGTCCTTGGGCAAGGGTATCACCGCGGCCTCGCTGGGCCGTCTGCTCAAGTCGCGTGGCTACAAAGTAACGATGCAGAAGGCCGATCCGTATCTGAACGTCGACCCCGGTACCATGAGCCCCTTCCAGCATGGTGAGGTCTTCGTTACCGAGGATGGTTACGAGTCCGACCTGGACCTGGGTCATTACGAGCGCTTTATTGATGAGAACCTGACCCGCGATTCCAACTTTACGACCGGCGCCATCTATAAGAGCTTGATCGCCCGCGAGCGTCGCGGCGACTTTTTGGGCGGTACCGTGCAGGTGATTCCTCACGTCACCAATGCCATTAAGGACAAGTTCCGCCGCATCGAGGAGCAGACCGGCTCCGATGTAGTCATCACCGAGCTGGGCGGCACGATCGGCGACATCGAGTCGCAGCCGTTTGTCGAGGCCATCCGCCAGTACCGCAAGGAGGCCGGCCCCGAGAACGTCTGCTACATCCACGTGTCGCTCGTTCCCTATATCGCCGCCGCCCACGAGGTCAAGACCAAGCCCACGCAGCATTCCGTCAAGGAGCTCCGCAGCTTTGGCATCCAGCCCGATATCATCGTGCTGCGCTCCGACCACCATATCGATGACGCTATCCGCGGAAAGATCGCAAGCTTCTGCGACGTCGACACCGATTGCGTCTTTACCAACGAGGACTGCGCGAGCATTTACGATGTTCCGCAGCTGCTTGCCGAGCAGGACTTTGACCTGCGCATTTGCGAACGCCTGGGTCTGGATCCGCGTGAGCGCGACATGAGCGAGTGGAACGAGTTCCTGCGCAAACAGAATCACGCCAATCATCACGCCGACAAGGTGAAGATCGCCGTCGTGGGTAAGTACACGCAGCTGCCCGATGCGTACCTGTCGGTTATCGAGGCCCTGCACCATGCGGGCGTCTTCTACGATCGCCATGTGGACGTCCAGCTGGTCGACGGCGAGAGCCTCGACGAGCAGAATGTCTCTGAGGTTTTGGGCGACGCCTCGGGCATCCTGGTCCCCGGCGGCTTTGGCAAGCGCGCCCTGGAGGGCAAGATCCTCGCGGCCGAGTTTGCCCGTGAGCACAAGATTCCGTATCTGGGCATTTGCCTGGGTATGCAGGTGGCCGTGTGCGAGTTCGCCCGCAACGTCGTCGGCCTTGCCGGCGCCAGCTCCTCCGAGTTCGATCCGGACGGCCCGTTTAGCGTCATCGATCTGATGAGCTCGCAGGAGGACGTGACCGAGAAGGGCGGCACCATGCGCCTGGGCGCCTATCCGTGCAAGCTCGCCGCCGATACCCTTGCTCGCGAGGCATATGGCGAGGAGCTCGTCTACGAGCGTCACCGTCACCGCTTTGAGTTCAACAACGCCTTCCGTGACCAGCTCGAGGACGCCGGTTTGGTTATCTCGGGTCTGTCGCCCGACGAGCGCCTGGTCGAGATGGTCGAGCTGCCGCGCGACGTGCATCCGTGGTATGTGGCAACCCAGGCTCACCCCGAGTTCAAGAGCCGCCCGACCAACCCGCAGCCGCTGTTCCGCGAGTTCGTGCGCGCTTCGATCGGCCAGCACGAGGGTGTCGACCGTCTGCAGGTGACGCCCATGAACCTTGCTACGGACTAAGGGTGCCGGCGAATAAGGAACATACCGAAGCTACTCCCTCGTCGCTCGCCGTGGCGGCGGGGGAGTATCTCGATTACCTCGCGGTCGAGCGGGGTTTGGCGCGCAACACGATTGCGGCCTATCGTCGTGACCTGACGACGTACTGCGCCTATCTGGAGCGGGCGGGTATTGTGTCTTTTGAAGAGGTGACCCGTCAGGTCGTGGAGGGCTTTGTTGCCGACCGTCGCGATGGGGGCTATTCCGATGCCTCGGTGGAGCGTGCGCTTGCGGCCGTGAAGGGCCTGCATGCCTTTTTGGTGCGCGATGGGGCTGTGGCCCAAAATCCAACGGCGGCGTTGCGCCTGCCTATAAAGGCTGAGCGTTTGCCGGAGTATCTATCGGTGGAGGATGTCTCGGCGCTGCTCGATCAAGACTTCCCCGAGGGCGAGATGGGCTTGCGCGACCATGCCATCTTGGAAGTGCTCTACGGATGCGGTTTACGTGTGAGCGAGTTGGTGGGGCTCGATGTGGGCGATATCCATATCGACGATGGCTTTGTGCTCGTTCGCGGTAAGGGCTCAAAGGAACGCCTGTCACCGCTGGTGGGAAGCGCGGCGCGAGCTCTGACGCTCTATGTAACTGAGGGGCGTTCTCGCTTGGCGGCCCATGCCCGCGGAACCGAGACCTCGGCGGTCTTTTTAAATAAGAACGGCCGCCGTCTGTCGCGCCAGGGCATCCATGCCATCTGTGAGCGCTACGGGCGCCAGGTGGGACTGGTGGGGCTCCATCCCCATACGCTGCGTCACTCCTTTGCCACCCATATGCTTGCGGGCGGCGCAGACCTCCGTGTGCTACAGGAGATCTTGGGACATGCCGATATATCGACCACGCAGGTCTACACGCATGTCGATCGTACGCAACTGACCGAGGTCTATTTGGCGGCGCACCCGCTGGCACATCGTTAACACATCGCTGACCTGCATATTTATAGGTATTTGGGGACGGGCTCCAGATTGCCGCGGCGTGCTTTTGCGCGCGCATGGGCAATCTGGGGCCCGTCCCATTTTTCGCCACTTGGCGTCGCGGTGGTGGGCCGCACGTGCCTTGGGTGGGGGAGTTTGGGGGCGATGTGAACGGCATGTAAAGGGACGTAAAAATCGCCTCAAGGTCAACTTGAAGGTTGAGGTTCGCGGGTGTGGTTCTACAGGTGGCATCACGCCTTTGCTGAAAACACAACATATTGTGTTTTCGAACATATGCTTGGGGGTGTTTTGCAATATATGGTGAGTGGAGTGGTGGGGCAGGGTGGGGGAAGGGGTGGGGAAAGGTGTTGAAAAATGGGGCGGTTCCCCATATTATTGATGACGTCGACAGGCGGGGTGGTTCCCCGCGTACGTGCCATCTGAGTAACCGAGGGGAGGGCGCACATGGGAATGACTGGTGCATACGAGCGCAATCTCGATGCAAAAGGTCGTCTGTCCCTGCCTGCACCCCTTCGCGAGGAGCTTGGAGAGCACGTTCGCGTGTTCAAAGCCCTGGATGTCGATGCTCTGTACGTGTTCTCTGCCGAGGCCTTCGATAAGTGGGTCGAAGGACTCTTCGCGGGTCGTGAGGGCCACGAGGGTTTTAACCCGCGTGACATTAATGACCAGAAGCTCATGAGGGCGATCAACAAGCGCACCACGTCGATGGACGTGGACAGCGCCGGTCGTATCGGTCTTTCCGAGTCTCTCCGCAAGCAGGCGAACCTTGACCGCGAGGTCACGGTTGTGGGCAACTACGACCACCTTGAGGTTTGGGATCGCGCCGCGGCCGATGAGGACGATGACGATGAGGCCCTGCTGGACCTCTTCTTCTCGTAAGGGCAAGGCACGGGTAACGGATGGAGCGTGGGATCTTGACACAAGAATATCGGCATGAACCTGTCATGCTCGGCGAAGTGCTTGAGTCGCTGCGGCTAAAGAGCGGCTCCGTTGTCTGCGATTGCACCCTTGGCGGTGCCGGCCATTCGGTAAAGATGGCCGCGCAGGTGGGGGAGACGGGCCTTTTGCTCGGCGTCGATCAGGACGACATGGCCCTCGAGGCCGCTGGCGCCCGTCTGGACCGCGAGGTTCCCGGCGTTCCGCACCAGCTGCTGAAGGGCAACTTCGGCGACTTGGACGAGCTGCTTTGCTCGGCCGAGGTGCCCGGGGTCGATGGCTTCCTGTTCGATTTGGGCGTTTCGTCACCGCAACTCGATATCCCTGGCAGGGGCTTTTCGTATAACGAGGACGCCCCATTGGACATGCGGATGGATCCGGGTAATAACACCTTAAACGCAGCTGAGGTCATCAACACCTATAACGAACACGACCTCGCCCGGATTCTACGCGTCTACGGCGAAGAGAAGTTCGCCTCGCAGATCGCGCGCGAGATCGTGCGCCGCCGCGAGCAAGAACCGATCGAAACCACCGGCCAATTTGTCGAGATCATCAAGGCGGGTATCCCGGCTGCCGCTCGTCGGCATGGTGGACACCCGGCCAAGAAAAGTTTCCAGGCCATTCGCATCGAGGTCAATCACGAGCTCGATGTGCTCGAACGAGGGCTTGATGCCGCCACCAGGTGGCTCAACCCGGGCGGACGTATCTGCGTCATCTCGTATCACTCGCTCGAGGACCGTATCGTAAAGAACCACTTTAAGGAGATGAGCCAGGGGTGCACGTGTCCGCCGGAGATTCCGGTGTGCGTGTGCGGCAACGTGCCGATACTCAAGGTCATCACCCGCAAACCCCTGGTTGCCCAGCCTGATGAGGTTGAGCGCAACCCTCGGGCGAGATCAGCCAAAATCCGCGTGGCGCAGCGTCTGTAGGCGTGACCGCGCGATATTGGACCTCCCGCTCGCACCATAAACGAAGCTTAAACACACTACCAACGTACTCGGGATGGGAGGCGGCATATCATGGGCTACAACACTTCAAGCGCAGCACTCGCCTATGATATGAACGCCATGCCCGCCTATCGTGAGACGCCGCAGGCCCCCGTTGCTCCCCGTGAGCAGCGCACGCCGCGCTTTGATGTCTACACGGGCGCGGGCCGTCAGGCAAACCAGGCGGTAAGCCCGGTTTTCATGAGCGTTCTTAAAACGTTTTGCATCATTGCGGCTATCTTCATGACGATCGGCGTCGCCCGCGTGGCGCTTGCCGGCGTTACGGCCCAGGTGCTCAACAGCAACGCCGAGCTTACCAACACGCTCGAAAAGGCGACCGATGAGAGCTCCGACCTGGAGGTCATGCATTCGGTCTATGGCGCCGACACGCGCATTCGCGACCTTGCGGGCGCTTATGGCATGGTGGAGCCCAGCGAGAGCGTTACACTTGACTTTTCGCAGGATGCAGCCGCGGGCGCCAACGCGACCGCGACCGCTCAGTAGCAAGACGGTAGCTGAGTATGACAAATGACTATCGCCGCGGTTCCGATGGGGGCCGCGGTTCTGGACGTCCCTCGTCGCGGGGACGTTCTGGTTATCAAGGAACGGGTCGGCAATCTTACAACGCCGGGCAGTCCCGTGGCAACGACCCGGCGTCGCGACTTCGCGGCTCGGGCGGCCCTCAAGTGCATAACACCAGGTCGCGCAAGAGTTCGTCGACCGAATGGCTCACAGGCGCGCCTCTGCCTCGCCGCAAAGCCGTCATGGGCTTCATCGGGCTTGGCTTGGGCTTGGGCGTCTTTCGCCTTGCCGACTATCAAATTGTCGAAGCCGATAAACTGCGCGAGCGTGCCGATGCGCGCCGCCTGCTTGCGCAGACCCTCTATGCCAAACGCGGCACCATCTACGACCGCAACGGCAACGTGCTGGCGTCGTCGGTCGAATGTCGCAACATCGCCGTGAACCCGCAGCTTGTCGAGGATGTTGACAAGACGGTGTCGGCGCTGGTCAAGGCAACTGGAATCGATAAAAAGACCTGCCGCAAGCTCGTTGAGTCCGATGGAACCTGGGTGTATATCAAGCGCCAGGTGGACGAAGACGATGTTGCGGCGCTGGAGAAGAAGAACCTGCCCGGCGTGCTTTTTGAGCAGGCCATGAAGCGCGTATATCCATACGGCAATCTGGCATCGCAGGTGCTGGGTGTAGTGAATGTAGACAACGACGGCTTGACGGGTCTCGAAAAGCAATACAACAAGCTTCTGACCGGCACGAACGGTTCTCTCGTACGCGAGCGCGCGAGGGACGGCAGCTATATCGCGGGCGGTGCCTATAAAAAGGTGGCTGCGGTCGACGGCGTTGATATCGTGACGACGCTCGACGTCAATATCCAGCGTGCGGCCGAGGATGCCCTGGCAGAGGCAGTTGAGAAGACTAAGGCCAAGAACGGCTCGGCGCTGGTCACCGATCCTACGACAGGCGAGATTTTGGCAGCCTGCTCGTACCCGACCTACGACCAGACCGATCTGGAGAATGCCAAGACCGAGGATATGAATCTGCGCCTGGTCACCGACGCCTACGAGCCCGGCTCGGTCTTTAAGACGCTCGTGGCGGGCGCCGGCTTCGACTTGGGCGTCGTGCGATCGAGTACGTCGTTTGAGGTGCCGGCGAGCATCAAGGTGGGCGACGATACCGTCACCGATGCCGACAAGCGCGACTATGCCATGACCATGGATGTGCGCGAGATGATGCGCCGTTCGTCCAACGTGGGCTTTGTCCTAGTGGGGCGCAAGATCGGTGCCGACGACTTTGCCGCCTATGTGGACAAGTGGGGCATCGGTCACAGCTCGGGTGTCGATTTTCCGGGAGAGAGCCTGGGTATCGTCAAGGAGCGTGACCAGTATGACGGCGCCACGCTGGGCTCGATGAGCTTTGGACAGGCACTGTCCGTCTCGCCGATTGAGATCGCACGTGCCGTGGGCGGTATCGCCAACGGCGGCGTGATGATGACCCCGCACTTCTATAAGTCCAGCAAGGGCGACGAGAAGGACTGGGGCGAAGGCGAGCGCGCGATTTCTGAGGATGCCGCATCCCAGGTGACATCGTGCATGCAGACGGTCGTGTCCGAGGGAACGGGCGTTGGCGGCGCGGTTGACGGCTATGACGTGGCGGGTAAGACCGGTACGGCCGAACGAGCCGACGAGAACGGCGGCTACCTCAAGGAGAACTATATGTCGTCCTTTATGGGCTTTGCACCGGCACAATCGCCCAAGGTGCTGTGCTATATCACGCTCGACGGAACGCCGAGCGGCTCGGATGCCGCTGCGGTGCCGTTCCAGTCCATTATGGCCAACGCGCTCGACGTGCTGGGTATCCCGCACACGAGGTAGGGGGTTACAATCTTTGGGGCCTGGTTTGTTGTCCCATATGAGGGTGTTCACATGCCCTGCACCACGCATGCGCGGCGCTGGGATACAATACGCCGATAGCATTATTAGGTTTACAGGGGAGCTGCAATGATAGAGATCGCCGTCAACAACCTCGCGGCCGCAACAGGGGCCCGAACCGTGACGGGAGAAGCCGATCGGGTATGCCGCGGGTGCGTTATCGACTCGCGCCAGGTCGAGGAAGGGACGATTTTCGTCGCCTTTCCCGGTGAAAACGTCGACGGCAATGACTTTGCTTCCCGTGCCGTCCAGTCGGGTGCCGGCGCCGTCGTGATGACGCGTGAGCCCGAGGCCGAGCTGGTCTCGCTGGCACAGGACAGGGGCTGTGCCATCTTGCTGACCGATGATCCCGAGGAGTTTCTGCTGCGTTTGGCGCACACGTATCGCCTGGAGCTTGGCTGCCTGGTCGTTGGCATTACCGGTTCCATCGGCAAGACGACGACCAAGGACGTGCTCGCCGCTGTACTCGCCAAGCGCTATCGTGTCTGGGCCACCAAGGGCAATTTCAATAACCTGATCGGCATGCCGCTCACGGTGCTTTCCGCTCCGGCCGATACCGAGGTCCTGGTGCTCGAGATGGGCATGAACCATTTCCACGAGATTGAGCGTCTGTCCCAGTCCGCCAATCCCAACCTTGCCATCGTAAGCAAGATTGGTACCTCTCACATCGGCATTTTGGGCAGCCGCGAGAACATCGCCCGCGCTAAGGCCGAGATTGTCCAGGGTATGTGCGCCGCCGGCGACTTCTTGCCGCTGCTGGTTTTGGGCGGTGAGGACGACTTTACGCCGTTCATTCGCGATACGTTCGCCCAGCCTGCTGGTATCGATGTGATGCTGGCCGGCGTCTCGGACGATGATGAGGTCCGTGCCCGCGACATTCGTGTTGATGACGAGGGACGTCCGGTCTTTACGCTCGATTTTGGCCAGGGTGAGACGATCGATACCATGCTTGCCATCCCCGGCGTGCAGTCCGTTCCTAATGCCGTTAAGGCCGCCGCGGTTTCCTATCGCCTGGGCGTGACGCCCGAGCAGATCGATGCTGCCTTTAGGGGCCTCACGATCACCGGTCACCGCCAGGAGATCAAGCGCGCCAAGAGCGGTGCCCGCGTCATCGACGATTCCTATAACGCCAGTGCCGAATCCATGGCTGCTGGCCTCGATCTACTGTGCTCGCTTTCGTGCACGGGGTCTCGCATGGCGATCCTGGGCGAGATGGGCGAGATGGGCGATGAGGCTCCTCGCATGCATGAGCTCGTGGGCGCCTATGCGGCCGCCAAGAAGCTCGACATGCTGGCGTGCGTGGGTGGTGAGCTGGCCCAGCTTATGGCCGATGCCGCGCGCATGATGGGCATGGACGAGGACCGCATCCAGGTGTTCTCCGATTATCAGCAGGTGCTCGACCGCATGGGCGGCGCGCTTGAAAAACATGATGTTGTACTGGTCAAGGGTTCCCGCTTTGTTGAGCTCGACCGCTTTGTGGAAGGTGTGTGCTAGCCCATGTTCGGCAATCCCTCGTATCCAACGTATCAGGCTTTTTTGGGGCTTGGCATCGCCGCTGCCATTGCGCTGCTGCTCATGCCGTGGTGGATCAAGCTGCTGAAGGTCGAGGGTATCGGCCAACAGGTCCGAGCCGACGGCCCCAAGCGTCATTTGATTAAACAGGGTACGCCGACCATGGGCGGCGTCATCATCCTTGTTGCGATTTCGCTGACCTGCCTGCTGATGGGCAAGCTCACCACCGAGCTCGTGCTCGTGCTGCTCGCCACGCTGGCGACCGGCGTGCTGGGCCTGATCGACGACCTGACCTCCGTTACGCATGGGCGCTCGCTCGGTCTGACGCCTCATGCCAAGATGATCGGCCTAACCATTATCTGTGTCACCTTTACGGTACTTGCCGTTAACTGGTGCGGCGTCGCCCCCGAGATTCGTTTTCCCGGCGGCCTGACGATTGACCTTGGCGTGCTTTCGACCACCATCTGCGGCCTTTCGTTCCCGTGGCTCTACATTGTCTTTTGCTGGCTGATGATCGCCGGTCTTTCTAATGCCGTGAACCTGACCGATGGCCTTGACGGTCTTGCTGGCGGCACCTCCATGATTGCCATGCTCGCCATGGCTGCCATGGCGTTTTTGCACGGAGACGTGAACCTGTCCATCTTCTGCACCGCGTGTGCCGGTGCCTGCTTGGGCTTTCTGTGGTTCAACTGCTATCCGGCGAGCATCTTTATGGGCGATACCGGCTCGCTTGCCCTGGGCGCCGCGTTTGCCTGCACGTCCATCATGACCAACACCGAGGTCGTCTCCCTTATCATCGGCGGCCTGTTTATCGTTGAGACCCTGTCGGTCATGATTCAGGTTGTCTACTTCCACTTTACGCACAAGCGCGTCTTCCTTATGGCGCCCATCCATCATCATTTCGAAAAGAAGGGCTGGGCCGAGACCAAGGTCGTCATCCGTTTTTGGATTATCGCTGCTGCCTTTGGTGCCGTTGGCCTTGCTCTGTTCTTCCAGTTGGGATAGTGGTCTTTCATGTCTCTTGCTGATGTCTTTAGCCTGCTCGTTTTGGGTCAGGGCAAATCCGGTCTCGATGTCGCCCGCTGGGCGCTGGCACATCCCGAGCGCGTAAGTGCCGTTACCGTGTATGGCGGTGGCACCTCTGAGCCCAATGACGCCACGCGTGCGCTCGAGGCTGCTGGTGCGTCGTTTGTCTATGGGACCGAACAGGTCGAGGGCGCCTATGACGTATGCGTGACGTGCCCGGGCATCTCGGAGTTCTCGGGCTTCTTTAAGGCTGGGCGCGAGCATGCCGCCCAGATTATGGGTGAGCCCGAGTTTGCCTATCGCCTGTCGCCCGATAACTGGATTGCCATCACGGGCACCAACGGCAAGACGACCACCACGTCGCTGACTGATTATCTGCTTAAGGCTGCCGGCGAGGCCAGCGTTGCTGTCGGCAACATCGGCGAGCCGCCGGTCAACGAGATTGACGGCCGAGCCCACAACGAGTGGTTTGTGGCTGAGCTCTCGAGCTATCAGATTGCTACGACAACCGAGCTCCACCCCCGCGTGGCGGTGCTGCTCAACATCACTCCCGACCACTTGGGCTGGCATAAGAGTCATAAGAACTATGCGCTTGCCAAGATCAAACTGTTTGACAATATGGTCGATGACGATCTGGTGGTTGTCGACGTCGAAGACGCCGGCATTCACGAGTTCGATGAGTACATCTACACGCCGGGTCGTCGCATCTGCAAGGTTGCCTTTGACGAGCCTGAGGGCGAGGATGCCGCCTTTGTGCGCGATGGCAAGATGATCGTGCGTCTGAAGGGTGTCGAGACCCCGCTCATCGCTACATCCGAGCTCAAGATCTCGGGCCATCACAATGTTATCAATGCCCTGTGCGCTGCCACGGCTGCCTTGGCAGTCGGTGCCGATGTCGACGGTGTCTGCCGCGGTCTGGCCTCGTTCCAGCCGCTCGAGCACCGCGTGGAGCCGTGTGGCGAGATTGACGGCGTGCGCTACGTCAACGATTCCAAGGCGACTAACACCGATGCGGTCGAGAAGGCACTGACGGCATTTCCCGATGACGACGTGATCTTGCTGCTCGGCGGCCACGATAAGGGCACTCCGCTCACGGACTTCGCGCGCGTCGTTATGGACAACGTGCGCTCGGTCGTCTGCTTTGGCGATGCGCGCGAGCGCTTCACCGCCGCTATGGACGAGGCTGATGTCGATGGCGATGTGGATATCGCCCAGGCGGATGACCTGCGCGACGCCGTGGACGTTGCCCGTTCGCTTTCGAGCCGTGGTGACGTGATCTTACTTTCTCCTGCCTGCTCTTCGTTCGATGAGTTCTCGGGCTATGAGGAGCGCGGCCGCGTGTTTAAGGACTACGTGGCTCAGCTTGCCGCTACAGCGAAATCACAAATGGAATAGGGGTTGCGGTGAGAGAGGAGAGCCCCCGACAAGGTATGAGGAGGCCCGACTCGGACCGTGCTTCCTCACGTCGCACCACACCGCGTTCCAGCCGCGGCGGGCAGTCGTTTAGCGAACGCTATATTGCCGGCGTTCCCGCCCGTATCATGCGCCCCCGTTTGATATTCATGGCCTGCTTGTTTACCTTGGTATGCTTTGGCCTGCTGATGGTGTACTCGGCGTCTTCGGTCGAGGCGCTGCACGAGAATGGCTCGGCGACGTTTTTTCTGGGTCGACAGGCCGCGTTTGCCGTGGTCGGTGTTCTGGCGCTGATTGCCATCGTGCGCGTTTTGCCGGACAGCTGGTTTGGGGAGGATGTGCTCAGGATCTTCCTTATCGGCATGATAGGGCTACTGCTTCTGGTGTTCTTGGTGGGCAGCGGCAGCCGCGGCGCCACGCGCTGGCTCAACATCGCCGGTATTCAGTTCCAGCCTTCCGAGTTTTTAAAGCCATTTGCCATTGCGTATTCGGCCATCATGCTTGATCGCTTCTTTTCGCCCGGTGGCAACATCAACGAATTCCTTCGCAAGATGGGCATCTACCTGGGCATTTCGCTCTTTCTGATCTTTATCCAGCCCGATTTCGGTACTGTCCTGATCATCCTGTTGACCCTCATGTGCATGGCGTTGTTTGCGGGTCTCGACCCCAGATTTATCATCGGCGTGCTAATCTTCGGCATTCTCGTGATCGTGATTGCGCTTGTCGCAGAGCCATACCGTATGGTGCGTATTCAGGTTGCCTTGAACCCTTGGGCCGACGAGTATGGTGACGGCTATCAGGCCACGCTTGCCATCATGGCCTTTGCCTCGGGCGGTCTGTTCGGCCGTGGCATCGGCAACTCAACCATGAAGTACTCGTATCTGCCCGAGGCACACAACGACTACATCTTGGCCATCATTGGCGAGGAAGTCGGTTTTGTCGGAACCGTGCTGTTCTTCTTGGTGTTTGCGATGCTGATCTACTCGGCGTTTCGCATTGCCGAGCAGGCGACCGATCGTCGGGGCGCGCTCATGGCGTCTGGCTCCGCGGTCATTCTCGCAGTGCAGTTTTTGATTAACGCGCTGGGCATCCTCAACGTGTTTCCCATGACGGGCAAACCGTTGCCGTTTATTAGCTACGGCGGTTCGTCGATTATTGTGTCGCTCATGCTTGCCGGGTTGATCCTGCGCGTTTCGTACGAGAGCGCCCGCCGCGATGAGTATGACCGCCGCCGTGAGAGCTTTGCCGTTATGGATGAGAGTACCGCCGGCGTGCCCCACGTGCGCGGCGAGCGATCTTCGCGTAACGGTTTTACCGTCCTGGATGGCTCTGCGACCGACCCCGCAGCCCGCCCGCGTCAGCGAACGGCGCCGCAAGGTCGTCCTCAGCGCCCCACTCCTCGCAATGCGGGCGGCGGATATAATCGAATCGATTTGAACTCAGACCCGTCGGCGCGTCTGCGTACCGACGGCCAGGGACCGCGTGTACGAAGGGACTACCATGACCGATAAAATGACCGTTGCTATTGCAGCCGGCGGCACGGCAGGGCACATCAACCCCGCGCTCGCCTTGGCCGAAGAGCTCCGTGACCGTGGCCACCACGTTGTGTTCGTGGGCCAGTCGCGCAAGCTCGAGGGTCGTCTGGTCCCCGAGGCTGGGTTTGATTTTGTGCCCATTACGGTCACGGGCTTCGACCGCTCCCGTCCTTGGACGGCGCTGACCTCGCTGTGGCGTGTCAACAAAGCCAAGCGTGCGCTCGCCAGTCATTTCTCAAAGGTCGGCAAGCCCGATGCCGCCATTGGTTTTGGTGCCTATGTCGAGGTTCCGCTGCTGGGGTGGTGCAAGGGCGCGGGCGTTCCGTATCTGCTGCATGAGCAGAACTCTGTTCCGGGCCTGGCCAACAAGATGATGAACTCCCACGCCGCCCGCGTGTGCATCTCGGTGCCGGCAGCGCGTTCGGTCTTTGAGCGCGAAGGTGACCCTGACCACGTGCTCATGACCGGCAACCCCGTACGTCGCTCGGTGATCGAGGGCGATCGCGCTCGCGGCCGCAAGGCACTTGGCGTTCCCGAGGACGCTACGCTGCTGCTCGTCTTTGGCGGTTCACTTGGCGCCCAACACCTCAACGAGCGCGTGGTTTCGCTCAAAAACGAGCTGCTTTCGCGCAAGAACCTCTATGTGTTGCATTCGACGGGTGCCGACGGCTTTGAGGAGACCGAGCGCGCTTTGGCGCTGACGCCCGAGGAGGCGAAGCGTTACCGCGTCCAGCCTTACATCGACAACATGGGCGATATGCTGGCTGCTGCCGATTTGGTGCTCTCGCGTTCGGGCGCATCGAGCGTGGCCGAGATCGCTGCGCTCGCCGTGCCCTCGGTGCTCGTGCCGTATCCGCATGCGACGGCCGACCACCAAACCACCAATGCTCGTTATCTGGTCGACGCCGGGGCCGGCGTGCTCTGCGCCGATGCCGATATCGACGGTTCTGCCTTTGCCGATGAGCTGCTGCACCTGGTCGATGACGCGGCGGCGCGCGACGCCATGCGTCAGGCGGCGCGTGGTCTGGCTCAGGATAGGGCCGCCGCTCTTCTGGCGGATGCGGTAGAGGGTTTGCGTTAGTTAGACGGGATATCGTCGGTCGCCCTCGCGCTGATGCGGTAGGTGCGGTACAGTTAACGGGTTACAGGCAGTGTTTACGCAAGGAGTACACGAGCACATGGTTGATTCCCAGACTGCAACCTCCGCGCCCGAGTTTAAGAGCGCCCACTTTATCGGTATCGGCGGCGCCGGCATGAGCGGCATCGCCCTCGTTCTGCACGAGCGCGGTTATGCCGTTACCGGCTCCGACCTTAAGACGTCACGTTATATCCGCCAGCTTACCCGCGCTGGTGTGAAGGTGCATGTGGGCCATGAGGCCGCCACGATCGACGAGGTCAAGCCCGACGTGGTTGTTGTCTCCACCGCTATTCCGGAGTCCAACCCTGAACTCGTGCGCGCTCGCGAGCTTGGTATTCCCGTGTGGCCCCGTGCCAAGATGCTCTCTGCTTTGGGCCACGGCTACACCACCGTCGCTGTTGCCGGCACGCATGGCAAGACCACCACGTCTTCGATGTGCGCCACCATGCTCGACCGCATGGGTCTGGATCCGAGCTTCCTGATCGGTGGCATCGTCGAGGGCTATGACACGAACGGCAAGAACGGCTCGGGCGACTACTTTGTCGCCGAGGCCGACGAGTCCGACAGTTCCTTCCTGTTCCTGAACCCCAACGTGGTCATTGTGACCAACGTCGAGGCCGACCACCTCGATCACTACTCGGGTATCGAGGAGATCGAGGCGACTTTCGCCAAATTCATGAGCCTGGTGGGCGAGGACGGCACCGTCATCGTCTGCGGTGAGGACCCGCATCTGGTCGAGCTCGCCAAGTCGACGGGCCGTCACGTGCTTTCCTACGGCTTTGCCGAGAGCAACGACATCGTCTGCATGCACCCGGATGTCAAGGGCATCCAGAGCGACTTTATCGTTCGCTTTGAGGACGGCACTGAGCACGCTGTGGAGATCAAGAGTAATCCCGGTCGCCACAACATGCTCAACGCCACGGCGGTGCTCACCGTCGCCCATGTCCTGGGCCTTGACATCGACGCCGCCGCCAAGGCGCTTTCGAGCTTTGAGGGCGTCCGTCGTCGCTTTACCCACGTGGGCGATATCGATGGCATCACCGTGGTCGATGATTACGGCCATCACCCCACCGAGATCAAGGCGACGCTTGCTGCCGCTTCGTCGCTGGGCTACAAGCACGTCGACGTCGTGTTCCAGCCGCACCGCTATTCGCGCCTGCAGGCCCTGTGCGACGACTTTGCCGATGCATTTGCCAATGCCGATAAACTGCTGCTGATTGATGTGTTCTCGGCTGGCGAGATGCCCATTCCGGGTGTTACCTCTAAGATGCTCGCCGATACCGTGCGCGCCAAGCATCCTGGCAAGGAGGTCGTGTACTGCTCCAGCCGTCTTGAGCTCAATCAGGAGCTCGAGCAGATGGTGGGCGAGGGCGACTTGCTGCTCACTATGGGTGCCGGTGACGTTACGACCGTCGGCCCCGAGTTTATCGAGTATTTGACTGCCAAGAAAGACGCTTAAGTCTAATGGGTCTGTTTAACGCCGTCATGGCGCTCTCGGGCATGATCGACACGGATGTGATCGAGGACGAGCGCCTTGCGCGTCATACGAGCTATCGTATCGGCGGCAAGGCCGACCTCTTTGTGACGTGCCATAGCTATCATGCCCTCCGCCGCGCCGTGGCGGTGCTCGATCGCGAGCAGGTGCCGTGGGTCATCATCGGCAAGGGCTCCAATCTGCTGGTTGCCGATGGCGGTTATCGCGGCGCCGTCATTTCGCTCGGACGTGAGTTTCAGCGCACGGTTGTTGCCGATGACGGTTGTACGCTGACGGTCGGTGCGGGCGTGATGTTTGCGCGCCTGGTCAACGATGCCCTGTCGCGTAGCCTCTCGGGCCTTGAGTTTGCCGTTGGCATCCCTGGCTCGGTTGGCGGTGCGATATCTATGAATGCCGGCACACGGACCGAGTGGATTGGCTCGCTGGTTGAGGATGTCGTAACGTTTGACCCGGCATCCGGTATCAAGCATTATGCGGGGTCCGAGATCACTTGGGGCTACCGCGAATGTAGCCTTCCCCGCAATGAGATTATCCTCGAGTGCGTGCTCAAGCTTAAACCGGCGCCCAAGGCCGACATTCGCGAGCGCATGGAGCGGTACCTGACGAGGCGCAAGCGTACGCAGCCCATGGGTCGCGCATCCTGCGGGTCGGTCTTTCGCAACCCGCCCGATGCGAGTGTGGGCAAGCTTATCGAGGATTGTGGATTAAAGGGTTTTTCGATTGGCGGCGCGGAAGTTTCGCCCGTTCACGCTAATTTTATCGTTAATAACGGAACTGCCTCGGCCGATGACGTTGCCGCGGTTATCAGACATGTGCACGGAAAGGTGAGGGAGGCGTATGGCATCGAGCTCAGACCGGAAGTTAAATTCCTCGGCTTCTAGAGCATCGAAACCCACCTTCCGCCGCGCCGGAGGGCGTTCCGGCGCGCCTGCCAAACCTCAACGCAATACCGTCGCGCACTCTAAGTCTGTCGGGCATGCTCGACAGACCAGTCGTCCGGTTGTCGGCTCGCAGCTCGGTAATCGTCCGGCCGCAAAAAAGTCCTCGCGTCCCTCGGTGACGTCAAAGCCTGCTATGGGCGCCAAACCCGCCCGTCCCATGGCAACTCCTAAGCCCTCGACGGGAACTAAAGCGCCGCGTCCAGGTCGCACGCTGGGCGCATCGAAACCGCGCTCGCTGACATCGGTGCCGGCTACCGCCAAGAAGCCTTCGGGTAAAAAAAGCGTCAACCCGTTGTCTTCACTTGGGGCGATGGCAAATAAAACATCAGACGCCGCTTCTGTCGTTGCAGGCAAAGGCAAAATCGTGGGCGGAGTTCTGGCCGCCTTGGCCGTGCTCGTCGTCGTTGCCATCGTGGTGATTAACTCTGGATTGTTTACTGCCACTGATATTCAGATTCAAGGCAGCGAGCATGTGACGAAGCACGATGCTATCCAGCTGATCGATTTGCCCGAGGGAACGTCGCTTTTTAACGTCGATCCCGACCAGATTACCGAGGATCTCAAGCAGAACCCGTGGGTCTCGGGCGTGGATGTCCAGCGTCAGTTCCCGCATACGCTCATCATTACGCCGATGGAGCGCAAGGTCATTGCAATTGCCTATATCAGCTCCGATGACCTTGCCTGGGCCATCGGGGATGATGACACCTGGATCGCCCCGCTGTCGACGTCGGTCGAAGTGGACGATCAGGGCAACGTCATCACGACAGGGCAGGGCTCAAATACCTTGACCGGAATCGATGCCGCGCTGGCGCTCGCTAAGCACTATGGCGCGGTGTTGTTGACTGATGTCTCGGCGGATGTCGCTCCGGTTTCCGGCCAGGCAGTGAGCTCCAAGGCCGTTAAGGCTGGGTTGGATTATGTGCGTGGTTTTTCGAGCGAGTTCTTGGGACAAGTCAAGGATATTTCCACGCCTTCGGTCGAAGCCATCTCGGCAAACCTCAATAACGGCATTGAGGTGTCGCTGGGCGATTCGGACGATATCGTCAAGAAGGAACGCGTAGTTACCAAGTTGCTTTCGCAGGTAGAGGGCGTAACGTATATCAATGTGCGCTCTCCGGGTAACTACACATTTAGGAATGCTCCGACCTCGTAGCGCTGGTTGATGCTTTGTTGAGGGGCCATACCACGCCGTTTATCTGGTTTGTTTGGTTTTCACGGTCAATTATTTGACTGATACGTTCATAATGTGCAAACATAATACGGTTTACCTTTGCATTTACTTTCAACCTGAAGGTTAATGTGCGCAGGGGTCGACCCATGCTATGGCTATAACCTTTGTTCGGAGGACCGACATGCACGAGACAGAGATCAACAACTACCTTGCCGTCATTAAGGTGGTCGGCGTCGGCGGCGGCGGTACCAACGCGGTCAATCGAATGATCGAAGAGGGCATCCGCGGCGTCGAGTTTGTTGCCATCAACACCGATGCTCAGGCACTCGCGATCTCTGATGCCGATATCAAGGTGCACATCGGCACCGACCTTACCCGCGGCCTGGGCGCCGGCGCCAACCCCGAGGTTGGCCGCAAGGCTGCCGATGAGTCCCGCGACGACATTGCCGAGGCGCTCGCTGGTGCCGACATGGTGTTCATCACCTGCGGCGAGGGCGGTGGCACCGGTACCGGCGCTGCTCCCATCGTTGCCGATATCGCGATGAACGAGGTCGGTGCGCTGACCGTCGCCGTCGTGACCAAGCCCTTCACCTTCGAGGGCCGCAAGCGCAAGAAGAGTGCCGAGGAGGGCATTAAGACCCTCTCCGATTGCGTCGACACCATGATCGTCATCCCTAACGATAAGCTGCTCGACATCGCCGAGAAGAAGACCACCATGCTCGAGGCCTTCGCGATTGCCGATGGCGTCCTTTCCCAGGGCACCCAGGGCATCACCGACCTCATCACCGTCCCCGGTATCATCAACCTGGACTTCGCCGATGTTAAGACCATCATGAAGCAGGCCGGTACCGCCATGATGGGTATCGGTACCTCTTCTGGGGACACCCGTGCCGTCGACGCTGCCCAGCAGGCCATCTCCAGCCCGCTGCTCGAGAGCTCCATCGATGGTGCCACGCGCGTGCTGCTCTCCATCGCCGGTTCCAAGGACCTGGGCATCCAGGAGATCAGCGACGCCGCCGACGTTGTCGCCAACGCCGTCGACCCCGAGGCCAACATCATCTTCGGTACCGTTGTCGACGAGTCCCTGGGCGATCAGGTGCGTATCACCGTCATCGCTACGGGCTTCTCCGACTCCAACGTCAACCGTCAGGACGAGCTCTTTGCTGCTCAGCAGTCTCAGAGCAAGGCCGCTGCCTCCGCTGAGCCGCAGCGCACCGCTCCTGCCACGAGCCCGGCTCAGGCCGCTCCGACCCGCAACGTCGGTGGCACCGAGCTTCCTAACTTCGGCAACGATCAGTTCGAGCTTCCCGACTTCCTGAAGCGCGGTAGCTTCTAAGTCGTTCTTTGCATTGTTGTGCGCTGGGGCGTGTCCGTATGGACGCGCCCTTTTTATTTCGACTTTGTAAACTAGAACCTCCAATCTCTTTACGTTCCCTTTACGATTGCCTCCAGCGCAGCAGGTATCCTTTTAGAGAAGTATGACAGCCGTATAAACGCGGGCTGTAGCGGCGATGCCGCGGTACTTGTGTTATTAGGAGGCTTTAGTATGGCAGCACGTGCGGACAAAGTTTCGCGTGTCGACCATGATGGAGTTACGTTGGTGGAGGGCGCGACATCCGATGTTCGCTTTGCCTTCACCGAGCGCGCCGGTGGCGTTTCCGAAGATGCGTACTCCTCACTCAACTTGGGCTCGCATGTTGGCGATGACCCCTTTGCTGTTCAAGAAAATCGTCGTCGTGCGCTCGAGGCTATGGGTGCCGCCGAGTGCGAGCACAACCTGCTCGTTCCCAATCAGGTCCATGGTGATCATATCGTTGCGGTGACCTCGAACGGCGCCGATGACCTTGAGGACGTTCGCGAGCAGATTGCCGAGGGCTGTGATGCCATCGTCTGCACGGCGCATAACGTGCCCGTGCTGCTCTGCTTTGCCGACTGCGTTCCCGTGGTGCTGGTGGCCCCCGGCGGATTTGCCGTGGTGCACTCCGGTTGGAAGGGCACGATTGCACGTATTTCCGCCAAGGCGTGCCAGGCGCTTTGCGATGCTGCCGGTTGCGATGCGAGCGACGTTTCCGCCTATATCGGCCCCCATATCTTGGGTGACGAATATGAGGTATCCCAGGAACTCATGGATCGCTTTGCCGCCGAGTTCTCTTGCATCGATGCGAATACCTCTCGCATGCTTGATCTTTCCGCTGCCATTCGCGAGGCGCTGGTAGATGTCGGTGTCGACGCGGATAATATCGTGGATACCCAGCTTTCGACCGTGCGTCAGAACGACCGCTTTTATTCCTACCGTAACGAGGACGGCACCTGTGGGCGCCATGCTGCGATCGGCGTGATGCTATGAGAAAGATCGTATCGGTCCTGAGCGCCGCTGTGCTTACGCTTACGCTGTGCGCCTGTTCTTCGGGATCTTCTACCTCTTCCATTACCGTGGCCGGCTCCACGACCTGCCTTCCTATCGCCGAGATTGCGGCCGAGGGCTTTAAGGAGGAGACCGGCATCGACGTGCTCGTTTCCGGTTTGGGTTCTTCCGCTGGGATCGAGGCCGTCAGCGCCGGCACGGCCGATATCGCCAGCTCCTCCCGTGGACTCAATGCCGACGAACAGGATCTGGGCCTGACTCCCATCGTCATTGCCCACGACGGTATTGCGGTCATCGTGAACGACGACAACCCCGTCGATAACCTCTCGACCGAGCAGCTCCGCGATATCTACGCCGGCAAGATTACCAATTGGAAAGAGGTCGGTGGCGAGGACCTGAGGATTCAGGTCATCAACCGAGACGAGGCGTCCGGTACGCGCGAGGCCTTCCGTACCATCGTGATGGATGGCACGCCGTTCGATCGCCGCTCGGCTGTTCTTTCGGGTACGGGCCAGGTGCGCGACGTGGTATCTCGTTCGCGTGGGGCCATCGGCTACATTTCGCTGGGCTTCGTCGATAGCCTCAACGCCAAGACCTCGGTCAAGGCTGTCTCGGTCAATCATGTTGAGGCGTCCGAGAAGACGGTCGCGAGTGGCGGCTATCCCATCTCGCGCGACCTTTACTTCTTTGTGAAGGGTGCGCCTTCGCAGCAGGCGCAGGATTACATCGACTACGTGACGTCCGAAAAGATGGACAAGCAGATTCGCGAGGCGGGCTTTATTCCCGTCACCAACGACGAGAAGGGGAGTGAGTAGCATGGAAGCACAGGAAAACTCCCAGACTGAGCAGAATGCTCAGGCACCCAAGAAGCGCGAGCTGGCGCTCGTATCGCGCAGTACCTATATCAAGGAGAAGGCGCTGCAGTGGATCTTCTTTGCCTGCGCGTTTTTGGCGGTCGTTACCGTCATCCTGATTTTTGTCTTTACCACGTACTCGGCGCTGCCCGTCTTTACTGACATCGGTCTGGCGGACTTCTTTAGCTTTACGTGGGCGCCTTCCGAGGGCCACTACGGCATCTTGTCGCTGCTTGCCGGCTCGGGTCTGGTGACCGTCGGTGCGCTCGCCATGGGCGTGCCGCTGGGCGTGGGTACGGCCGTTTACCTGGTCGAGATTGCCAGCAAGCGCGTGCGCAAGCTCATCAGCCCCGCCGTTGACCTGCTGGCGGGCATACCCTCCATCATCTACGGCTTCTTTGGCATGATCATCATCCGCCCGTTTATCGCACAACTGACCGGCGGCCTTGGTTTTGGTGCGCTGACGGCGTGGTTTGTGCTCGCCATCATGATCGTCCCTACCATCACCACGCTCACCATCGATGCTCTCAATTCCATTCCCATGGGCATTCGCGAGGCATCGTATGCCATGGGCGCCACCAAGTGGCAGACCATCTATAAGGTCGTGTTACCTGCCGCCAAGCTGGGTATCGTGGATGCCATCGTGCTGGGTATGGGCCGTGCCATCGGCGAGACCATGGCCGTGCTCATGGTCGTGGGTAACGCCCCGGTTATTCCCGATAGCATTGCGAGCCCCATCTCGACGCTCACGAGCCAGATTGCGCTCGACATGAGCTATTCCTCGGGTCTGCACCGCTCGGCGCTGTTCGGCATGGGCGTGGTCCTGTTTATCATCTCCGCCACACTGGTGGGCATCGTCCGTCTGATTTCCAAGAAGAAGAGGGGGTAGGCTATGTCCGATTCCGTTGACGCGACGGTCGATGCGACCTCGTCGCGCGAGCGCATCAAGCGTGCCCTTTCCCACGGCAAGAAGGGCCGCATCAACAAGGACCTGTCCAACAAGATCATGCTTGGCGTGTTCCGTGCCGCTGCCTACATCACCACGCTGGTGCTGGTCGCTATCATCGCCTACGTGGTCATCAACGGCCTGCCACACATCTCGCTCGACTTTATCTTCGGTTGGCCCCAGGGCGTCAACGCCGAGGGCGGAATTTGGCCCACGATCGTCTCGACCGTCTACGTGACGGCGCTCGCCATGCTTATCTGCACGCCGATCGCTGTGCTGGCAGCCGTCTATCTGGCCGAGTACGCCAAGCAGGGCAAGGTCGTCGAGCTCATTCGCTACGCTGCTGACGCTTTGGCCTCGGTGCCCTCCATCGTTATGGGCCTGTTTGGCTACGCCTTGTTTGTCGAGGCTATGGGCCTGGGCCTTTCGATGGTCTCTGCCGCTCTGGCACTCGCGCTCTTGATGCTCCCCATCGTCATGCGCACCACCGAAGAGGCCATTCGCGCCGTTCCGCGCTATATCCGTTGGGGCGCGTACGGCCTGGGCGCCACCAAGTGGCAGGTTGTCTCCAAGATCGTGCTTCCTTCTGCCTTTGGCCGTATTGCCACGGGCATCGTCCTCGCCATCGGCCGTGCCATTGGCGAGACCGCGGTGGTGCTCTACACCATGGGCCAGGCCATCAACCTGCCTATTTCGCCGCTCGATTCCGGCCGCCCCATGACGGTTCACCTGTACCTGCTTGCCAACGACGGCATCAACATGAACGCAGCCTACGGCACTGCGCTCTTGCTGATGGTGATCATTTTGGCCTTCAACCTGTTTGCGCGCTTCCTGTCGCGTAAGCGTCGCTAGTTAAGGAGTCCCATGTCCGTTTATCAGTCCGCTCCCGCGTTGGAGCAAGCGGCCATTACGGCCAAGGATTTCAACTTTTGGTACGGTGACTTTCATGCGCTGACGGGGCTTGACCTCAACATCGCCAAAAACGCCATCACCTCCTTCATTGGCCCTTCGGGCTGCGGCAAGTCGACGTTTTTGCGTTGCATCAACCGTATGAACGACCTTATCGAGGGCACCCGCGTCGAGGGCACCATGACGCTCGACGGCAACGATATCTATGCCGAGGGCGTCGACCCGGTCGACCTTCGCCGCCGCGTGGGCATGATTTTTCAGCAGCCCAACCCGTTTCCCAAATCCATCTACGAGAATGTCGCTTTTGGCCCTCGTCTGCAGGGCGTGACTAGCAAAAGCGACCTCGATGACATCGTGGAAGAATCGCTCAAGCGCGCCAACCTCTGGAAAGAGGTATCCAATCAGCTCAACAAGGATGGTTTGGCGCTCTCGGGCGGTCAGCAGCAGCGTCTGTGCATCGCGCGCGTGCTTGCGGTGCAGCCCGATGTCCTGCTGATGGACGAGCCCTGCTCCGCCATCGACCCCACGTCCGTCTCTAAGGTCGAGGATCTGATGGCCGAGCTGGCGCCCGAGATGACGATCATCATCGTCACGCATTCAATGCAGCAGGCAGCTCGCATTAGCGACTACACCGCATTCTTCTTGCAGGAAGTTGCCGGCGAGCCCGCCACGCTCATCGAGTATGGTCAAACCGACGCGATCTTCACCAGCCCGGTGGACTCGCGGACGGAAGACTATATCACCGGCCGCTTTGGCTGATCGGTGCGACTAGTCCCAAGCCGATCGGATCTGGTCCGGTGCGTATTCACTGTGCGGGCGGCATGACCGCACCCAACTGATTGGAGTGAACCATGCGCAAACTGTTTTCCCGTCAGCTCATCGAGGCCCGTCACGAGATGCTGAGCATCTACGAGGCCGTCGATCTGGCCCTCCACGATGCCGTGAAGGCCTATGTGACCGACGACCGCAAGCTCGCCACCAAGACCAAGAAGCGCACGCTTTCGATTGACGCACGCTGCGCCAACCTGGAGGCCGTCTGCTACAACCTGATTGCCACGCAGTCACCGGTCGCCTCCGACTTCCGCTTGCTGCAGACGATCATCTACGTCGACTTTAACCTGCAGCGCATGACCGATAAGGTTCGCCAGATTTGCCGCGCCACGCGTCATATGATCAAGGCCGACATCTCGCTGCCCAAGGAGCTTGTCGGCACGGTCGAGGCCGAGGCTGAGGCCGTCTACCAGGTGCTGGGCTCTTCGCTTTCCGCGCTCGTCACCAACGACATGTCCATCATCTGCAACTTGGCCGTCGAGGACGAGCCAGTGCATGCCGCCTACGAGAAGTTCTTCCGCACCTTTAACCGTATGGATACGGGCGACTTTATGGACGACGACAGCAACTATGACGATCTGCGCCGCGCCATCATGGTTTCGCGCTACCTCGATCGCATCGCCTCGATTTCCATCGATGCCGCCTGCCGCCTGACCTTCCTGCTGACTGGTCAGCGCATGAATGCCGGCGATATCGCCCGCACGGACGAGGACGAGCTCGAGAGCATGCGCGTGCCTTCGGGCGAGGGCGTCATCATGAGGCCCGCCGTCGATGCGCGCTACGTTGCCAAGGTGCCCGCTAACGAGGTCAGCGAGGGACTTCGCTACCTGCTCGATCATCTTGAGGACGAGGACGATGGCGAGGACGACGAGGAGTAAGTAACCCCGTTCGTCGAAAGATTGTAAATACCTAAGTGAGCGCGGCCTTGCACATGCGGGGCCGCGCTCTTGCGTTAGCATGGGACTACTTGTTTGGCTGTCAGCGGAGGCGATTAGCAATGGATAACTATTTGGACTTGATGCGCGCTCGCCGCGAGCAGATTCTGGAACGTTTTTATGCGGCGCTCGATCGCGCAGGCCGTCCCCACGACGCCGCGAGCCTCATTGCCGTGTCCAAGACCGTTGGTGTCGATGAGACCGTTGCCGCCATCCAGGCGGGGTATCGCCATTTTGCCGAGAACCGCCCGCAGGAGCTGGTTCGCAAGCTCACGGGTCTGGCGGAGCATCCGGAGCTGCCCGAGGTGCGCTTCGATATGATCGGCAACCTGCAGACCAATAAGATCAATGCGGTGCTGGGCTCAGCCGAGCTGATTCACTCGGTGGGTTCGCTGCATCTGGCGCAGGCGATCTCGAGCCGTGCTGTCCGCAAGATTGAGGCAGGTGAGCTCGCCGGCCCCCAGCGTGTGCTCATTGAGGTCAATGTGAGTGGTGAGGAGTCGAAGGGAGGCTTTTCGCCCGATGGGATTCGCGCCGCCGCGGGTGAGCTTGCGGAACTTGAGGGAATTTGCGTGCAGGGGCTTATGACTATGGCGCCCCGGGGGAATAAGGATGTGGCACGCCGCACCTTTGCGGGGCTTCGTGAGCTGAGGGATGAGCTGGAGGCAGCGCATCCCGATTTGAACCTGCCTGAGCTTTCCTGCGGCATGAGCGAGGACTTTGAGTCTGCCCTTGAGGAGGGCTCTACGCTCGTTCGCCTGGGCAGGGTAGTATTTAGCCCGGAGTTTGCAGTAAAATAAGGCTCTGAAGTGCGCACTGATTATCGGGGCGCCTGCACTAAACCGCGAGAGGACACAACCATGGGCTTCCTTGACGAGATTAAAAATAAGATGCACCTGGGCGGCCAGCAGGGTTACGACCAGGGTTATGGCCAGGACGACGACTACGGCTACGATGATGGCTATGACGATGGCTATCAGGGCAACGGCTACAGCGGTGCTTCGGGCGAGGGCTTCTACACCCAAGACGAGCCGAGCAACGGCCTGCTTGGTCAGACGCGCCGTGGTGAAGCTGAGTCGGTTGCCGTGTATACACGCTCCGGACAGCTGGTCGGCGATGACTCTCGCCATGCCACGACGTATAACCCGCCTTCGCGCTCGCAGGACAGTGTTGCGAGCGGTTATCGTCCTGGTGCTTATGACACGCCGTCGAGCTACGCCGAGAACACCCGCGCCCGTGCCGCCGCTGCGCCCGCGCCTGCACCGAGCGATGCCTCGGCCTATGCGAGCAATATCATCAACGCCACGCCGCAGCTGCCGGCCTATGTCCTGCGCCCCGAGAGCTATGACGACGTGGAGACCGTGGTGCGCCGCGTTCGCACCAAGCAGCCTGTCGCACTGATTTTTGTGGGCGTACGCACCGAAGTTGCCAAGCGCGTCTTGGACTTCTCTTACGGCTTTGCCTGCGGTCTGGGTGCCACGGTCAAGGAGGTGGGCGACCGCGTGTTCATGGTGCTGCCCGCCGGTTGCGAGGTCAAAGATTCCGATCTCAAGAAGCTTCGTGCCGACGGCTACCTCAAGTAAAGACAAGACGAGGAGATTCCCATCAACATCTACACTATCGTCCAGCTGGTCAACACGCTGTTCAACTTCTATTCCACGCTCATTGTCGTCTACTGCTTTATGACGTGGATTCCCATGAAGCAGGGTGGTTTGCTTCAGGATATTGCCGCGGTGCTTGATAGCGTGTGCGGTCCGTGGCTTAACCTGTTCCGTCGTTTCATTCCGCCGATGGGCGGTATCGATTTTTCGCCGGTCGTTGCGATTATTGCGTTGCAGTTGGTGCAGAGGCTGGTTCTGCAGCTTCTTATAGGTATACTCGTGTAGAACTGACTTAGTAACTTACGTCGGGCGTGTAGCGCCGAGGCGATGAAAAAGGAGACTTGTTATGGCTATTACCCCTGCAGACATCCAGGCTCAGACTTTCTCTGAGGCCAAGCGTGGCTACGATCCTGCTGAGGTCGACGTCTTCTTGGAGACGCTGTCCTCCGAGGTTGACGCTATGCTCGCTAAGATCGTCGACCTTAAGGGTCGTCTGACTGCTACCGAGCAGCAGCTTGCCGATGCGCAGGCTCAGCTTGCCCAGGCTCAGGATGCCCCCGCCCAGGCCGTTCCTGCCGCCCCCGTGGCTGCTCCCGCCCCTGACTTCTCCGCTCAGGAGCGCCAGATTTCCGCTGCCCTGATCGCTGCCCAGCAGACCGCTGAGACCATCGTCAACGATGCCAATGAGAACGCTGAGCGTATTCGCAACGAGGCTGACGCCAAGGCCCGCGAGGTTATCCGCCAGGCTCTGACCGAAAAGCAGGCCGAGCTCGAGGAGATCGATCGTCTCAAGGCTTCTCGTGAGGAGTTCAAGGCCGAGTATCTCAAGCTCATCCAGCACTTCATGGACGATGCCCAGAACTCCTTCCCGGCCGACCTCATGGCCTCCACGCCGGTCGGTTCTGCCGCTTCTCCTGCGGTGACTGTTCCCGCCGAGCCGCTGCCCGTCGCTGACCCGGTTGTCCCTGTGGCCGATCCCTTCGCCCCGATCGACAACTTTGCCGCTGACGACCTGGACTAACATTCGGCCTACAATTTAGTGCCTAGAAAGGACCCGCAGCTTGCGGGTCCTTTTTTATGACTGTACCGGGGCGCGCAACATAAAAAACCAAGCCCTGAACATAGTGGCGTGGAGCTCGGCGAACGGGTGAGCGGTAAAAGGTAGGTTTTGAGGCATGTCCTAAAAATCTACTTGAGGAGGAAGTCGGGGAGGGGAATGGTGCGGGCCTCGCGATGCTCGGGATCGGCGATGTGGTCGGCAGGATAGCCACAGACGAGCATGTGATAGGGATAGACGCCCTCGGGCAGGTTGAACTGCTCCTGTGCCACCTCGGGCTTAAAATGGCATACCCAGCACGTTCCCAGGCCCTGCTCGGTGGCCTCCATCATCATCTGATCGCACACTATGGACGTATCGATTTCACTGGAATTCATCTGGTCATACGGGCGCACCCAAGCGTCTTCGGTAACGCTACAAATAAGGAAGATGAGCGGAGCGCCAAAGATAGATCCATCACGAGCAAACCGAGGCTGACAAGCAGCAGCCTTCTCCAGAAGCTCAGGCGTATCCAACACCATCACACGGGTTGGATGATTATTACAAGCAGAAGGAGCAATACGCCCAGCCTCAACAATGGCATCCACCACAGCCTGCTCCACAGCCCGATCTTCAAACTCACGACAAGAATACCGACCCCGAGCCAGATCCAAATAAGACATACAAGCCCTCCAACAATTTAATAACGAAATAAAAGACAACCAAAGGGTACCCAGAGCAACATTCAGCCAAACGCTCAGCGCTGCCCAAAGTCATGACTGATGCCAAAGACGCTTTCAACCAAAGCCACCATGCATTCCGCCTATTAGCCCAGGTTCCCAATGGTGATACGTAAGGCGAAGGCCCGACACCTATTTACTTTCGAACGACTCTGCCACGCAGCCGGAGTGAGAAAGCAAATAGGTGCCGGGCCTTCGCCGGTGGGACGCGTACCACTAATTAACCGCTTTTGAACGACTCTGCTTGCAGCCGGAGTGAAAAAGGTATTAGTGGTCGGGCCCGCGACCGGTGGGATACGTACCCCCAATTAACTGTTCTTCATGACAATCGAATCCACGACATCGGCCACATTCTCGCAGCAGTCGGCGCAGTACTCCAGGAAGGCGTAGACGTCACGCCAAGCGATGACCTCGAGCGGATCCTTGCCGTTAACGTGCAGGTTGCGCATGGCGTTGATGTAGAGCTCGTCGGCCTCGGACTCGATGGTGTTGATCTGGATGACCAGCTCGCGCAGCGTTTTGGACTTGCGGTAGTTGGGAAGCTCGACCATCAGGTCTTTCATGGCGCGGCAGGCGTCAGTCACCTTGTGGGCGATCACGATGGCATCGGGATGGATGCTCTGAATGTTGGTGAAGTAGACGCGCTGCACGACGCCCTCAATACGGTCGAGCACGGTGTCGAGCGCGCAGCTCATCAGATCCAGATCCTCGCGCTCGAGCGGGGTGATAAAGGCGGTGAGCAGGGCGTCTTCGAGCTCGTGGTGCTTCTTGTCTGCCGCATGCTCAATCGCATGCATCTTATTGAGCATGTCGTGAATCTGCGCGGGATCGAAGTTCTCAAAAATCTTGGTGAGCAGCTCTGCGGCCTGGACGGCGAGGTCGGCGCAAGCGACGTAGTTGTCAAAGTAGAACGAATCGGGTTTCTTTGCCATGGGTGGGTCCTTTCGAGGCGAAGACGGGTGGGCGAAGTGTTGCGGTCCGGATGGACGTTCGGTTTGATTAGAGGAACATCATGAACAGCTTGGCCATGACAAAGCTGATGAGTCCGCAGGCGGGGAAGGTGAAGAACCAGGTGAACATCATGTCCTTGACGACGCCGAAGTTGATGGCCGAGAGGCGCTTGACGGCACCGACGCCCATGATGGCGCAGGTCTTGATGTGTGTGGAGGACACGGGGATGCCGGTAAGGGTGGCAAGCAGCAGGTTCGCGGCGCCCGCGAGGTCGGCGGAGAAGCCCTGATACTTCTCGAGCTTAACCATGCTCTGGCCGACGGACTTGATGATGCGCTCACCGCCCACGCTGGTACCGATACCCATAGTGGCCGAGCACAGCAGCATAATCCAGATGGGGATGCCGGCATCGCCGACGCTGGTCTGGCCGTTTGCGAAGGCCACGCCTAAAAAGAGCACGCCGATGAACTTCTGTCCATCCTGCGCGCCGTGCATAAAGCTCATGGCCGCAGCGCTCGCGATCTGAGCGTATTTAAAGAAGACATTGGCACGTCGCCTGTTGGCGGCGGCGAAAAGAATCGAGACGAGTTTGCACAGGACCCAGCCCATGACAAAGCCCAGGCCGATGGAGAGCGCCAGGCCGTAGATGACCTTCATCCACTCGTGGACGTTGACGCTGCTCGCGCCGCCGAGGGCGATAGCGGCACCGGTCAGGCCGGCGATAAGGCTGTGGCTTTGCGAGGTGGGGATGCCAAAACGCGACGCTGTGGCGCCATAGACGACGATGGAGAACAGCGCCGCGCACAGACAGGCGAGCGCCATGGTGCTGTTTCCGCCAAAGTCGACGATATGTGAGATGGTGTTGGCGACGCTCGCATTAAAGTGCGTCATGATGAGCACGCCGAGGAAGTTGAATGCGGCGCTCATGAGAATGGCGGCGCGGGCGGGCATGCAACGCGTAGTGACGCAGGTCGCGATGGCGTTGGGCGCGTCGGTCCATCCATTGACGAAGATGGCGCCCAACGCGAGGATCACGGTGACGGCAAGGACTGGGTTCGACACAATTTGGCCGAGGAAGGTTGAGAACGTTACGTCCATATATGGGCTTTCTCGAAGTTTGCAGGCACGTTACAAAAACATGATAAATCGTATCACCTCCTGCGGGTTTCTTTACCGAGTTCTGATGAGAGAAGTGAACTTTTTGGCACTAAAATTGAATATTAGCCCTGTTGACCGCGGGTGTTTTTTTTGCTAACACGCCATGCGGACACGTGCGATTGCTACGACACTCCAAAACCACAGTCTGTTCGCTTTACAACATGCAAACATGCGTTCGATAATAGGAGGCATGGAATATCGACAGACAGATGGCAAAACTCGGCGCGTACACAAGCAGTATGTGGACGTCGTGGCTCGCATCCTCGCGGGCGGACAGGTCGTGCCGGTCACCGTCTGCTGGGTCGACGGTCGTTGCTTTACGATTGACGAGATTGTCTCGTCCACGGGCTTTGGCTTAACGGTTCACGGTGTTCGTACGGCAACGTATAAGGTTCGTTTTGGCGGGCATGCGACCGAGTTGTATCTGGAGAACCAGGCGTGCGGACGGCCGGACGGCTCGCAGGCCCACGTGATGCGTTGGTGGGTCTGGGCGTTTGATCGTGGTTGATTTCCGATCTCAGCCGAACACATTGAGCAAATAGGCCGTTCCCGCACCTAGCCGAACGCCCCCGCGGCCCC